>CAMWNT010000006.1 GCA_947175695.1 uncultured Porphyromonadaceae bacterium
TACTGATTGGTCTTGGACTGGCCATCTTCCTGATAATAAAGAAAGTCCCGATAGCCCTGTGTCTGATCCTCGGAGCCGTCGTAGGCGGCTTGTGCGGCGGCGTGCCGCTGGAGGCGACAATCGACCAGATGTTTGCCGGAGTGAAGGATATCACTCCCGCCATATTGCGCATCATCACCGCCGGAGTGCTGACCGGAATCCTGATCCAGACCGGCGCGGCAGAAACCATCTCGGCCGCCATCATCAAAAAACTCGGGCGCAACAATATCTTCCTGGCGCTGGCACTCTCGACTATGCTGCTGACAGCGGTCGGCGTGTTTATCGACGTGGCGGTGATCACGGTCGCACCGGTGGCGATCTCGCTCCATCGGCGCTATCGCATACCGGCCTCAAAACTGCTGCTGATGATGATCGGAGGCGGCAAATGCGGCAATATCATTTCGCCCAATCCCAACACGATCGTGGCGGCCGAGAACTTCAAGGTGGCACTGTCGTCGGTCATGGCTGTCAATATCGTGGCGGCCATAGTGGGGCTGATATTCACCGTCACCGTCATCAAATGGATCTACAAAGGGAATCACGACGGCGTCCTTTCGATCGACCCCGAAAGCGTGGATCCCGAAATCGACAACCGCCGGCTTCCCTCGCTTTTCAGCAGTCTGGCGGGGCCGATCGTGGCGATACTCTTGTTGGCTGTGCGACCGATATTCGGGTTTGTGATCGACCCGTTGGTGGCGCTCCCTGTAGGCGGCCTTGTGGGAATCCTGTGCATGGGGCGTGTGCGCGAGACCCTGAGCAGCATAAGCCTCGGCCTCTCGAAGATGACCGGCGTGGCCATCCTTCTGATCGGCACCGGCACGATAGCCGGAGTCATCAAGGCATCATCAATCACGGGCATCATCGTAGGCTGGCTCTCCGCGAGCAGCTTCGGAGAGACACTTATGGCACCGTTGTCGGGCATACTGATGTCGGCAGCCACCGCATCGACCACGGCGGGCGCGACCATCGCCTCGGCCTCGTTTGCCCCGTCAATACTGGCCACAGGCGTGTCGGGAGTATGGGCGGCCGCCATGATCAACTCCGGCGCGACAGTGCTCGACCATCTGCCTCACGGCACATTCTTCCACGCGACCGGAGGCACGATGGGACTTCCTTTCAAACGCTGCATGGCGCTTGTGCCTTATGAGACGGCCATCGGCCTTGTGCTGGCCGTCATGACGTTCTGCTGCTACGAAGTAGTCAAGCTCTTCTGATCCCTCCACCTCTGCCACACAATCCGCCGTGTATCAGCAGAATCGGCCAACGACCGAACGCCCCCCGAATCTCAACCGAGACGTTGAGATTCGGGGGGCGTCAGTATATCGCAAAGCGATGCGACGTCTCAATCGAGTCGACGTGCCCCGGCACTGATCACTACCGGATAGACCTCCGGCGCATGACCATAGCGCTCACGGAAACGCCCGACAGCCTCCGTCACGAAATGCGACATCCGATCCTTCGCGACAAGATTAATCGTACAGCCGCCGAAGCCGCCGCCCATTATGCGCGAACCCGCCACGCCGCATTCGCGAGCCACTTCATTCAAGAAATCAAGCTCCTCGCAACTGACCTCATAATCCGCCGACAGTCCGCGATGGGTGGCATACATCTGTCGACCGACCTCCTCATAATCGCCGGCAAGCAGCGCGTCGCACACAGTCAGGACGCGCTCCTTCTCCTCGATCACAAACTTTGCTCTTTTGTAATCCTCATCGCTGATATCGCTTTTGGCAGCCTCGAGCATATCCATCGTTGCGTCGCGCAACGTCTCGACTCCAAGACGCGCGGCCACACGCTCACACGACTCACGCCGACGATTGTAGGGCGATCCGGCAAGCTCATGCTTCACCTTCGAATCAATGAGCACAAGTTCATAATCCGCCGGATCAAACGGGAAATACTCATATTCCATCGACCGGCAATCGAGGCGTATCAGCTTTCCGCGCTGACCCATCACTGAAGCAAACTGATCCATGATGCCGCAATTGACGCCGCAGTAGTTGTGCTCGGTCGACTGGCCGATGCGAGCCAGCTCGATACGATCGATACGATTGTCGTTGAACAGATCGTTGAGCGCGAAAGCGAAACACGACTCCAGCGCGGCCGACGAACTCAGTCCGGCTCCCAGAGGCACATCACCGGCAAACACCGCATCAAATCCCTTGACCGTGCCCCCGCGCTTGATGATCTCGCGCGCAACGCCAAACACATAGCGTGCCCACGACTGCCGCGGAGCATCCTTCTCCTCAAGACCGAATTCGGCATACTCACCGAGATTGACGGCATAGACCCGCACTCGCTCGCCGGCGTTAGGGGCCACGGCCGCCATTATCCCCTTGTCGATGGCTCCGGGAAACACAAACCCGCCGTTATAGTCGGTGTGCTCGCCGATCAGATTTATGCGACCCGCCGAAGCGTAAAGCGTCGGCGATGATGTGAATCTTTCCTTAAACTCCTTGATAATTTGGTTTTTCATGTAAAAACTGACTTGTGTGAAAAATTAGCAAATCGGTGTAGAAAACGCTCCCGACACTCCGGAAGAGTATTTTCAAAGCAACGCAAATATAGCGATTTCGACCGACCCGACAAAATATTATCGATACCGTATTAATAACAGACAAAATAGTGTGATTTCCCGCTGCATCTATGCTCATCCATGCTCATCTATACAGCAGGGCGGATTGTCAAATATGTTTAAAAAAGTTTTGAATTGCGAAGGAAATGGAGTAACTTTGATATCCGGCGCTCTCAGTGCTCCCGGCGCTCTCAGTGCTCATAGTGCTCTCAGTGCTCATAGTGCTCTCAGTGCTCATAGTGCTCTCAGTGCTCTCAGTGCTCATAGTGCTCATAGTGCTCATAGTGCTCCCGGCGCTCCCGGCGCTCCCGGCGCTCCCCAAATTAGACTTTACCCTCGACATGATACACAAACATCAAGGCTATCTACCCTCACACACCATGCGCGATCTGATCCGCGACAACGCCCTGCTGCTCCCGGCAATAGGAAGATTCGACATAGCTTTCGGATTCGGCGACAACAGCGTCAGTCAGGTATGCGAGGCCAATAATGTCGACACCGACACCTTCCTAAGCGTCTGCAATCTACTGAGCGACAATAAAGTCGACCCTCGGCTCATATCTCTTCCATCGCTCATGGCCTATCTCAAACGCGCCCATGCCGCATTCCTTGATGTCGATCTTCCCAAAATCCGCCACCATCTGCTCGAAGCCATCAACTGCTCCGAAACAAACGAAGTGGCGCTACTGCTGATCAGATTCTACGACGACTATGTGGCGGAGGTCAAAAACCATATGGATTATGAAAACAACGTCATTTTCAAATACGTAGAAGGGCTGCTCAACAACGATATCGACCCCGATTTCTCGATCTCCGGCTTCTCGGTCAACCATAACCATATGGCAGCCAAACTCAATGAACTAAAAGACATTTTCATCTACCACTACAAGCAGAAAGACACCTACAGACTCAGCACCGTGCTCTTCGACATCATCAACTGCGAACGCGATCTGATATCCCACTTCAACGTCGAAAGCCGACTGTTTATCCCGGCTGTGGAGATGCTCGAAAACAGTCTGCGCGAGAAGCACGACAACAACTCGCAGGGGAATGCCGACGACAGCGCCGCCTCCGACAATCAACTCGATCTATTGAGCGAACGCGAAAAAGACATTATCCGCGCCGTGGCATATGGCAAAGCCAACAAAGAGATCGCCGACGAACTCTGCATTTCGGTGCACACCGTCGCCACCCACCGCCGCAACATCAGTGCCAAACTCGGCATCCACACATCGGCCGGCCTAATCATATTCGCCATCATCAACCACCTCGTCGATCTCAACGACGTCAAATCCAAGTGGTAAGCCTCCCCTGACGGCGCGACTTCAGAGAGACAGCCGCAGGAAATTCTCCATTATCCGAAGGCCGCAATCCGAGATCATGCTTTCCGGATGAAACTGTGTGCCGAAGATCGGCAACTCCACATGACGCAACGACATGATATTCCCATCCTCATCTTCCGACGTCGCGACAAGACACTCGGGCAGACTGCCGCGATCGACAACCCACGAATGATAACGACCCACTACCGGCGCGTCGGCGGCGAGCATCCCTACAATCGGATCCTTCTCGTCGATCGCCCGCAACTCCGACCTATGGCCATGACGCGGCATAGGAAGATTTCTGAGCGTCGCCCCGAAATGGCACGCTATCGCCTGAAATCCGAGACAAACGCCGAATATCGGACGCTTCCCGGCATAGCGACCGAGCAGCTCCATCATCCTTCCCGCCTCCGAAGGGAGCCCGGGACCCGGCGATAAGACGATTGCTTCACACGACTCCACATCCGCATCTGTCGCAACATCATTACGCACGACACGCCACGCCAGCGACTCCATCCCCGGGCGCCCGGCGACATCACGCATCAATCCAACAATGTTGTAGACAAACGAATCATAGTTGTCGATTATCAATATTTCCATCGGATTCTTTTTGAAACGCAAAATTATAAAGAATCTTCCATAATCGGGCGCAGATAGAAGGCTGTTTCGCCAAGATTCGGATGGATTACGCATATTTTTGGCCGGTCATGACCGATTTTTCATAATTGATGGCTAAATTCGCACTATGGAATTTATCGACAGCTCAACCCTGCGCGACACTCTCAACCGGCTCGGAGAGGCGCGCAAGCCATTTCTATGGGGCATTTCCTACGACATGTCGCGCGGATTCGCAGTCGCAGAGCCCGCCTCGCAATCCGAAATCCTTTGGCAGATCGGCAATGCGGGCAATATCGACGCATCCCCCGGGCCGGAGCGTGCCGGATCGACCGACCGCGACGCTCTGCGCGTCATCGCGCCGCCGACACGTGACGCCTACCGCAACATGTTCGCCACCATATCGGCAGGTCTGCATCGCGGCGATTCATTCCTGGCCAATCTGACCGCCCCCACTGAAGTGGAATGCGACCTCACATTCCGCGAGATCTGCATCCGTTCGCGAGCCCCTTATCGTCTTGCAATCGGTGAAGAATTCGTCTGTTTCTCTCCCGAGCCGTTCGTCAGAATCGACGGCCGACGGATTTCAACCTATCCCATGAAAGGAACCGCCGACGCCACTCTCCCCGATGCCCGACGCCGACTCCTCGACGACTACAAAGAGCTATGCGAACACCACACGATTGTCGACCTCATGCGCAACGACCTCAACTCCGTCGCCACTGATGTCAAAGTCGACCGATTCCGATATGTCGAAGAGATCGCTACCGCCAACGGCCGCATACTCCAGACAAGCTCCGAGATAAGCGGACTCCTCCCCGAGGAGCAATGCCGACGCTTCGGCGACATACTTCTCCCGCTCCTTCCGGCGGGAAGCATCAGCGGCGCACCGAAACCGGCCACCGTCGACCTTATCCGCCGCGCCGAGACTGCGCCCCGCGGATGGTATACCGGTGTATTCGGATACTTCGACGGCCTACGGATGCAGACTGCAGTCATGATCCGCTGCCTTCAGCGCCACCCTTCGGGACGAATCTACTTCCATAGCGGCGGCGGCATCACCGTCAACAGTCGCGAATCGGAAGAATATGACGAACTCCTCGCAAAAATATATCTCTCACTCTGACTATCTCTCTCAAAATATCCGACAATCACTTCCGATTCCCGATCTATTACCAAGTCCTCCCTATGCTCCTTGAAACAATCCGAATAGTCGCAGGCGAATTCTGCAACACCGATCTCCATCTTGAACGCATGCACCGCTCGACGATGGAACTCTATGGGTGTGCCGCTCCGACTCCCGACTTCGATCCGGCCCTCATACCGGAATCGCTGCGCGCGGCGACGGCCAAATGCCGCATACTCTATGACGCCGACTCCTACACGATGGAATTCCATCCCTACACGCCCCGCACGGTGCGCTCACTCCGATTCACAGAGGCCAATGACATCGACTATCATCTCAAATATGCCGACCGCAGCGCGCTCGATTCGCTCGCGCAAAAAAAAGGTGACGCCGACGAGATCCTGATTGTCAATCAAGGTCTTGTCAGCGACACAACTTATTCAAATATCATATGTATCGGCGCCGAAGGTAGGTGGCTGACTCCGCGCCGGCCGTTGCTACGCGGCGTCATGCGCCAGTGGCTGCTCAACTCCGGAGTCGTGGAAGAGGCCGATATCACCCCCGAAATGCTCCGTCCGGGCAATTCCGCGGGCATATCCGCCGTCGTGATGATCAACGCCATGCTTCCCCCCGGAGCGACACCGCCCGTTCCCGTCGAAAACATCGTCGGGCTTTGAGGACCCGCAATTCCGCGCTTAGCGCGGAATTGGATCGATTGGATCGTGGTGGTTCCGCGAATCAGTCGCGAGTCTTCCGCGGTGCAACATCTTCATCGGCAGGATCCGTACGGTCGAGCACAGGCAACGAAAGATTGAAACGCAACGCGCAAAAGCGGATGATGATTATCGTAGCCGCGCAAGCCACCTGGCTCAACATCGGCGCGTGCCAGAGCTCATTGATGATCCAATAGACAAAGCCCCCGGCGATGCAGGCCGTAGCGTAAATATCCTTGCGAAACACCAGCGGCACTTCATTGATCAAGATATCGCGCAACACACCGCCGAAAGCGCCCGTGATGATGCCCATCACCAACGCCACCCACATCGGATAATCGATAGCCAGCGTCTTATTGATGCCGATCACACAGAACATCGCCAATCCGATGCTGTCGAATATAAAAAGCATCTTATCCTTGCTGACCAGCAGATTTCTGAACACCAGCACAGCCAGCAACGACAATCCTGTCACAGCCAGATACCACCAGCTCTGCATCCAGAACACCGGTATATCAAGCAAAATATCGCGCAGCGTGCCGCCGCCGATCGCCGTCACAAGGCCGACGGTATAGGCTCCGAACCAATCGAACTTCTTTGTAGCGGCCAGACGTATGCCGCTTATCGCGCACGCCACTGTGCCGATCACTTCCAGGATGAACGAAAGCGTATCCTCCATTTCAATTTTTAAACTACCTTATCTTTTTTTCTTTTCTACCTGCAATACAATCCTTCCTCCCGGCTCCCCAAATCCGCAGAGATGCCGTCCCCGCGGAGCGGAGACGGCATTCGGCCGGACGCCCTTATCGGCGCCCGAATATTTACTGATTCGTTGTTGCCTCTTCCGGAGCCTGGTCGATCAGATCAAGAAACTGGTCGAGCTTCGGAGTGATGATAATTTCCGTGCGGCGGTTTCGGCTCCGGCCGGTCTCGGTGTCGTTGTCGGCCACGGGGTTATACTCGCCGCGTCCGGCTGCGGAAAGGCGCGAGGGATTGATGCCGAAGTCATTCTGCAGACACTGCACCACCGACGAAGCGCGCAGCGCCGAAAGATCCCAGTTGTTGCGGATGTTGGTGCGCGAAATGGGCACATTGTCGGTGTTGCCCTCGACGAGCACATCATAATCGTTATAATCCTTGATGATCTTGGCGATCTTCGAAAGAGTCTCCATCGCGCGATCGGAAATCTCATACGAACCCGACTTGAAAAGCATATTGTCGGCAAGCGAGATATAGACAACGCCCTTGAGCACCTTCACGTCGACATCCTTCAGCTCGTCGGTGGAAAGCGAACGCGTCAGCTTGTTGGTCAGCGCGATATTGAGCGAATCCGACTTCGACTTGGCGTCGACAAGCTGCTTGATATACTTATTGGAAGCGTTGATCTCATCCACAAGCTTCGAGATATTCGCTCCCGACTGCGCAGTCGTCTCCATCGACTTGTCGAGAGTGGCCTTCAGCGATGCGAGGCCGGCGCGAAGCTCGTCGTTGGACTTCTGAGCATTCTCCAACTGCACTTCAAGAGTGCGCGAGGTGGTGTTACACTCATTGAGATCGGTCTTGGCCGCAATATAATTGTCGCGCAATTCGGCATATTTCTTATTGCTTACGCAGCTGCCGAGCATCATTGAGGCTCCGGCGACAAGGAGCAGAATTCTGTTGATTTTCATAATCTGTCGAATTTGTGATAAAAAAATGTAGTGCCCGCTGCGGCTTATCTGCCACGAGTGACGCCCGGCAATCGCCGGCAATCAGCAATCAAATGTAGCGAATCCACCCCGGCGCATCCGCCACGTGTGCCGCAGGCCGTTTATTATACAACGTTTGAGCGACTTGTTTTCTTATGAAGGGCTCGACAGACTGACGCCGTCGATATCGATAAGATGATGAATTATCGCGAATATGGTCAAGCCGGCGGCGGAATGGATGCCCAGCTTGGCGGTGATGTTGCGCCGATAGGTGGTCACTGTGTGAAACGACAGCTTGAGATCATCGGCGATCTCTTTGTTTGACAATCCACGGGCCACACAGCGGATGATATCCTTCTCGCGGTCGGAAAGAGTGGCGGGATCGGCATCGGCCACCTCGGTCGGCGCGACAACCGACGGCTCCGCGACTGTAGGCTCGCTGGCCACTTTCTGCTCGAGCCGCTTCACGGCCGGCACAAACAGCGTGTCCTCCACCTGACAATGGCTGATCAGATCATGTTCGCAATTGATGATGTCGAACAGTGCCGAATTGAGCAGGTCGTTGTCTTTCTGATTATAGTGGTAGATGAAGATATCCTTCAGGTCGTTGAGTTTTTCGACTATTCCGGTGTGTCCCTCTTCATATTCCCTGATGCTGAATCCGGGCGTCAGTCGCCCCGCGCGGAGAGCCTCCACATATTCGAAAATCGTTGTGTTCTCATGCCCCATATGGCGCTCCACTTCCCCGACATAATCGTCATACATCCTCATCAGCAGGAAGGGCACATCCGAAGAGTCCGAACAGTTGATCGATTCTATCAGTTTGCGGCGTATCGTCGGGAGGAGAAACTCAAGGAAATAAGAATGAGCGCGACGCAGATAGCCCATCAGCGAATGCAGATCCACTACATATCCGCTGAAATCACGACCGGAGATAAAATTGCAGACCGCAAGGAATGTCGGGCAATCCACATCATTCTCCCGGCAGAGATCCTCGACCCGCTTGTCGCCGAATCCGAGGGGCAAGCCGAAGCGACTCATCACCATGAGCAGGAGATTATTGTCGATTATAAGGGAGCGCATGGTGTCGGTCGGGCGATAGGGGCGCGCTGTGCCGGATAATGTGGATTGATTCATTGGGGTAAGTTTGGTTATTCGGAGAATAATCGTGTAGTTCTGACAAAATTAACATTTTTTTTCGTCATCCCCCCCATCCGCCCCGATAAAATTTTCAAGAACCGGTACGATTCAGTAATTTTATAAAAAATTTTTTACACCAATGGATATCAAAGAAGCTCAATCAATGGTCGATGTGTGGATCCGCGACATCGGCGGAGGATATTTCTCGCAACTGACAAACATGGCTCTGCTGACCGAAGAAGTCGGCGAGCTCGCGCGCGTCATCGCGCGGACATATGGCGAGCAAGTGGCCAAAGAGGGGGATCTGCGCAAAGGGCTCGATGAGGAGCTCGCCGATGTGCTGTGGGTGACGATCTGCCTTGCCAATCAATGCGGGGTCGATCTCAACGCCGCTCTTCAGCGTTCTATTGAAAAGAAGACGCGCCGCGACCGCGACCGTTTTAACCCCCCATCCGACAATCGATCATGACAATCCTTGACGTTCACACCCATCTTCCGGCGCCCCGACCGGGCGCTGTCATTTCTTGTACTCCCGACGAGCTCCCTTCGCAGGATGCTTTCCCGGAGCAGTTGTATTCTCTCGGCATACATCCATGGGATGTCACTCCCGCCGGAATTTCCATCGCCGACACAGCGCGGTTGCGCGAGGAATTGTCGCGCCCCGATGTAGTGGCAGTCGGCGAGACAGGGATCGACCTGGCCCGCAAAGACTGCGCCCCGCTCTTCGCCCAGATGCTCGCTTTCCGAGCCCATATCAAGCTGAGCGAAGAACTCTCGATGCCGATGATAATCCATTGCGTGAAGGCCCTCGACATAATCATCGGTCTGCGGCGCGAGATGAAGCCCGCGCAACGATGGCTGATCCACGGATTCCGGGGAAAGCCCTCGATATTGGCGATGCTGCTCGCTGCCGGAATCGATGTCAGCTACGGCCCGCTTTTCAATGCCGACAGCGTCGCGGCCACACCGGCCGATCGGCTCTTTGCCGAGACCGACGAATCGGGCATTGACGCGGCCGACGTCATCAGCCGGCTTGCAGATGCTAATCCGGCTGCATCGGAAGCCGTCGTAGCCTCGAATGCAGCCGGATTTTTCTCTATCTATAGGTCGATAAATTGACGCGTCGCGTCGCTCAATGACTCAATGTGGGGGCGGATAGCTTCGCCTTTTCCATGACCCGCTTGTATTCCACAGGGGTCACTTTCAGGAATCGGCGCGATTGCACATCCCAATCGTCGAGGATATGCGCGGCGAGCGGACTGCCGGTGTGACGGCGATGGCGCTCGATAAGATCCCTCAGTTCGGCGAATTCCGATTCGTCGGAAAGAAGGGTTATCTCCACAAGATCCATATTGACATAGAAATCCATGTCGCCCTGCACATTCCATATGTAGGCGATGCCACCGCTCATGCCGGCCGCGAAATTGCGGCCGATCTTGCCAAGCACCACCACCCGGCCGCCGGTCATATATTCACACCCATGGTCGCCGACACCCTCCACGACAGCCGTCGCGCCGCTGTTGCGCACTGCGAAGCGCTCGCCGACACGGCCGTTGGCATAAAGCTCGCCCGCAGTGGCGCCATAGAGAAGCGTATTGCCCGCGATCGTATTCTTCTCGGGAGGGAAGCCCGAATCGCGCGGCGGCACGAGTATCACGCGCCCTCCGCTGAGGCCTTTGCCGACATAATCGTTGGCATCCCCTTCAAGCCGGAGCGTCACCCCCTTGCAAAGGAATGCGGCGAAGCTTTGTCCGGCCGAGCCGGTGAAGTCGAGCCGCAAGGAATCGTCGGGCAACGCATCGGCGCCGAATTCGCGGGTGATATAGCCCGAAAGCATTGTGCCGACGCTGCGGTCGGTGTTGACTATCGGCATGCCGAGCGTCAGCGGCTGGCCGCGGCGCAGAGCGCCCGATGCCAGACTGATCAGCGCACGGTCTTTGACATCGGATATATGATGATCCTGGCTGCCGACGCAATGAAGCGGTGTGTCGACCGCCGGCACATGGAAAAGTCGGGAAAGATCAACCTTTGAAGCCTTCGAGCCCGGAGCCTGCGGCCGTGTCAGCAGAAGGTCGGCCCGACCGGTGATCTCATCGATGCTTCGATAGCCCATAGCCGCAAGTCGCTCGCGCACTCCACGCGCCATGAAACGGAAATAATTGACCACCCACTCCGGGCGACCGGCAAAACGAGCACGCAACGCCGGATCCTGCGTAGCCACTCCCTTCGCACACGTATTTGAATGACACTGACGGATCATGCAGCATCCGAGCACGATCAGCGCCGCTGTGCCGAATCCAAACTCCTCCGCACCAAGAAGCGCCGTCACAATCACATCATGAGGCGACTTCATGCCGCCGTCGACCTGCAGGCGCAGATTGCCCCGCAGACGATTGACAACGAGCGTCTGCTGTATTTCAGCCAATCCGATATCGGCCGGCACGCCGGCATGCTTCATCGAGCTTGCCGGACTGGCGCCCGTGCCCCCATCCGCGCCACTGATCAGAATCTTGTCGGCCTTGGCCTTGGCCACGCCGGCGGCGATTGTGCCGACGCCGCTTTCAGCCACAAGTTTCACACTTATCTTCGCCTCGGGATTGATATTTTTCAGATCGAATATCAACTGAGCGAGATCCTCGATTGAATAAATATCGTGGTGGGGGGGCGGCGAGATCAGCGTGATACCGGGCAGAGAGCGGCGTGTGCGCGCTATGACCTCGTCGACCTTGAATCCGGGGAGCTGTCCCCCCTCGCCAGGCTTCGCGCCCTGAGCCACCTTGATCTGGAGCTCATCGGCGTTGACAAGATACTCCGCATCGACTCCAAAGCGACCCGAAGCAACCTGACGCACCGAGCTGCGTGCCCACGAGCCGTCGGGACGAACGGCATTGCGCGACGGATCCTCGCCCCCCTCGCCGCAGTTGCTCATCGCTCCGATGCTATTCATTGCTATCGCAAGAGCCTCATGAGCCTCCTTGCTTATCGCGCCAAACGACATACCTTCAGTGCAGAAACGCCGCATGATATCCTCCTCCGACTCAACCTCATCGATAGATATCGGCTCGCGATCAGAGCTGACGCCCATCATATCGCGCAGAGAGCCGGGCGATTCCTTTTCCTCCACCTCTTTCACAAAATCGAGGAAGCGGGCGTAATCGCCGCTGACCGCGGCTTCACGCAATAATTTGACCACTTTCGGATTCCAGGCATGACGCTCGCCGTCGCGCCGGAATCGGTATTCGCCGGCATCGGGAAGACCGTCGGTGATACCGCCTTCGGCGGGAGCGTCTTGGGCGAAGGCCTCCGAATGACGGCTGAGTGTCTCTCGCGCCACATCGGCGATATCTATGCCCCCTATGGCCGACACACCGCCACCCATATACCGTTCGAGCAGCCGCTCGCTGACACCGAGCGGCTCAAACAAAGCGCATCCCCGATAACTGCGGATCGTCGATATGCCCATTTTCGACATAATCTTGAGCATCCCTTTGTTGACTGCCTTGATATAGTGGCTTTCCGCACCCTCATAGTCGAGCTGCAACTTTCCACGCCCCACCATATCCTTCAGAATCGCAAACACCATATATGGACATACGGCGCTCGCGCCATAGCCCATCAGCAGGGCGACGTGCATCACCTCGCATATCTCCGCGCTTTCCACGATAATCGCGATCTGCGAGCGCTTGCGACGCGCCACAAGATGATTGTGCACGGCCGAGAGAGCAAGAAGCGAGGGGATCGGCGCCATCTTCGCCGACACACCGCGGTCGGAAAGCACCATATAGTTATAGCCATTGTCGACGGCGTCCTCCGCCTCGCGACAGAGATTGTCGAGAGCGCGCTCGAACGCATTCTCTCCCCCCGCGGCCTCGAATGTCATCGGGAGTGTGATCGTGTTGAATCCCTTGTATTGGAGATGGCGCAATATGTCGAGCTCGGAATCGCTGACGATCGGCGACTCCATTCTGACCACATTGCAGAGTTCGGCCGAAGGGGCGAGTATATTCTTGCGCACTGCCCCGACATAGCTTGTCAGCGACATGACCAGCTCTTCGCGGATAGGATCGATCGGCGGATTGGTGACCTGCGCGAATTGCTGACGGAAGTAGTTGAAGAATCGCGCCGGGCGCTCGGAGAGCACCGCCGGGGGCGTATCGTCGCCCATCGACACGACCGGCTCGGCCGACGATGTGGCCATCGGAGTGATAATCATATCGATATCCTCACGCGTATAGCCGAAAGCGCGGAGAAGCCGGGCCGCGTCCTCCACCTCGTGGGTCACACGCCGTCCGCTCTTTATGTCGCGGAGCACAATGCGGTTTTCGTTGATCCATTCTGCATAGGGGTGTTCTTCGGCCAATGCGCGCTTTATGTCGCGGTCGATCAGGATTTCGCCGGTCTCGGTGTCGGCCATGATGATTTTGCCCGGTTTGAGTCGTGCGCGGTGTTTGATCGATTCCGGCTCAAGGGGGAGCACTCCCGACTCGGATGCGATGATCATCTCCCCCGAGTGGGTCACAGCCATGCGGGCCGGGCGCAGCCCGTTGCGGTCGAGCATGCCGCCGGCATAGCGGCCGTCGGTGAAGATGATCGCCGCCGGGCCATCCCACGGGGCCATGA
Source organism: uncultured Porphyromonadaceae bacterium (assembly GCA_947175695.1). Taxonomy (GTDB): domain Bacteria; phylum Bacteroidota; class Bacteroidia; order Bacteroidales; family Muribaculaceae; genus Lepagella. Next base: position 13,839 of record CAMWNT010000006.1, read on the forward strand.
AGATGGAATGATATTCATAGAAGCAACGCAGTTTGCGCGAGAGTGGATTCTGATCATTGATACTTTCGGGCACAAGCATTGCGAGCGCATGGGGGAGCGACATGCCGGAACGCACGAAGAATTCCAATACGTTATCAAACGACGCGCTGTCGCTCATCCCGGGCTGGATGACCTCTCCGATCTCAAGCACCGGGTCGCCTCCGCCGGGATTGATCACAGCCTCGCGAGTCGACATCCAGAAGCGGTTGCCCCGGATTGTGTTGATTTCGCCGTTGTGGCCTATCAGGCGGAAAGGCTGGGCAAGCCGCCACTGCGGGAAGGTGTTGGTGGAGAAGCGGGAGTGGACGAGGGCTATCGCGCTCGTGAAGTAGGGGCTCTGCAGATCTTTGAAATATTGGCGGAGCTGCAGCGAGGAGAGCATCCCTTTGTAGGTCAGTGTGCGCGTGGAGAGGCTGACGATATAGCAGCTGTCGCGATCGGTGATATCATCGGCTGCAAGCACACGCTGTTCGGTGCGCCGGCGGATCAGATAGAGTTGACGTTCGAGCCGCTCGCGGTCGTCGCATCCGACGATGAAATACTGTCGGATCAGCGGCTCGCATTCGGCCGCGTCGTGGCCGAGGACGCTGCGGTCGACGGGCACTTCACGGGTATGCATCAGAAAGAGCCCGGCGCGGCGGATCTCCTCCTCGAGAATGGCCTCGAATCGGGCGCGATCGGATTCTTCGCGGGGGAGAAACACCATCCCCACTCCATAGCGCCCTTTTTCAGGCACAGGAATGCCATTGAGCAGAATATATTCGTGTGGGATCTGCACCGTGATTCCGGCGCCGTCGCCGGTCTTGTTGTCGGCGCCTTCCGCGCCTCGGTGAGCCATATTTTCGAGCACCTGCAGTCCGCGGTCGACGATCGAATGATGCTTGCTGCCGTCGATTTTGACCACAAGTCCGACTCCGCATGCGTCATGCTCCGCATCGGGTCGATAGAGCCCGCAGGCTGCCGCCCGGGCGATATGAGAAGTCGTTGTAGTTGTTGTTGCTTTCATTTGCGTCACGTTAACGAGTGGATATTCCCGATGCCCGGGCGCCTTCCGGCGAGATCGGAACAATAATGCATCCCTACCGCTAATTGCGGATTTACGTGCATCCGGGACGGCGTCAATCGGGCCGTAGCTGCGTTATGGCAATATGCAAGCATTGACTTTACACAGAAAAACCGTTTCAACACCAAAGTTTACAAAATTACAGTCTACCTTGATAAACCTTAAGATCTTGCACAAAGATAATTAAAAAATATGAATTTCGGTAAATTTCGCTATTTTTTGTTAGAGTATGTTTAGTTTTAAGTTTCATTCACTCAAAGGTCTTTTTCGAGGGATTTTTATTATTTTTGCATTCAAATGGAAATGATTCGCTTGGAAAATATCGGCGTCGAGTTTGACGGCAAATGGCCGCTGCGGGATTTTAATTTCACGCTGCAAAGGGGAGAGTTTGTCATTCTCAACGGGCCGAACGGCTCGGGAAAGACGACCCTGCTCAGGGTGTTGCTGCGCCTTCTGCGGCCGACGCTGGGATGTGTGACTTATTTCAATGCCGAGGGGAAAGCCACCAAGCGCCTCCCGATCGGCTATCTTCCTCAAAAAAACAATATTGATACGAGATTCCCGATCACTGTGCGCGAAGCGGTGGAATCGGGGGCGCGCCGCGGCTGGCTTCAGCGGCTCGACCGCGAGGCTCGCGAAAATGTTGACCGCGTAATTCAACTATGCGGCATCGGCGACCTGCTCGACCGCACTGTAGGCACCCTTTCGGGGGGCCAGCTGCAACGAACTCTTTTGGCCCGGGCATTGGCCGGCGCTCCGGAGCTGCTTGTGCTCGACGAGCCTCTTTCGTATGTCGACAAGACATTTGAGGCCCGGCTATATGAGATTCTCGGCCAATTGGCGCCTACCCATACCATCCTGCTTGTCAGCCATGAGCTGACGGGGCTTGCGCCGCTCGCGACACGCATCATCGATCTCTCGCGGCGCGACTGAAAGGGGGGATTGCCCTTCCGCCCGGCTCAGATCACTCCCGACTCGTCGTAATAGGAATCGTAAGCCGAATTGTCGTCGATATCCTCCGATGTGTGGTCGGAGTCATGATCCCCGTGATAATGGTCGGATGTCATCTCATCGGATGCCATATGAGTCGGATCGTAATACATTTCAGAATCATGATGGGAAGGATCGCCGCCACCATATCCCGAGGCTAAAGCGGCCGACTGACGGTCGTCGTAATAATGCTCGCCGAAGGATGCATATCCTCCGTCAGCCATCCCATATGTATCATGCGAGGCATAGCCATCGTCGTGGCCGCCATAATAACTGCCGTCGAAATCGACAATCGCCGACTCGTCGAGCAATAGGAAATCTTCCTCCGGGAAAACTTCGGCCGAATAATCGGAATATGACTGCACTTCGGCCGAAAGCCCCATCAGATCTTCATCGGAATCTATATATTCCGACACATACATCTGCTCCGACTCATCAAGCGTTCCTTCAAGATATGCGCCCAGCATCTCCTCTGTGATAGGGAGTTCTTCCAGGCTTTCAAAACGTTCTTCGTAATTTTTCATATAAGTCCCTCCTTTCTGAGCTGCTCGGAGAATTGAGCTTTGGCGAGCTTATGCTTATTATAGTAGTTCGCCATGGTCATTCCGAGCAGCAAGGCTGTCTCTTCATTTGATTTTTCCTCGACATAGCGATACTCAATCAAGCGCCGATAGCGCTCGTTGGGCATATTTTCGAGGATTCGGTTGAGATCCCGACGGTCGAGATCCAACATACTTTCTTCTAAAGAGAGGTCGACAGGGAGATTTCTATCACCGTCAGTCAAAGATTCTTCAAAAAACTCACCTTTTTTCGCGAAAAGCTGCCGGCAATAATTCTGGGCCACGATCTTGAGCCACATCGTCAGCGAACAGCGGCCGGCGAATTGGCCGAGTTTTGACTCGCCGGTAGATTTGCCGGGCACCATGATGAAGAGATAGATCTCATTGATAAATTCAAAGCAGCTTGAGCAGTCGGTATAATATCGGTCGTAGATCGATTTGAAGAGCGGATAGCATTTCTTGAAGAGGTAGTGCTTCGTCACATAAGGATCACGACGCATGAGCGCCTCTACAATATCGGCGTCTGCAAGGGTTGCAATATCAATTGTTGGCATAATTTTGTCGGAATATAGAATGTAGCGGAGAGCTTCAAATATCTATGTCGGCCACCGTAGACAGGCAAGTCCGGTGCGTATAGGTTGGGATTCCACAAAGTTAGCAATTTTTTTTGATATTTCCCGATTGATGCCAAACTATTTTTCTTTTCGGCGCGTTATAATTTTTGCCCCTTGGCAAATCGCATAAACATTTGGTCGCATAACATCATAATTTTGGCCTGTCATGAAGAATAATATCATACCGCCTGACTCCGCGAGCCTGAAGGCGATCCGCGGCATGTCGCTCTCTTTCACAGCCGATCCGTTTTTGAATCCTCAGGATAAGTGCTACACTCTGATCGAGGACGCTCTGATCGTCATGTCGGAGGGCCGGATACTCGATATCGGCAATTATGCCGAGTTGGCTCCGCGCTATCCGGGGTTGACGAATATCACACGCTATGACGACGCGCTGATCATTCCCGGGCTGATTGATTGCCATGCCCATTATGTGCAGTCGCCGATGATCGCATCGTGTGGCGACACACTTCTGGAATGGCTCGAGCGCTATACATTCCCCACCGAGTCGAAGTTCCGCTCGAAGGATTTCGCGGCGGCCGCTGCGCGACAGTGGTTTGGCGCCGTTCTCAGCCAGGGCACAACGACTGCAAATGTGTTTGCCACGACCTTCGCCGAATCGGTCGATGCCTTCTTCGAGGAGTCGGAGCGCTATAACACGCGGATGATCTGCGGCAAAGTGCTCCAGGATCGCAATCTGCCCCCTTCGCTGCGCGATGCGAGCGCCGAGGAGTCGGTGGAGTTGGCGGAGTCGCTGATGAAGAAGTGGCATGGCCGGGGACGTCAGCTTTACGCCGTCATACCGCGATTCGCACCGACCTCGACCCCGCGTCAGCTTGAGCTGGCCGGTCGGCTCTATGGCGCCCATGTCGGCGAGGGGGTATATCTCCATACTCATCTCGACGAGGCCGAGGGGGAGATCGAGTGGGTGAAGGAGCTCTTTCCGGAGTGTCGCACCTATACCGATGTCTATCGCCGCTATGGACTTCTCGGCAAGCGGTCGGTGATGGCGCATTGCTGCGTTGTCGAAGAGGAGGAATGGCGGATGCTGCATGATTTCGGATGTGGCGTGGCGCACTGTCCGTCGTCGAATCTATTCCTTGGCGACGGCGAATTCCGCTATTGGGAGGCCAAGCAGGCCGACAGACCTCTGAATGTCGGGATGGCTACCGACGTCGGAGGGGGCACGAATTTCTCCGTGCTCCGGCAGCTCGGCGAAGCGTATAAGGTGGCGATGCTTCAGGGCCGCAATCTCGATGCCGTGCGGAGCCTCTTTCTTGCCACCCGCGGAGGCGCCGAGACATTGCGTCTTGCCGATCGCATCGGCAGTCTGGAGCCGGGGATGGAGGCCGACATAGCCGTCATCGATCTTGCACCCGATGAGTTCACGGCATGGCGCATGCAGTTTTGCGAGGATATTTTCCAGCGCCTTTTCGTGTTGACGACACTCGGCTCCGACCGCATGATTCGGGCCACCTACGTGGCCGGCGAGCGAGTCTTCAACCGAGAAAGATAAAGAGCTTCAATAGAGCTAAGATCCCCGGGATTCCCAAGATCCCCGGGATTCCCGAGATCCTCAAGATCCCCAATATTCCCGAGATTCCCGAGAGTTATTATAAAGGAAAAGAGCGCGTCTTCAATCGAAGACGCGCTCTTTTTATAGCGGGGTTGGAGTTAGTCAATCAAGGATCAACGGATCACGACCTTAGTGGCCTTGGTGCCGCGACGCATGATGTAGATGCCGGGAGCGGGATCGAAGACGCGTACACCCTGGAGAGTGTAGAACTCGGGCTCTGCATCTTCATACCCAGGCATTTCAACAACCGACGACCATACGCCTTCCTGACCGTTAGCGTTGTAGAGAGCGTTGTTGACGAAGGGGAAGTCGCCTGTCTGAGAGCCGCTGCCGTTGTTGAAGATGATATTCTCGGGCTGTTCGTCGAGTTCAACCACATAGTAGAGCTTGCCGTTGATCTCTTCGGTCTCGGTCAGCTTAGTGCCGGGCCATTTGCCGAGCTGCTGATCGTTGCCTGACCAAGTGTAGGCGTATACGCTACCCCAGTTCTGAGAGTTGTTGAAGTAAGCCACATATCCTGTGCGGGCTGCAGCCTTGGTGTAGGTTGCGGAGCCGGTCTTGGTAGTAGTGCCGTCAGTTGCGCTCCAAGTGACAGTGACGCTTTCGCCGTCGGCCATGTCGCCGCCGAGGGTGAAGGAGTCGGAGCCGGTGAAGTATTTCTGAGCGCCGTTGCCGATCTTATACCAAGCGGAAGTTGCGTTGCGCGAAGAGATGTTGACTGTCAGAGTGTCGGTGAAACGACCGCCGTTGGGCGAGAGTGTCACAGAGGGCTGGGGAGTAGCGACCACGTCGACCACTTCGTAGCTGTCGCCATTGTAGGAGTAGTAAGTATCGCCGGTGATGCCGGTGATGTCGCCGGTCTGCTGGCTGCCGTTGCTGAAGATTACGTTGACGCTGTCAACGCTGTCGAAGCTTACATAGTAGTATGTCTTGCCGTCGATTTCAGTAGACTCTGAGAGCTGCTTGCCGGGCCATGCTCCGTTGAGCTCGACAGTTTCACCACCTTCTTCACCCCATGCATAGACATAAGGAGCGCTGGAGGAAGTGACATATACAGTGATGGCTGCGTTCGGATCGACTTTCTTGTAGGTCGCTTTGCCTGTGAATTCAGTGCCCTCGGAGTTTTTGGCACCCCAAGTGACAGTGACGCTGTCGCCATAGCCCATGCCATCGCCTACAGTGAAGGTTTTTTCCTGACCTGCGGCTGTGAGGTTGACCTGAGCGTTGTCGCCGACCTTATACCATCCGCTGGCTGCGTTTTCGCCGAGAGTTGCGGTGACAGTGAGAGTTTCGGTCTTGAACGAGCCGCCGGCGGGAGAGAAGTTTACGCTCGGATTGCCGATTGCATCGTCAGCAGTATAATACTGCGAAGCACCGGGATCGGAGAAGGATACGCTGCCACCGTGAGCGACGGGGCTGGAAGCGTAGATGAACTGGCCGTCGGTGCCGACTTTGCCGCCTGTCCAGTCTTTTACGAGCACACGGAGCTGACCCTTAGTGTTGGGAGCGCTGACAGTGATTGAGCCGCCACCCTGATAGGTCTGGCCTGTGACGAGGTCGGTGTAAGTGCCGGCGGGCACGTTGCTGAATGTAGCGCCGCCGTTGATGGCTACGAGAGCGTAGCTGTCTTTATAAGCGCGTTTGAATGCGAAGCCACCCTTTGCGGAGCAGCCGTCGAAAGTGTACTGGCCTTTGCGGAGCGCGGGCACAGCGGCACGGATTTTGTTAAGGCGGATGATGTGCTGAGCGAGGTCGGCGTTGAGGGTCTTGGCCGCATTGCCTGTGGCGGTGAACTCACCAAAGTCGGAAGCGTTGACAGAACCCTCGATATAATGGCCGAAGTAAGCGCGGCCTGACTGGCCGACGGGCATGTCGGTGCCACCGGCGTCAACTTTAGCGCCCTTCTGGAATTCAACCTCCGAACCGTAATAGATACAGGGGATGCCGCGGAAAGTGAACATCAGCGCGAGGTTCTCTGCCCACTGTGCTGTGCCGCCGTTGAAGCGAGTGAGGTCGTTCGGGCCGGGGCAGTAGTCGTGAGAGTCAACGTATACGACGTTGTAGGATGCGTCGTTGTAGTAATGGTCGCCCTCTTTGGCGATATTCACGGCAGCTTCGGCGCTATTGAAGTTATAGTGCATCGGGAAGTCGATGACATTGTAGCCGGAAGCCTCGGAATAGTCGGGCTCATGCCAAGCGCCATTCTTCATGAATACGTTGTCGGAGTTCTTGTCGAAAGCTGTCTCCTGCTCGCAGAGCGCCATCGGGCCGACGGGGCTGTCGTGGCCCTCGGGGAGCACCTGCGAATCCCAGAAAGCCTGGCTGCCGTCGTAGGCGTCGAGGAGGCTCTGGGGCGATTTCCAAGTGTAGTAGTGGCTCGAAAGGTTGTGCTGGTCGCGATAGATCACTCCGCCGAAGCGTGCGCAGCACTCACCGAACATGTAGAAGGGGCAGCCGTTGAGACGTTTGCTCTTGTATTTCTCGCCGAGTTCGATGAAGCGGGGGATAAACTGCTTGTTGAAAGTCAGGCGGGAGATATGGCCTGTAGTGTCGATACGGAAGCCGTCGACGCCCATTTCGATAAACTTGCCGTAGCATTCCACGAGGTAGTCGGCCACAGTGTTGTTTTCAGTGTTGAGGTCGACGCAGTCGCCTGCGATCTGTCCCCACCAGCGGTTGGGAAGGTCCCAGTTCCAGCCTGTGCCGTAGTGGTGGTAGTAGTTGTGTGTATCGTATTGGGGCTGCTTGAAATATTTGAAGCGAGCTTCATACTGCGCCTTGCCGTCGAGGTCGTTGTAGTTGGAGGGGAGACGGTCGTAGTTGGGTGTCAGCGAAGCTGCTACGTCTGCCTGGTTGCGGATATCCTCGGAGCGAGTGAAGAGGGGGTTGAGGTTGACTTCGCCGAAGTTGCCGGTGTGATTGAGCACGATGTCAAGCACAATCTTCATTCCTTTGGCGTGAGCAGCGTCGATGAGGCTCTGGAAAGTGACGTCTTCCGACGAACCCCAGGATTTGCGGGATTCATAGCGGAGGTCGACTTTGCTCATATCCATGGCGTGATAGCCGTGGAAGTCGGTGCCGGAAGCGTTCTGTACGATAGGAGTGATCCAGATGGCAGTGAAGCCGAGAGCCTTGATGTAGTCGAGTTTATCGATAAGGCCTTTGAAGTCGCCACGCCAGTCGGGATCGTTGTGGGCGATCTGTACGTTCTGATGGTCCCAGCCGCAGACGTTGTTTGCGGGGTCACCGTCATAGAAGCGGGTCGTCATGGCGAAGTAGATGGTTTCGTCGCGGAAGTCGTCGCGGTCGCCTACGAAAGTGGCCGCTGATCCTGCGAAAGCCGTGGTCGCCATGAGGGTTCCTGCAAGGAATCTTGAAAAGCGATTCATGGTTGATGTGGTTAAAAAAAGTATATGAATAAAAATGTTAAGCCTTTATGGACTCCTTGATCCGGCAAGAAGCCGCTCAATGCAGGGCGGCATGCAGAATCGGGGATTGGATCGCGTCGGCGCGATGAGGTTGCGAAATGTCGGGATGATAGTGAGTTTCCATGGCCCGGACAAAATTTCGCTCAAAGTTAACATATTTTATTCTATATTTCAGCAAATTCCCTCAAATTTAATTGTTAATTTATGTTAATTAGACTTTTGAACGCGCACTTGGGTTTTCTTGGCCGCTATGATAATCCGCCGCCGGGACATACCCCCGACGGCGGACCACACGTGGATGATTCCACAACTATCAATAGTATGAGATTTGGCGCGTCTCGACAAATTCCACGGATTTGGGAGCTTTGCCGGTCTGTGTGGTGGTGGAGCTGACCTTGCGACTGATCCAGTTGCCGGCGGCATCGAGGCTGTAGTCTGAGTAGGTCATTACGACCGATTTTTCTTTGCTTGATTTGGAGTCGGTCGAGGTGATTGTCTCTTTGACCATTGTCCCGTCGGGGGAGTATTCAAAGGATTCGACGGTTTGGTAATCTGTGCTTCCTTTGTGGTAAACTTCCGAAATTTGGTTGACCCTCTTTGACTCATTGTATTTGACATCGACTTCGAGGATATTGTTGTCGCCAATCACAAAAGAGGATCCGAGGGGATAGCCCTCATCATCGTAATACATATGGGAAAAGCATAGCAAACCGTTATTCATAAACTCGGGATTCGAATCGATGATCGACCGTTTTGCTTTGGTTTTCAGCTTAACTTTTTTCACAGTCCCCTCCAGTCCGTAAAGAGCCTGTCCGTGGTATTCGGTGGCGGCGAAAGCATTGATGCTCATCAGCATCGCCAGTACGCTCAACCATATATGCAGTCTTTTCATGATTAAAGCATTTTAAGGTTACGGATAATATTCAATCTCGCGGGTTTCGACATAGCGGTCATCTTCGACCAACTCACCATTTTCGTAGAAACTGAACACTACACTCCGCTCGATCCAATTGCCGGCGGCATCATATTTATAGCCATCGTAGTCCAATTCCGCAAACGGTGTCGCAACGCCGTCGCCATCGTCGGGCAGAGTGCTGATGACACACTTCTCGACTTCGCCCGACGAAGAATATTGATTCTTGTAAGACATCGAAGTAGGCCCATGAAGACCATGCCTTGTCTTAGAAATCTGTTCTACAGGCCGCTTCATCTCGTCGTACCGAATGTCGATCATGATGTACATCTCGCCGAGCACGGAGGATAGACCCAACGGATAGCCATCGGCATCGTAATACATGAACGACTTTTTAACGCGTCCGTCATTCGTAAACCCGACCTTCGACATCTTCGGGAATATATATTTCAGGAACTTGCTGTCGGACTTCCTCTTCATTTTCTTGACATTTCCCTTCAATCCATAGGCCACGCGACCATAATACTCGGTCGCTGCAAAGGCAGTCGTGAAGAGCAACGACATCACCAAAGCGGCCAAAATTCTGAGCTTTTTCATGATAGTAGTGTTATTTGATTCAGACTTTGCAAGTCTAACTTGTTGATTTTTTCGATTGTAGGGATGCGCCATGGCGCGTTGACGCGTCCAATCCCTTTTATCACGGGCATCGATTGGGAGAGATGTCTGACTGTTTCGTGTCGATGTGCCGGGAAGCAACCTTATAGCTCAAGCTCCTTGACCATCGGAAGTTAAACTTGCGAAACAATTTTTTGATTTCGAGTCAAAGATAGTCAATAAATTTTAATAATCCAACAGTTTTTTTGCATTTTTATGTTTTTAACATTTTTATAGTATCATACTACTGAAATTTATCTTTTTTAACACTTGATCGTCGAATCTGCCGATTGTCACGGTCATCATTATTAGTGATTTTTACAAAATTACAGCATTGTTATGTTGTCAGCCATACCTTAATCAATACTTTTTGTCATTTTAATACATTTCTGCAATTACTCAAATATATGCAACATATAAATTTGGAAATCTGTCATTTTTATCAGCATACTCATCATCTCAAACCCGACATCCGGGCAGCAGAAGGCAACAAACGGCGTTGTATTGGAGAAAATATTCTTATTTTATGCAATAATACTCCAAAGACGTCCGATCGGCATGGAGACAAAAAAAGAATCGGACTCCCGCGAGGGCGGTGATGTCTGATTCTCGATTTTGATAATGAATTGTCGTAAGAATGAAACGGCACTTGTCGGCTAAGGGCAATGTGACGTGTCGCCGTTTCAGCATTGTAGCGCGGCCGCGAAGACCGCAGTCAGAACCCGTCTACAATCTTAAGCGTTGTAGATCTGTGCGCACGAATCAATGTATGCGCGCAGCACTTTTTCAATAAAATGCATCATAGCAGTAAAATTTAAAACTCTAATCGGCCTTCAAATCATGGCGGCTTTTAACCCGCCTCAACCATCCGGCCTTTGAAATAGAACACAAAATTACAAAAAATGTTTTGAAAAACTATGTTTTATAACATATTTTTCACCACCAATGCCTATTTTCCCCGAATTTTACCCCTGCAAATTCGCACCTATTCGTCATCAAGATAGAGCGAATAGGTGCGAATACATCGTTCAAAAGTATGTAATAGTTCGTGTTTCTACAAACTCAGAGGTTTTTGTGGAGCCATTCTCCTTTGTGGTGATAGAGGTTACACTCCGGCTTATCCAATTTCCTGTTGAATCGAACTGATAATCGGAATATCTCATTTCAACCTTTTTTGCTTTTCCGGATTTGACATCGGTCTCGGTGACTGTCTCTTTGACCAACATACCATCAGGAGAATATTCAAAGTCATCTGTGGTAGTGAAATTCGAGCCATATGATTGGCTGGTCTCGGTTATTTGCCCCACCCGATGATCTTCTCCATATTTCACATCTACAGTGGTTGAAAATTTATTGTTCGCCACCATACTTGATCCGATCGGATAGCCGTCGGAATCGTAAAAAAGTGTGGAATTGCAAAGAAGTCCATTCTCAAAAAATGATGGATTGGATTCCGGATAAAGCCTCTTTGCTTTGGTTTTCCATTTTACGCTCTTCACATTTCCGACCAAACCGTAGAGAGCCCGGCCGTGATATTCAGTAGCCGCGAATGAGTTGAAACAAATCAACATCGCGATCACCGACATCCATATATTCAGTTTTTTCATAATTGCAATGTTTAGAATCAGTAGTAATGATAATCGTCGATAATAATCTCTTCTTACAGATGATCAATCCGAATAATATTCAATTTCCCGGTTTTCGACATATCGACTGTTCTCAACCAACTTGTCATCCTTGATAAAGCATAACACGACGTTTCGCTCAATCCAATTGCCGGTGGAATCATACTTATAGCCATCGTAGCTCACTTCCATAATCGGAGTGGCATCCGCATTACCATTTTCTGCGGGAACTTCCTTAATCACACATTTCTCGACATCACCCGATGATGAATATTGATTGGAAAAAATCATAGATAACGCCTCATTACCCTTGGTCATAGCCTTATATTCCAATTCGATCGGTCGATTCATAGCATCGTAACGGACATCAAGTAATGAATATGTATCGCTACCTACAACATACATCCCTTGAGGATAACCGTTAGCATCGTAATACATAAACGACATCTTAATCCGGCCGTCTTTAACAAACGAAACATTTGACTTCATAGGAAAAATATATTTCCCTAACGTTTCAGTGGAATTACATTTTACCTTCTTTACATTCCCCTTCAACCCATATGCAGCGCGCCCATAGTATTCTATAGCTGCGAATGCCGTTGTGAAGAGCAACGACATCATCAACGCCGCCAAAATCCTTAACTTACTCATATCTAAGAGTTTTTAATTTTCCATCTCGTCGGGAAATGATCTTTCAGATCATTTCCCGACGAGTGTTTGAATTTTGAATGCAAACACTCGCTATGATATAATTACATCGGGGTTACTACTATCAACTCAACCCGACCCGACACATACACTACAAATTAGTGTGAAAAGAAAAATAAGTTTGTTCATAGGTATCAAATTTTATTGTTACGCCACAAATATAGTCAAAAAATGCCAACATGCAAATTATAACTATAACTTTTTACATTTTTTAACCTGATATTGAAATATTCTATTTGATTTTTGTATTTTTTAACACTCTTAGACCGATTATCAATTATGACAGTTACACATACACGAAACTATTTAGAACATTTTTATTACATGAATCAAGTCTTTAAAGCAAATGAATGCTATTTTTTCATTTTGTCACAAAAATGATATTGCGAAGTGTTATGCAATAGCCAAATATAGAAATCTGTTAAAATTCTTTGATTATACCAATAACCAAAGGGGGGGGTTTGAACAAAATTCAAGTTGGAATTGAATAATCTTACATTCTTTACTGCAGATTTTTTCAATATCCAAATTAAAAAAAAGGAATCGGGTTCTCTGATGATGCCGTAGATGCCTGACTCCTGATGGTCGAATTAATGAATTGTGGGTTTGATAAACGATAACTCTAATCGACTCGCCGATCGGTGAAATCCGCATCCCCCAAACCGGGCGAGCCTTTGAAACAGAACACAAACAGCCGACTTGCGCTATTTGCCGACTCGCGAATTTTTGTTAAATTTGACGGTCGGGCAAATTGCCTTCGGCATCGCGCACCGGCTTGCAGCCGACCCGCGCTATTTGCCGACTCGCGAATTTTTGTTAAATTTGTAATCTATATCTGTAACTATTTATACTTCTGCCTATGAATGCGTATTATTACATCAATCAAGCCAACCAACAAGTAGGACCAATCGATGGCTCTCAACTGCTCCAGGCCGGCGTAGGTCGCGACACTATGGTGTGGTGTGCAGGTATGCCGACATGGACGCGCGCCGCCGATGTGCCCGAACTCGCACCGCTCTTCGCCGCTTCCCAACCCGTCTACGGCCCGAAATATGGCGATCCCAATGGGGGAGCCTACGGCCAACCCTACAGCCCCGGCGCACAGCCCCCGATGGTGCAACCGCAATCCTATCTCTGGCTTGCCATCCTCTCAACCGTGCTCTGCTGCATGCCCCTTGGTATCGTGTCGATCATCTACGCCTCGAAAGTCAACTCTTGCTGGACTCAAGGCCGATATCAAGAGGCGTACGATAATTCTAAAAATGCCCGACTCTGGGCATTGATCGGCGCAGGCGTCGGATTGGTGGTATCCATCATATATTTCTTCGTCGTAATCGCTGAATTACTGAATTGAGGTTTCGCAAGCTTAACTCAAGCTACTTAACCGACGACTTAACCGTTTATAAGAGAGAATGAAAGCAAGACGACGCAGAAGATATTCTCATCGCGGGAGATTGAAATGGTTCGTCATGGCGATCATCGCCGTGGCTTGCCTCTTCTATTATCGGTTTGATCCGTCGTCGTTCGCCTGGATGCCGCAGTGTCCGGTGCATCTGCTGACGGGATGGCAATGCCCGTCGTGTGGTGCACAGCGCGCTTTCCATTCCCTTCTCCACGGCGATCTCGCGGCGGCATTCCGGTTCAATCCTTTCCTGACCGTGTCGACGCCATATCTCGCGGCGGCTCTATGGGGATGTTCCTCGCGACTTCCGCGCGGACTGACCCTGCGCCGTCTGACCCATTCGCGCGGCGTAGTCGGCAGCTATATCACGCTTTACCTCATCTGGTGGGTCGTGCGCAATATCTTCTCGCTATAAGCCGCTTACACACATAAAAAAGAACGCTCGCCCCGGCAATTCGGGCGAGCGTTCTTTTTTATGCGTGTAACATCGGTCAATTATCGGTCAACTCACCGACAACCGACACTTGCAGATAGCGCTTGACGCTTTCGGCATCCATGCCGCTGCCGAGCAGATACATCAGTTTGGTGATGGCTGCCTCGGCTGTGATGTCGAAGCCGGAGATGACGCCTGCGCGGGCGAGCATATCGCCGGTGTAATAGCGCTTCTGCTCATCGCCGCCGTTGGCGCATTGGGTGACGTTATAGACGATCAGACCGCGCTTGACAGCCTCGGCCACATCATCGAGAAACCACTGCTCCGTAGGCGCGTTGCCGGCGCCGAATGTGCGGAGCACAACGGCCTTGATGCCTGGTGTGGCCAGTTGAGCCTTGACCACACTCTCAGTGATGCCCGGATAGAGCCAGAGCACGAGGATGTTGGGATCCATGTCGTAAAACGGCTCAAGCGGGAGCTTCTCGTCGTGACGCATCAGATAGGGTGTGGCATACGAGATGTGGAGGTCGATTGTGCCGAGATCGGGATAATTGAAGCTCTTGAAGGCATGGAAGCCGGTGGATGTGAATTTGGTCGAGCGGCATCCGCGGACGATATAGTCCTGGAACGCGATCACAACCTCCTGAATCATCGGATCGCCGTTTTCATCCTTCGCACCGGCCACCTCGACGGCCGAGATCAGATTCTGAGTGCCATCCTCACGCACATCGCCGATCGGGAGCTGGCTGCCGGTCACTACGACCGGCTTGCGCAGATTCCGCAGCATGAAGGCAAGCGCCGAGGCGGTGTATGCCATTGTGTCGGTGCCGTGAAGCACGACAAAGCCGTCGTATTTATCATAGTTGTCGGCGATATCCTTGACGATCATACCCCAATATTGGGGATTCATGTTTGAAGAATCGATCGGGTCCTTAAACTGGACACTGTCGATCTCATATCCGAGATTGCCCAACTTGGGCACATTATCCATCAGATGAGAGAAATCGAAAGGCTGTAGCCCTTCCGGAGTCTCCACCATACCGATTGTGCCACCGGTATAGATAATCAGAACTTTAGGTTTTTCCATAATTTCAATTTATTTATCGGGAAGTCAAGAAGCGGAAGCGGCTGCCGGAGCGGCTGCGGATGTCGCAGTCTGCGACGAAGCGGCTACACTCTTTGACGGATCGGAAGCGGGAGTTTCCGACGAATCACTGTCGACGTCTTCATAATAGTAGGGCTTGATGCCGAATGTGAAGTGGTTGACGCGGATGATGACAAACACGAGCACAAGCGCGCAAGCCGCTGTGACGAAGTAGAAGGGGAAGATCTCGCTATGCTGCATGCCGAAGATGTCGGCGAAGAAATCCACGATCACCGGCACGAGTGAAATCGCCACATAGTTGGCCACCTGCAGATAGGCCAGTGCAAGAGTCGATTTCGTGTTGCTTACGCAAAGTTCGGTAGCTTTCGTATAGAAGATAGGCTGCGCGAGACCATTGCCCAATCCGACGATGCCATAAGCAAGAATAAACACCGGATACGACCGCGTCACGATAAAGAGCAGCATGCCGCCCGCGACAAGCGCCATAGCCAGAATGAACGTCACCTTGCGGAACACCTTCATTACGCCCGTCACACACAGACCGATAAGGAACATCGCGGCGTAGAACACCGATGTCACTACGGATACATCCTCGGTCGACATATGGTATTCAGGCATAAGATCAGGCAGATAATATGCCGGCACGGATGTGGCGAACACAAAGAAGAAATAGGCGAGAAGCAGCCAGATCGTGCGGCCGATATAGAACCCGCCGGCCACGTGCTGACCCTTGGTCGAGAAGCCGTCGACATCAACGGCCGGCACAACAGGGCGCTGAGCCTTAGAGGGATCCTTGTCGGCATCGGCCACCGACGCTTCATTGGCCGGAGTGCCGTAGTCGCTCTTCGGGATCTTGTTGAGGAAGGGGATCAAGACGAGCGAGATCAGCGGGATCAGATACACCAGGAAGGGGAGATGCCAGCTCTTCGCGGCCAGGAAGCCTACCACAAACGTGGCGCCCACAAGCGCGATATTGCCGATAGCAGAGATAATACCCATCTGCTTGGTGCGATACTTGCCAACAAACACATCGGCGATAAGTCCGGTCGAGAAGGGGAGAATCAAGCCGCAGCCGGCGCCGAGAAGGCAGCTCAGCCATATCAGCATTGTCAGACTCTTCGATCCGATCGAAAGCACACCCGCTATGATATACATTATTGTGCCCAAAGCGATGACAAGCACTTTATGGCGAGTCTCCGACAGTTTGCCCGAAAGCAACACGAAGGGGATAATCACCACATTAGGCAACACCGTAAGCAATTGGATTTTGAAATCCGTAACATCCGGGAAAATCGTGTGCAGACTCCCCTCGATAGGGGTCACAGCGAGTCCCGGCAGGTCGACCGCGAGTGAAAGCGACCATATGGCCAATACCACAATCATGGATATCGACCCTTTACCAGTCTTTATCTGCATAACTTTAATTTTTTAGGGAATCATTCATCACTGACATTGACGGCGACGCCGTCAAACACTCCGAGACCGAGTTTCGACATGACCGACTTCACGGCGGCCTGCGCACGCACCGAATTGCCCGCAGGATCAAGCGGGGGAGCAAACGCGGCGATGCCGAACACTCCGGGAAGAACACCCAACACACCGCCGCCGACTCCGCTCTTGGCCGGTATGCCGGATGTGTAGAGCCAGTCGCCGGTGTTCTGATAGAATCCTACGGAAGATATGAGTGTCGTGATCTTCGGAGCAAGCTCCGGAGCGAACACCTGCACGCCTGTCACAGGATTCTTGCCGCCGTTGGCGATCGTGGCCGCACACACTCCGAGCTGACGCGCAGTGATGCCGACGCTACACTGACGTGTGTAGAGATCCAGGCTCATCGGCACATCATCATAGATACGACCGTAATTCTTAAGTAGCCAGGCTATCGAACGATTGTTGAAATTTGTGTCGGATTCGGAGCGGTAGAGCTCGTCGATCACTTCCGACTCTGTGGCGCAAAGATCGCGGAAATTGTTGATAATCGCTTCCCACTTGCCCCACGAATCCCCCTGAGGCTGCACCATAGAGCATGCAGTGATCGCACCGGCGTTGACCAGCGGAGTCGACGGATGGTCATTCTCAAGAAGGATCGCGAATATCGAATTGAACGGCAGGCCGGTGGCATCGGCTCCGATCTGCTTCAGCACAGCCTCGGCGCCATACTGCTTGAGCACAAGGATCGCAGTCAGCACCTTCGACACCGACTCGATGCCGAACTTATACTCCGTATCACCGACAGCATAGGTTGTGCCGTCGGGGAGCGTCAGACTGATTCCGAACAATTCAGGATCAATATTGGCCAGATAGGGGATATAGTCGGCATTCTTGCCCCCTTGGATCCCCTTGCATTCCGCATAGGTCTGCTCCACAGCTTCCCGAATTTGGGATTTTGTGATTGTCTTTGTTTCCATATTTTTATGTTTTTCAAGTATTTATACTTATCATTACAGATGAGTGCGACGGTAAGTTCCGGGCGTATCCGAGCAAGAGACCCGTTTAATTCCAAACAGCCTCCAATGAATCCATCATATTTATGTTCTTAAAACGCCTTCCCGGCGGCATTGGTTGACAAAAAAATTAGGAGGAATCCCGTTTTAACAATTCACTGCGATTCCTCCTATATCAAATTTTTATATATCCAAACACTCTCTTAGAGATATGTCAGACGCGCCATAGCATCGGGCGTCACTTCGAGGCGCATCCGCCGCCCCTCGACTATCGGCACATTATACGATGTATGGCCGATCGGGAAGCGAGTGGCGATCGGCTTTGTGATTCCCCATTCACGCAGACGCCGACAGATCATCTCCTCCATCGAGTCATGATTCGCATCGGGACTATATTCCGTAAATCGGCCGAACACAATTCCGGCCGTCGCATCAAGCGCGCCGGCCAGTCGCAGTCGCGTCAACATTCTCTCCACTTGATATATTTTCTCGCCTATATCCTCCAGGAAAAGCAATTTGCCGCGAAGATACTCCGGCGTCAATATATCCCACGGAGTGGCCGCAAGGCCGTTGAGCACAGCCAGATTGCCGCCGACCATCTCCCCCTCGGCCACACCGGCCCGGGATCCTTCGGCCGCCGCGGCCTCGACAGTCGCGGATTCCGGCGCCACTTCATCGGCAAGCAGCCCGAGCATCAATCGCGTGGTGAAGCCGATATGCTCCAGTCCCTCTGCATCCGGAATTTCCGAAGCCGGCAACGCGGCCCCCTCCTCCGACTCCGGATCGAGCCCGAAGAGAGTCAGCTGCTTCGCCATCGAACAATGTATCGACTCCACACCCGCCATCTGCCATAGGGCATGAAGCGCCGAAATGTCGCTGAATCCGACCAGCCACTTCGGATTGTCGGCCACGAGTCGCTGAAGATCATCCGACAGCAGATGAACGCATCCATAGCCGCCGCGGGCGCAGAGGATCGCCTTCACTCCGGGATCGGCCAGCGCACGACGGAGATCGTCGAGCCGATCGGCATCCGAGGCCGCGAACGAGCCGCTCGCCGGCCCCGACACATGCGGCGAGGGCTCCGGACGATAGCCTAAACGCTCAAGTTCGGCCACTGCACCCTCCACCCAGCAAGGCGCCACCTTCGTGGCCGGCGACACAATCGCAATCCGATCGCCCCGCCGCAAAGCATCGGGCCTTATCATACACTCACCTCGATTCCCGCCTCGCGGATGCGTCGGGCGATATCAAGCAACTCCTCTCGGCCTACCTTCTCCAGATTCTCCTCCGGCGTGCTGCGGTCGATAGTGTAGATCATCACACTCTTCGGGCCGATCCGGCGATAAGCCTCGATCAGCGCGTCGACCTCCTCCGGGGTCGTATTGTCGATCGGCCGACCGTTGTGGCTGCCGCGCAAAAACATCGTCTGGATGATCCCCTGCCCGGCAAACTGCCGCAATCCCTCGACGAGGCGCTCGACTGTGAACAACTTCTCCGTCGGATTGTCGATCAGCCGCATGGTCGGCTCAATGGCCGAATCCAGCTTAAGGATATTATTATCCACCAGCTTAAGCGCCTCCGCCACCCGGGGATCGAAGATGCGCGTTGAATTGGTCAGCACGCTCGTGCGCGCCTCCGGATAATATTTGTCGCGCAGACGATTGACGATCTCCACCACCTCCGCAAAGCGGGGATGAAGAGTCGGCTCGCCATTGCCGCTGAATGTGATGACATCGAGCGACTCGCCACGCGACTTCATATCGCGAAGCTTCGCCTCCAGATCGCGCTCCACACGTTCCGGAAGCGGAAGGCCCGTTGTGCCGGTGCCCTGCGCGTTATAACCCGCCTCGCAATAGACGCAGTCGAAAGTACACACCTTCCCGTCGTCGGGAAGGAGATTAATGCCCAGCGACGTTCCCAGCCGCCGGCTATGTATCGGGCCGAACACTGTAGAGTGAAACAGCACTGTCTGATCTTTTGCCATGATAAAAACAGATAGTAATCACCGGCTTTATTTTAACTCTCATTCAGGCACAACATCCTTTCGATCGGGTTAAAAATCCACCGTTTCAGAGAACGATATTGCTCTGCAAGGCGAAATTACAAATAAAAATCCGCCCGAGCAAATACACAGCCTCCCAATCACCCCCCGACGCTTTAGAGAGTGTTTGAACTTAACACGATTAAAGAACTTAGTCGATCGAAAGAGAATCTTTTCATTCGCTCAAAGGTCTTTTTCGGTGCTTTTCGTCCGAATTCATCGGTCACTATTTGCAATTGCTCCCTCGAATCCGAACGAAAATCCCTCGAAAAATCCTCTTTGAGCGAATGAAAGTTAACTCCAAACACTCTCTTAGAGAATGTCATTGCTCATTTATTCAGGAGGCAAATTTGTATATTTCCGCAACTATGACTAATTTTGTAAAAAATATCAACGGAACTTCCCGAACGCCACGTAACCTGCTTCCTTACGGTTTAAACGGATATTGAGGTTTAGCTGCTGTTAAGAGAATGTTTGCTTCAACTTGATTGATGTAGCCGCTCTCTAAAGTATTGACTCAGTATAAATATAAGCCATAGTGAGGAATAATTCAAACTTAATGAAGCCGATATCTATCCATAGAAGAAACTATCCGCCTCAATCAAAGGCGGACTTGAGCATTCCGACACGCCCATTTCCAGATCACTTGCCTACGATCCCATGGAAAAATGAGGCGTCATCTTCTCTGATCTTGTAACGTTGATTTTACAACCGCCCCCGGCGGCTCACAGCTTTCGGGTCTTTCCCTTTATCTCACAACACACAGCCAATATGCACAACAAGAAAACCATCCTCGTAGTCGACGACCATCCCATCGTGCTTGAAGGAATACAAAGTATTCTTTCTCCCTTAGACTACACTGTCCTCAAAGCATCTAACGCAGCCACAGCGATCGAAATCGCCCGCGAACGAAAGGATATCTGCGTTTATGTCATCGACTATTCCCTGCGCGACAGCGTCGACGGCCTGCGACTTGTGGCCGAACTTCGCGACATGGGCCTCTATCACCCCACGATCATCTATACGATGCATGAAGAGCTCTGGAACATCTCGGCCATTCTGCAGGCCAATGTGGAGGGTATTGTGCTCAAAGGGGAGGATATCACCGAACTGACACGCGCCATCGAAGTTGTAGCCAGCGGCGGCCGATATCAGAGTCCGGCTGTCGACGAGCGACGCGAAGCCGCGACCCAGACCGCGCGCCTCCTCTCGGCAAAGGATGTGGATGTGCTCCGCCTTCTCGCCGCCGGCCTGACCAACCGCGACATTGCCGCAGAAATGAAACTCAGCGAAAAATCGATCGAATACCACCGCAGCAATATCCTGCGCAAACTTAACGCCAAGACGATGCTGGAGGCCACCAAGAAGGCGATTCAGCTCGGCATCATCGACTGACGCGGCATTCTCAGGCCGCCATTCTGTCAAAGCGCTCCCTGCTCGATGAGAGTGGCGATCCGGTCGATCACGGCGTCCTCCTTGTCTTTCTCCGGATTGAACCCGGCTTTCATGTTCATTCCGAAGAATCGGCCGAACGTCTGCCAGAATCCCGCGCGGAAATTCCCCAAAAACGCTTTTACGATATGATATGAGCTTTGATCAGTCTCGCGGTTGATCAGTTTCAAGAGTATTTTCCCTTGATTCTTGGTCATGGATTTGACTGTAGGCTTGTAGGTTTCGAATATATCCTTCTCGAGGCGCTTCAGATGCGCCTCGCGTTGTTTACGGTCGGGGATGGTCTGGATATATTCGTAGGTCTCGCAAAGGGTGGAGTAGCATAACTTTGCGAGCGGGAGCGTCTTGCGCACATCGCGCACTGTGCGCCAATAGAATTCCTCCTCTTTTTTGTTTTTGAATTTCATGGGGGGATAGACGGTTATCTCGCGGATGAAATAGAGGCGGCATGTGTCGCCATAGGAGTCGACTATATATTGGAATCCGTCGTAGGCCTTTATCTTGAGCTTGGGCTCGGCGGCGGCCTCACGAAACGCGTCGGCCGACGGAGGGGGCGCCGATGCCGCCCGGGCCGTCGGAGCCTGAAATATAGCGATGAGCCACGCCGTCGCGACTGCCAAAGCGACAGCCGACCCGAATGCGCGTCGGGCGACACATCGGCCGCTTGCTCCGTGGCGCCACGGGGCAAACACATTCACTATTTTCCGGAGGCTGGCAAGCATCTTGATTGACGATTGGGTTGCGGCCGATTGAGTATCGGCTTTATTTTAAACGGCTAAATGAGCGTCAACACACTCTCTTTTCCTTTCCTGAATATAACGTCGAGAAAGGCTCTTTCAGCATATAGGTGCATTTTCCGGTCGGCGCTCCATATCCGGCGGCGGAAGTCATCGGCCGGAAGTGAGGCGATCTGAGGGAGAATCTCCTCGATGCCGATGAATCGGGCGCATTCTTCGTGGATGAGCCATGCGAGATGCAGAAATGGAGAGCCGTCGGGAGCGGAAGCCATGGCTTCGCAAAGCTGCGGATAGAGATGCTGAAAATAGGGGGCGGAGCCGTAGGCGGCTTCCAGGGCGCGGAGATGACGCTCGCGCCAGCGGTCGTGGCCCGAGAGGGTCCAACGCTCCGGACGGCCGCGCTTGACGACTCCGGCGCCCCCCTCGATCGCCGCCGAGAGGAGCAGATCCGACTGACCGTGGGCCCCGGCCACTATAGCGCGGCAGAGATCGCGCGGACGCATTCCGCGCGCCACACACACCCAGGCATCAGCAACGGAGTCTCCCCCGAGGCGCAGCGCCATCCATTGGCGCCACGCTCCGAGGGAGGCCATATAGGGTATCGCCGTCAATACGGCGCTTTGGGTCGGCAATGTCATGAAGGATCGGGAATTGGGTTCACTTCCAGTTTTTCTCCGCAGCCTTTGCCTTATCGGGGTTGGGGTTGATAAGCGTACGGTCAAATCTGTATTTGGCCGGATCGAAGAGGGAGCGTTCCTCATCAAACGAAGTCAACACCACCATCGGCGAACCGACGATATGATCTTCGGGCACAAATCCCCAATAGCGCGAATCGAGCGAGCGGTCGCGGTTGTCGCCCTCCATCCAGTAATAGTCGTAGTGGAAGGTATAGTAGGGATTGTCTTCGCCGTTGATGAAGATGCGGCCGTCGCGCACCTCGACCTTATTCCCCTCATACACTTCGACACATCGGCGGTAGAGGGGAAGGTTGTTGAGGGTCAGTTCGAGAGTGACGCCGCGCTTGGGGATCCAGAAGGCCGAGATATTGTCGCGGGTCCAGCCATAGGAGTCGGCATAGGGGTAGACGCCCCCCATGTCGAAGAGCCCCGTGAGGGATTCGCGCACGATCGGACCGGCCACCTGCGGCCATTTCTTCACCTCCTCGAGGGCTGTCGCCGTCAGCGGCACGTCATAGAACGGATAGGGCACATAATCAACCTGATACGGAAGCTCGCCGCAGTCTTCGCGACGCACACCGATCGACTCCCACTGAGCGGCCGGAATCGGGTCGTTGACCGGTATGACGTAGTTATACTGCACATTGTCGGCATCGGCGATCGCGCGGCCGTTGATCAATATAGTGTCATTGCGGATCTCAAGCCATTCGCCGGGGAGTCCGACACATCGCTTGACATAGTTTTCGCGGCGGTCGACCGGGCGGGAAATCACTTCGCCGAATTCCTGCGGATTGTTGAGGATATAGGCGCGGGGATCTTCGATCCCTTTGCGGCGCAGGCGGTCGAGAATCATATAGTAGTCTTCGGCGGGACGGGCCGTCAGCACGGTGTCGCCCTGCGGATAGTTGAACACGACGATATCACCGCGCTCTACGGATCTCAGGCCAGGCAGGCGATGATAGGCGAGTTGCGGATTCTCGATATATGATTTTCCGCCGAAGATCGGCATAGTGTGCTGGGCGAGAGGGAAATGGAGGGGCGTCTGGGGCACACGCGGGCCGTAGATCACCTTGCTCACCCAGAGATAATCACCGACGAGGAGCGACTTTTCGAGCGACGACGACGGGATCTTGTAGTTCTGGCCGACGAACGCGAAGATGATGTAGACAAGCACGAGGGCATAGACGATCGCATCGACCCACGCCATGATGGAGCGGGTCACGCCTTTGGTCTTCTTCCACCAGTTCCAGGGGATGTAGCACGTGATATAGATGTCGAGCAGGAGGAGCCACAGCAGCGCCATCCAGGGATTGCCGAGCCACACGACGAAGCCGCAGAAAAGTAGCGACACGACGGCGAACCGGATCCAGCGCGTAGTCTTGACGCGGCGCAGACGACGGCGCAGGTCTTGCATGAAGGAGAGTTTCTCCTCCTCGACGGCAAGGCTTGCACGCACACCGCCGGCCGGGGTTTTCTCAGGAATCGGAGTATTCGCGGGTTCGCGGGTGGGTTGGGTATCAGAGGATTTCGGGGAATCCTGCGGGTTATTGGGAGCGGTGGGATCCTTTGTTTCGTCCATAGTGTCGCGGGGTTAAAAAGTCGCGGGATTAAAAATTGAGCACGTCGCTCATGGTGAAGTAGCCTGTATGGCCGGGGAGCCATTCGGCGGCGAGCACGGCGCCGAGTGCGAATCCGGCACGCGAATGGGCCGAGTGGGTGATCGATATCTCATCGGCCGGGGAATCCCAGCGGATGGTGTGGATGCCGGGTACTTCCCCCTCGCGGCGTGCGGTGATGGCGAGCGCGTCAACGCCGGGGGCCGCGTCGGGCGCCGGCTCTTCCCAGCGGGTCAGCGGGGGATATAGGGAGATGAGGTCTTCGGCAAGGGTGATGGCGGTGCCCGACGGATGATCGAGTTTATGGATATGGTGGACTTCCTCCATCTCGGGATGATACTCCGGGAAGCGCGACATGATGCGGGTCAGATGGCGGTTGAGCTCCATGAAGATGTTCATGCCGACTGAGAAATTCGACGACCAGAGGAGTGTGCCGTCGCCTTTGTCGCACATCAGTCGCAATTCGGGAAGCGACTCGGTCCATCCGGTTGTGCCGCTGACTACGGGCACTCCGGCCGCGAAGCACTTCAGTATATTGTCGACGGCGCTTTTGGGGCATGTGAATTCGATAGCCACATCGGCCGAGCGGAATTCGGGCGAAGCGAGTTCGTGGATATTGTTTTCGTCGATTATCTTGACTATTTCGTGGCCGCGTTCGCGGGCGATATTTTCGATTATATGGCCCATTTTACCGTGGCCTATAAGTGCTATCTTCATATCTTGAGGTTTTGAGTGTTATTTTACTATCAGAATCCGAAGGCGAAGTTGCTGACGTAGAGCGTAATTCCTTCGGTGCCCACATACGGCTCGCCGCATGAGCTGCTTGCCATGACAAGCACATGGGTGGGCTGTGCATCAGCCGGGGCCCATCCCTCCTCCTGCACCGGCACAAGCTTGCCCTTCGAATTGCGGGCGTAGTAGGCTTTGTCGCCGTTGAGCAGTCCCATGTAGGATTTGTAGAAGGGCTGTTTGGTGATGTCGCCGTAGTGGATCGTCAGCTGGTGGCCTTTGGTCAATCCTATGGATTTCGAATAGCGTTCGCGGCCTGTGCCGACGCGCTGGGCGTGGAGTCCGCCGTTGGCGTCTTCCCAGCGTTTCTGGAGGAGCACGTAGACCTCCGCCTGGTCGCGACCCTGAAGCGTCTTTTTCCCACCGATGCCGGTAGATTTGACGCGGGTGTTGACATTGGGCATGTCGACTTTATAGTCAAACACGAGTGCTTTCGGTCGCTTCGTATAGGGCATACCCATCGACATTTTGGCGAAGGGGCCTTTGGTGGAGGTGATCGGCTCTACGATTTCACCCAGGAATATCGTTCCGGCCACCATCACATCCATATTGATGATGCCGAGCGCCTTGACGTGCTCCATCTTCGCCTGCACCTTGGCCATCTTCTGGCCGTTGACCGTAGCCGGCTCGACGGCGCACGAACCCTTGACAACGCCCGACACTTTCGCGTAGACATTGGATGTGGCCCAAGGGGATCCGCCGAGGTTTTTATATGCTTTGTTGCCTGTCGTGCTGCCGGCAGGGGCGATTTCGTAGAGCGTTTTGGTGGCGCCGCCGATGATTGCGGATTCCGACACTGTGCGCTTATACCACGACTGCATGTTGCCGAACTTTATCGGCTCCAGCCTCAGCGCCGACGCCGAAACTGCGACGATCAGCAGCAATGCCGCCGAGAGGAAACGACCTGTTATATTCATTCAGTTAATTGTATTTCGGTTCAAACTACAAAATTATAAAAAAATTTCGCGGTAGGCAAATAGCAATCGACTCAATCGCCGGGCAATCGGACTCAATCCCGTGCAAAGGGAGCCGACCGATCTTTTCTAATAAAACAGACGCCGGAGTCGCGGGTGCGGCTTCGGCGTCTGTTTTATTTGTCGTAAAGCGATTAGTCTTCGAGAAGATCAAGCTTGTTGAGGTCAGACTCTCTGAGGGGCGCGGGGATAAATTTCCACGATGATTTGATGTCGGGAATCATATAGCTTCTTGTGCCTGCCTTTGTGATACGGAAGCTCATGACAAATGTGTGGTCGCCGCTTCGGGCTCCGATCGGGTAGACACCCGATGCGGGATTGCTTCCCTCGACAGGAGTGATGAGTTCGCCCTGATAGCGGGTGACGATCGACCAGCTTGTAGCGATCGACGAATTGCAGTTGCTGTACATATCGACCACAACCGTATACACGCCATCCTCCACGAGTTCTTCAGGAATGTAGATGTTTTCCTTGTTGATATTGTCGATGTTGCATCCGGCGTTGGAGTCTACGTCAAGGCCGTAGGAGATTTCCTCGCCGTTGTCGTTGACGTATGTGCCGCCGCGATTGCCGAAGTAGATGTGTTCGTCGCTCGGAGTGTAGAGGTGGAGGTCGATATCCTTGCTGTTGCTGAAGGAGAGTTTCACTTCAAGCGCACCGACTTTTGTCTCGATATAAGTCAGCTCGGTTTCCACAGGCTTGGTGACTGTGCCATCCTCAAGTTCGCCGCTGAGCATCATGGTTGAGTTACCGCTGTAGGACTGGCTCATCATGACCGGGATGACGTAGGAGCTATAGGCTTCATCATCGGCGCTTTTCTCATCGGGGATGTATTCATAATATCCCTCCACCTCCTTGGCTGCGAGGTAGAACTTCGATACTTTCTGCTCGGTGACAACTGTCACATAGTTCATTGCGCCGTTCATGACCTGATTGCTCATATCGACGCCCTGGAGCTTCTCCGATGTTGTGGCTTCGGGGAAATTACCTTCGAAATACTCCGCGTTTTCAATAGTGAAATACTTCTCTTCGAGTTCGCTGACGGTTTTTACATCGTCGTCTTTACTGCACGACTGCAACTGCATGCCCACAAAGAGGGCTACAAGAATGTAACAGATTTTTTTCATGATGTTGTTATTAATGATGTTATTACTGCAAATTCAATTATAAACGACCTTCACCCTGCGATGCATGTGCGGGGCAATTGTCATTGGCGAAGAATGCGAATGCAAAGTTAATCAAATTTTTACAAGTATTAACACCGCTGCCCGAAAAAATCACATATCATCTTGCACACACAGACACAAGTTGCACACCGACACAAGACGACCCTACAAAATATGGCTCATCCGAACTGACAATCAAACTTACTGAATCAAATCAGGTTGATTGGATGAAACTTGCTTAAACGAGCAATTCTTATGTTTAGATTTGAAACGCCTCTTTGCCTTCTCAAACTCGGTATTGGCCTTATTGGCCGGAAATGATTTCGCAACTATGCGTGCATGCACCTCATCAACCGATGAATGATTGAATATCCGATTATCGAGCGTAGCATCCAGTTGAGCCAATGCATGAAGCACATCCTTACCCTTTAATTCCACAAAGATGGATTTCCATTTCTCATCTTTATTCGCAGTCTCATCCTGGCGTGCAAGTATCAGGAAATCACACTTGTTTCCTTCCTTAATTATCTTACCATCAATTTGATATACAACCGATTGACGAGCTTTGCCGAAATTCAGTTTATATGTAGTGTTCGTCTCTTTTATGGAAAGATTCTTTCTGTCGGTCAACGACATGTAGGGAGAGTATTTTCTCGAAAGTACTGTATGCAAAGACTCTGACATATCACAGATTACCGGCAAATTATATCATTAAGTTGATCAAGACTATCTTCAACGATTTGGGAAACTGTATCAAGATTCATTCCGCTGACCATATAGAGATCCGGATCGATTATATTGACGGCGTGGCCATCAGGCGTCAGATAGTAAGCCGAGATGCTCCCTTTGGGAAGGATATATTCTTCCGGCACAATTTCTATCGTGGCGGCAGCATCAATCTCATACGCCTCAGAAGCCGCCATCAGCACATTGAGTGCCGTCAGTATATACGGACTGTGCGTGGTCATCGACACCATCGATCGATTACCGTCAAATTTGGCATTCGCACCCTTTATCGCTGCAACAATATGTCTTAGCAAAGCCGCCTGCGACTCGGGAAAAAGATTCTGCTCAATCTCTTCGATGAAGAACACCGCCCCCTGATATACCATCAGATTCTTGCTTAATTTGCTTTCCACCACAACCTTGTTGATGTCGGCATCATCCTCCATCAGCGAACTGACAATGTCCATCAGATCGCTTTTACTCATGTTTGCCTTTGTGCCGACCGTTTTCGTCAATGCGTTGATCATTACTTCCAGAGGGAGGGCGGATTGCACTCCGCT
>CAMWNT010000007.1 GCA_947175695.1 uncultured Porphyromonadaceae bacterium
ATCGAGCGGGAGTAACCTATCCCCCTCGCATAACCCAATAAACAGCAATCCACGGTCGGACACACGCTATGTCCGGCCGTGGATTTCCGTTTTTAGTCCTGAATCCACCCGCTTGAATAAACGTTGGCAGCCCGCATGAACGCGAGCAATCAAATGCCCGGCGCAATAAGCTTAAGAAGCCACCCGCACACTTCTGCCCCTTTAACGCTGATTATCAACCAATAATACATTTCTGCCAAAGCAAAAGATGTAAAATAGTGCAGTGAGAGGGGTGTGTTTTATGTAAATTAGTGCAGTGAGAGGGGTGCATTTTATGTAAAATAATGCAGTGAGAGGGGTGTGTTTTATGTAAATTAGTGCAGTGAAAGGGGTGCGTTTTATGTAAAATAGTGCAATGGAAGGGGTGTGGTTTAAGTAAATTATTGCACTACATCAATAAATTTCGTACCTAAGATATTTTCAACCTTACATGTCGCACACGTCGGCGCAACCGAGGGGCGAGGGCGCCCCTCCTCCCGGTTAAGCGCAGCGAATCCCGGTTCAGCGACCCTCCAGGTTAAGCGCGGCGACTTTCGGTTAAGGGCGTGCATGTCTCGGCAAGAGGGGGCGTCACCTCAGATTGGAGATGGCGTTGTAGCAAAACCAGCTGTTGAGGTTTTCGAAGAACATCGGTTTTTCGCGGGCACCGTCTTTCTGGATTCCCAAGCCGTTGGAGTACGGGTCGAGCGAGAGAATTTTCGAAAAGGGAATCTTGAGCGCTTTCGCCGGACAGTGGAAGTAGAGATGCTTGTCGGTCAGGCAGACGCAACCTCTGCCGATGGGTTCCATGTAGGTGGTCTCGACGGGTTGGCCGCGGAAGCCGCCAGTGCGGTAGTAGACGCCGCGACAGACTCGCACGCTGACGCCTCGCGAACGCCCTACCATCTCGCGATGCACTTTCTGCATCTTCAGCGTCACGTCGCGGAAGAGCCAGAGCATGTGCTCGTTTTTTTCGAGCATGAAGGGAAAATTGCCCGATATCGTGATCCGGGGCGAGGGCACCTGCCCGTTGAGCAACTCCTGAAGCACTTTCGACTGCACCACTTTCTCAAGCGATTTGTTGGCATTGAGCGTTTGCTGCGACAAGCCGGTGAATTGCATGAATCGCGCTACGGTGCGCTCTTCTGTGGCGTCGACAATGCCGTCGTCGAGATATTGCTCGATGGCATCGTCAAACGATTGGCAGTAAAGCTCCCGACAGAGATCGTCGCTCAGATAAGCGTCGCGGCGAATTGTCATTATCTCATTCTGATGAAGATAGAAATCTTCATTGTTTTGAAAGCATTGAGCGAGGATATCTTTGAAGCGCACAATGCCGGCTTGATGGCGTTGCTCGCAAGCGTCGTGCTTGCTGCTGAAGAATCCGGCGTTTTGTCCGCAATATTTACATTTTCCCATGGTTTGGCGTGTTAGGTGAAGGAACTAAAATTGGCTTTTTAAGTCGGTAGATATTTGTTGTCGGTCGTCAGCTGTCGGCGCGGTTCTTTGACAACGTCGGTATAGATCTCGAAGATGGCGTTGAGATTGTAGCGGCAATCTTCGGGCGTCGGTTGCTTCGAGCGCATGGAGAGTATCATGTCGGCATAGCGGTCGGTGATGTAGGTGGCGTTGACAAGGTCGATCACCTTGATCAACTCTTCCATCGCCAGATCCGAGTTGCCCAAAGCGAACACCGATTTATAACTGTCGAGCGTATGGCAGAGGAAATCGCGTATCGAGTCGTTTTGCTCGTTGATTTTCACGAAGCAAATGAAATCCTCGCAGCGCGGATTCTCGATCGGGGGCTGTGGAGCACATGGCGATTTCGGCGCTGACGGCGCTCCGGGCGATTTCGGCGCTGACGGCGCAGGTGCCAACGCAGACGCTGCGGAGGGGGATGGCCGGCCGGCGTTGGCCAGTCGGAGCTCGTTGAGAAAATCGAAAATCGAGTCGTCGGAGATGATGTCGCTATAGGCGATTTTCTTCGTCAGATAGAGGCCGTCGAGAGATTTGGCTCTGCTGAGCGCTACGTATAGCTGGCCCGGAGCAAAGATATGGCTGTTGAGATCGAGGATCACCTTGTCGTAGGTCTGTCCCTGCGATTTATGGATCGTGAAGGCGTAGGCAGGCTTGATCGGGAATTGGGTCGTGCGCTGCAGGAAGGGTGTTTTCCTGACGATCTTGTGCCGCGCTTTGTCGTATTCCATTTCGTAGCGGTATTCTACGATCTGGGATTTGAAGAAGGGGTCTTTGGGATTGGGACAGAGTATGGTCGAGCCGTTGTCGAGCCGGATGCGGAAGGAGAAGCCGTTGAAGAATTCGATCGTGCCGATATCACCGTTGTTATAGCCGAAGCGTCGGCAGCTTTTGGTCAGCATCACTCGCGCTCCGGTCTTAAAGCTTAAGATGCCGTCGTATTGCGAGGGCAAGACTATCGGCTCGATATCGTGATCGCTCGGGAGGTCGGTGTGGCTGATTTCGACATAATCTTTATTGCTCCCGCGCAGTCGGATTTTATATTTGGCTTCTACCTCTTCAAGGGGACCGCTCAACTTGTCGAGCCGTTCGGCGTTGATTCGGCTGACCTCTTCGTTTGACGACGCGATGTAGATGGCGTCGTCGGGAAGGGTGGTCACGACGCGACGGTTGAGAGCCTCGAGCACTTCGACTTTCCGCTTATTCGACATCGGCTGACGAAATGCGTCGAGCAGCGCCACGAATTCGGGATCTCCTTTCTGCCGATATGACTTCGCGAGTTCGAATAGCCGGATCGAATCGATGTTGTCGCGCACGACGTGGCTGTCGAAGAAATAGATGCCCCCATATTCCTTGATCAGATAATCATACACTGCCCCATCGCTGACCACCGGCGGCAACTGAAACAGGTCGCCGACCACCACAACCGACATTCCACCGAAGGGAAGATCGCGCCCCATAGCCTTGCGGCAGATCTGATCCATCATTTCAAACGTGTCGGATCTGACCATGGAGATCTCATCGAATACGAGCATGTCGATTCCGCCGAGTTCTGCTCCCATCGAGGCGGCTTTGAGCGAGTCGATGTTGTCGGGGTTTTGGAAACCCTCTTCAAGTTTGTCGAATCCTTTCCAGAAGAAGGAGTGGAGAGTGCGGGCTCTTTTATAAAGAGACGCGGCGAGATTGGTCGGGGTCAATACCTGACATGCGGGATTGGCCGATTCTATCTGACGGATAAGATATGTCTTGCCGCATCCGGCTTTGCCATGCACAAATGTGATTCCGGCCGGGGCACCGGCAAGATAGTCTAACACGTCTTGCTGTGTTGAAGCGGTCGGCTCTATGTAGAGAGTCGAAGCATCGGCGCGTCGGGTCGCAACCTCGGTCGCAACCTCGGTCGCAACGTCGGTCGCAACGTCGGTCGTCGCCGGCGCGATGTCGCCATGCTCTGCTCTCGGGTCGGCGTCGGCCTTAGGAGCCGGATTAGGCTCCGGCTCTACGGTCGGCGCAGGCATAGCGTCCTTCGCCGCTTTTGACTTTCTGCGATATAAAATATCCAATATACCCATGTCTCTGTGTTAACTTTGATTACAAAGTTAGTTAAATTCTGAGAATATCGACGGATTCTTGTAATATTTCAGTCGGAGTGTCGCCTTTCCCTCTATTCGCGTTGCAACGTTGCGGATGGGGTATCTCCTCGCTGCCGCATCAGTTCGATGGCTTCTTTGCCTGACGCACGCTCAATATTGATGCGGATGATGCAGATATTTTTCACACAACGGGCAATCTGCCGTGCTCGAAAGTTTTACAGCCTATACAGAACGTAAAACCGACCTCCATCATTCAGGCAAGAATCAGAATTATCCACGACATAATTTATTATCGTAATGCCTATTCGAGGGCTGCAGCAATACCCGGCGTCTCCTTCCAAGGCATCGCAAAGTTAATAAATTCCCCTTGAATTTCCCAAAGACACGACCTCGGCTTTGGCATAAGATACGGCCTCCTCAGAGAGTGTTCGGATTTAACTTCCATTCCCTCTCAAGCGGCAGTATTATTTAATCGTGTTAAATTTGAACCGTTTCTAAGAGTACGATCCGTATGAACCGGCCATCACTCCGGTCCATACGGATCGCAAATTAGCGGCGTTCGTAGCGGCGGTAGAGGATGAAGAGGAGGGTGCAGCCGATCAGGATGATGGGGAGGCCGACGATGGCGGGAGCCGTGTAGCTGTAGCCGCGAGCGATGACGGCGCCGCCGATGGCGGCCGCTATCGCGTTGCCGGCGTTGTAGGCAATCTGGATGCAGGCCGCTCCAAGCAGTTCTCCCCCGCGGGAATAGCCTACGATCGAAGATTGCAGCGGACTGCCGGAGCCAAAGAGACTAGCGGTGCCAAGCACCATCAACACCGCCGCGGCTGCCTTGAAGGGGGCAAGGAAGTAGAATAGAAGTAACACCGGTATGGCCGCGGCCATGACCCATGCGGCCACCCATGCCGGCTTATAATGGTCGCTGAGCCGACCGGCAATTAGATTGCCGGCTACCATCCCACCGCCGGCAAGCACCATCAGCCACGTCAACGCATCCTGAGAAAATCCGGCGACATGCGTCAGCTGAGGATCAATGTAGCTATACCAACAATAGATGCCTATCTGGCCGAAGAGTACGCCCCCGAATATCAGCCATGGCGGAAGAGTGCGAAGGAACCGAAACTGACCTCGAAACCCGAGATCCTCCAATCCTTCGACCTGCGGAACCCAATAGCGGATCGCAAGGAATGTCAGCGCGCCTGTGACGCCTACGGTCAGAAAGGCTATGCGCCATGTGGCAAGGTTGCTGATCAGTGTGCCGAGCGGCACACCCAGGAGTGTGGCGATTGTCATCCCCGCAATCATGAAAGCTACGGCACTCACCTCCTTGCCCGGCGCGGCAAGGCGTCGCGCAACAATGGCGCCGACTCCGAAATATGCGCCGTGTGGCAGTCCGGATACAAATCGGGCCACAATAAAGGGCCAATAGCCTTGAGCCACGGCCGCCCCGAGATTACCGACAGCGATGATCGCCGCCAGCGCCAGCATGATTGTCTTCAGCGGTATGCGGCGCGCGAAGAGCAGAGCCGGTGCACCGAAACAGACTCCGGCGGCATAGGCCGATATAAAATTGCCGGCAGCCGAGATCGAGACTCCCATGCTTTGAGCGATATTCCCCAATATACCCATCATAAGAAACTCGGCGATGCCGAGCGAGAATGTGCCCATAGCGAGGGCAAACAATCCTTTATTCATAAGATTCAATACCTGTTGCTATTGTGATTTTCTACCTGATGACATTTTCAACCCCGGCGCCGACATTACGCCGAGTCCTTTGACCCCTCAGGCTTATACCGATCTTCACCTTGGCCGGCAACCAACAAAAGGCCCGAGTCATAGGGTATGAACTCGGGCCGTAGAAGTCGGCTTTTTTGATAATCTTTGGGTAGGCTTTTTTAATGAAGCCAGAAAAATGCCGCTTATGACTATACAACGCATCGCCACGCGATTTGGTTCAATCGGGGTTAGGGGTTAGGGTTTAGGTTTTAGGGTTTAGGTTTTAGGGTTTAGGGTTTAGGTTTTAGGTTTTAGGTTTTAGGTTAGGGGCCTTAAGGGCCTTAACGACCTTAAAGACCTTAAGGACTCTACCCTCTTCATTCTTGATTAATCAGGAATAATCATGATTAATCATGATACGCCGCCCCCCTAAAACCTAAAGCCTAAAACCTAAAGCCTAAAACCTAATACCTAAAGCCTAACGCCTAAAACCTAAAACCTAAATCCTAACGCCTAATACGCAAGCCCTTGCGAGAGATAGGGATTGCGGGTGGCTTGATTGCGAAGTGCGTCGGGATCGTCGCTCTGGGCACGCAGACAACTTTCACACCAATGGCCGCCGCGCAACACCGACCAGGCGCTCAGCCGGAAGCGATGGCCGTCGGCACACTCCCACTCCAACGGACGATATATGTCGCCCGTCGCATACTCGGCGGTCAGCAGTCGACCGCCACGGAAGCGTGCCGCCTCTTGCAATTCTTCGGCCGTCAGTTCGGCGATTGTCTTCGACTCGTCGTAGCCATGCATCAGAGTCAGCGCCATTTTTGACGGCTCGCGCAGATCGGCGTCTTTCCAATCGGGAAGTGAATCGTAGGCCTCACGACTTCCCCACGCGATGCGGATGCGATCGGCATTATTGTCGCGCACCCAGCGCAAGGGGCCAAGCCCCTGCTTGAGCGCCACGCGCTTCATCCCCAGCTTGATCAACGCGGCCGGTGCAAGCGGTGCGAGTCGGAAATAGAATGGCAGGCGCTGACGCAGCATGGCGAAATACTCCTTGAATGTCACGCCGCTCCGGAAGCCGGTCAGCGCATCGAGATCGTCGGAATCTTCATACCACATGCCGTGGAAATTGCCCGTAGCAAACCAATTATAGTCAAACACTTTCTCCGGCTTCGGACACCCGACGGCACTGAGTGTAGCCTTGACAAAGTCGTAGTTCATGCGTCGCCACGACTCTCCGCCGCCTATATTATAGAAATTGCGCCAGAACGAAGCGGGGAGCTCTCTGCGGCATACGCGGGCCATCAAATGACCCGAATCCTCGGCCGACACCCATTCCAGACATCCGCGCATCGGCACATGGAATGCGATCGGATCGCTCGCATTCGAGAGCAGTCCGGAATGCATGATTCCTGTCTGACGGAGCGACACCCATTCCTTGAGTCCGGATTCGGCGAGGAGCATCTCGGCGAGATTCTTCGACAATGCGTAGCGGTCCCATGTGGCGATGCGTATCGGATCGCCGACACGCCCCCAATGGAAAGGCTGGGCACGATTGCCATATTGCGACACACTGCCGATATAAACCACCTTGACACTCGCTCCCGCCTCTTCGCGGGCCTTCGCGGCCTCGATTATATTGGCCATTGCGCCGACGTTGACTTTCAGCGTCTGCTCCGGATGCCAGTCGGCCGCCGGGCTGACCATACCGCCGATATGCAACACGATATCAGCGTCGGCCACACCCCGGGCGATCGCTTCCTTATCGAGCAGATCGCCCCAGATGACCTCCACACCGCGCTTCTGCCACGGAGCGAGCAGGCGCGCGTTGCGCTTCGAAGGGCGCGCAAGCACCACGATGCGGAGTTCCTCCTGACGCATATCCTCGGCAAGGAGCGCGTCGAGAGCGGCGCCACCCATCACTCCGGTGGCGCCGGTCATAAACACTTTTCTCATTTTCTATATTTCAGCTCCGCGCCCCGGGAGCAGGCGAACACTCATCTGCGGCCGACGCCTGCGGAGGCGCGGAGTTCACATCATTTGGGTTTCGACTCGCAGTAGACGCAGCGGTATTGACCGGACTCGTCGGCTGCGGGACGGAACATGCTTTCAACCCCTACCTCCATATTGGAGATGCAGCGGCGATTGCGGCATACGTGTTGGCCGCGGATTGCGCCTTCGGGCACAAGCCGGGTTGACTTCGCGTCGTTGTCTTTCCATTCGAGCAGCTTGAGGATCAAAGCCTTTCTGACATTCTTGCCATTCTCCACCTGACGGAAATAGGCCGCACGCGGATCGGCGTCGACATCCACTGTGATCTCATTGACGCGCGGAAGCGGATGAAGGATGCGCATGCTCGGCTTGGCTGTCGCGAGCTTCTCGCGGTCGAGAATAAAGCAATCCTTGACGCGGTCGAATTCATCTTCGTCGAAGAAACGCTCTTTTTGCACACGCGTCATGTAGAGCACATCCAGTTCGGGCATGACCTCCTCCAGAGTCGACACCTCTTTGAAGGGGATGCCGTTGGCCTCACACACTTCTTTCTTCATATATCCGGGCAACTGCAGCTGCTCGGGAGCGATCAGCACCACCTTCACGCCCTCATAACGCGAAAGGGCCTTGATGAGCGAATGGACAGTGCGACCGAATTTGAGGTCGCCGCAGAAGCCGATGGTGATATTGTCGATGCGCCCCACTTCGCGCTTGATCGTCAGCAGGTCGGTCAGCGTCTGCGTCGGATGGGCATGCGAGCCGTCGCCGGCGTTGATGACGGGCACACTGCTGTTGAGGGCCGACACAAGAGCCGCGCCCTCTTCGAAATGGCGCATGGCGATGACATCGACAAAACAGTTGATCACCTTGGTTGTGTCGGCACACGTCTCCCCTTTGCTGACCGATGAACTCTGGGCATCGGAAAAGCCGAGCACATCGCCGCCGAGTTCCATCATAGCGGCTGTGAATGAAAGGCGGGTGCGTGTGGAGGGCTCATAGAATAGAGTCGCGAGTTTTTTACCCTTGCACGCTTCGGAATATTTTTCGCGGTTGTCGATTATATCGAGGGCGAGATCGATGATCTCTTCTGTCTCCTGTTTAGTGAGATCGGTGGGATCTATGAGATGTTTCATCTTTGAGTGAAATCCTCTTTGAGTGAATGAAAATTGTACTTAATCCGTTTCAACGGCGTTGTTTATTCGGCTGTGCGCCAGCTTTCGTCGGAGGGATTGGCCATGAAGAGTTTGAGACGCTTCTCATCGGCCAGACGGATATAACCCTCTTCGACAGCCACCTTGACGAGGGTGTCGAAGTTGGAGAGGGAGTGATTTTCGACTCCGGCAGCGGCGAGGCGTTCGAGTCCTTTTTTCATGCCGTAGGTGAAGATGCTGACTACGCCGAGCACTTCGGCGCCGCTTTCACGCAGAGCCTCGACGACATCGATGCAGCTGCCGCCGGTGGAGATAAGATCTTCGATCACCACAACTTTCTGTCCTTTTTCAAGTCGGCCTTCGATGCGGTTGCCACGGCCATGGTCTTTGGCGCTGCCTCTGACATAGCCCATCGGCATGCCGAGAATATGAGCGGCGATTGCGGCGTGGGCGATGCCGGCGGTCGATGTGCCCATCAGCACTTCCGCTTCGGGATAGAGCGATTTGACGGCGTCGGCGATAGCGTTTTCAACGACATTGCGAGCCTCGGGAGCTGTCAGGATCAGGCGATTGTCGCAATAGATCGGACTTTTGATGCCGCTGGCCCATGTGAAAGGCTCGTCGGGGCGAAGGAATACGGCCTTGATTCGGAGGAGTTCGGCTGCTACTTTTTCTGCTGTGTTCATTTCTTGATGAAGTATGTGGAGGAGTTTTTTGTATTTTAGAAAAATGCATAATGCACAATGCATAATGCATAATACTCTTAGGGAATTTTTAGCTTTTATCTCAGCCTACAAATTCCGCGACGCAGCGGCGCCATGCGGCGACAGGGTCGTCGGCTGCCGTGATCGGGCGACCGACGACGATAAAGTCGCTGCCGATCTCGCGGGCACGCTCGGGAGTCGTGATGCGCTTCTGGTCGTCGGCGGCCGAGTCGGCAAAGCGGATGCCGGGAGTGACGGTCAGGAAGTTCTCGCCACACGCTTTCTTGACCAGTCCGGCCTCAAGCGGAGAGCAGACGACGCCGTCCAATCCGGCCTCGGCCGCGTTCATCGCATAGCGGGCGATGCAGTCGTTGATCGAGCCTCCGATGAGCAGCTGGTCGTTCATGGCCTGCTGGGAGGTGGAGGTCAGCTGTGTGACGGCGATCAGCAGGGGGCGTGTGCCATCTTCGCGGGTGAGCCCTTCGAGAGCGGCGGCCATCATCTCTTTTGTGCCTGCGGCATGGACATTGACCATGTCGACGTCGAAAGCCGAAAGCACACGCATCGCCTTTTTGACAGTGTTCGGTATGTCGTGAAGCTTCAGATCGAGGAAAATCTTATGGCCGCGGCGTTTGAGCTCGGCCACGATAGCCGGTCCGGCGGCGTAGTAAAGTTCCATACCGATTTTGACAAACGGCTTGCGGCTTTCGCCGGCGAATTTATCAAGAAAAGCGAGCGTAGCCTCAGCCGAGGAGAAGTCGCACGCGATGATCACATCTCTTTCCATTGGGTCAATATATATTGTTGCTTGTTGTTGCTAATTTCTATTTTCGATTTCCTGTTTTCTATTTTCATTTCCCATGCGCCGCGCCGATGATTTCGCTGAGCGATGAAATGCCGAGACGTTCCATCTCGGCCGGGAGGGCTTCGATGATGCGCGGGCACGCGTAGGGATCGCGGAGGTTGGCGGCGCCGACCTGCACGGCCGTAGCGCCGGCCATCATCATTTCGATCACGTCGCGGGCCGTCGACACGCCGCCGCATCCCATCACCGGGATGCCGCAGGCCTGAGCCACCTGCCATACCATTCTGACGGCCACCGGGAATATCGCCGGGCCGGAGAAACCGCCCATGACGTTGGCCACGATCGCCCGGCGTGTGCGGATGTCGATGCGCATGCCGAGCAGCGTATTGATCAAGCAGATGCCGTCGGCTCCGGCCTCTTCGGCCGCGCGGGCGATAGCCACTATGTCGGTCACATTAGGCGAGAGCTTGACAAAAAGCGGCTTCTTTGCGACGGCTTTGACGGCGCGGGTCACTTCGGCCACACTTTCACACTGGGTGCCAAACGACATGCCGCCACCATGGACATTCGGGCAGCTGACGTTGAGTTCGATAATGTCAACCTGCGGCGCCGCGTCGGCCTTCGCGCAGCATTCCACATACTCGTCGATCGAAAAGCCGGAGATATTGGCGATGATCGGCCGGCTGTAGACTTCGCGCAGCTTCGGGAGCTCTTGCGCCACTACGGCGTCGATGCCGGGATTCTGCAGGCCGACGCTATTGATCATTCCGGCCTCGCACTCCGCCACACGCGGCAACGGATTGCCGGCGCGCGGTTCGCGGGTCGTGCCTTTTATACTGATTGCGCCAAGGCAGTTGATATCGTAATATTCCGACATGACATAGCCGAATCCAAAACATCCCGAAGCCGGAACGACCGGATTCTGAAGCTTCACGCCACACAGACTGACCGAAAGGTCTTTATCTTTTTCCAT
Organism: uncultured Porphyromonadaceae bacterium; assembly: GCA_947175695.1. Lineage (GTDB taxonomy): Bacteria > Bacteroidota > Bacteroidia > Bacteroidales > Muribaculaceae > Lepagella. The sequence continues at coordinate 10,929 of CAMWNT010000007.1, forward strand.
AATATTTCTCCTACTTTGGCTATTTCCATATTAAATCTTCCGAGCGGAACACGGGTCCCGCTTTGCATATCCCCTTGAGTCCGGAGCGGGTCGCGATGCAGCAGCACATGCATATGCCGAAGCCGCATGCCATTCGCTCGTCGAGACTGAGCTGGCCGCGTTCGGGGAGCATTGTGCCGAGCGCCCGCATCATGGGATAAGGGCCGCATGCCGCATAGGCGCTGAATGAGGCTGCGTCTTTGACGGCGTCGACGTCGGTCACAAATCCTTTGACGCCGCATTCGCCGTTGGCTGTGGCGACATACACTTCGTCGGTCACTTCACGGAATTGATCGACAAACACCACATCGGCTCCTTTGTTGAAACCGAGCACTACCGTCGGCTTTCTTCCCGCCGCCACGATCGCCTTGGCAAGCCAATAAAGCGGCGCGATGCCTATGCCGCCGCCGATGAGCAGCGGGCGCTCGCCGAGCGCATTGACATCGAATCCATTGCCGAGCGGAGCGAGCATGTTGACGCTGCGGCCGGGTTGCCACGCGCTCATGGCCGCCGTTCCTTCGCCGACCACATCATAGAGGAGTGTCAGACGCCCGTCGGACGTCCAGTCGCAGACAGAGATCGGACGGCGAAGAAACTTGCCCTCCACTTCGATATTCACGTATTGTCCCGGGCGTGCGATAAGGTCGGCGGGAGCGTCGGCCGGAGCCTGCAGCTCCATCAGCCATGTCTTCTCGGCCAGCCGCTCGTTGCGCACCAGGGTAAAGTCGTACTCAAGTTGCTTTCTCATCATTTTGTTTGTCATTGTCGCTATCGCTATTTATCCCACAATCCATCATCCATGCTCCCCTATAATATCTAACAACAGGCCGACCGTCGGCGCCACTGCTGAAATGTTATAAACGGTTTAATTTTAACCTGATTTAATATAACCCGTCATTAGCTCGCGGTGTCTGTCAGAGACCGTCACCCGGCATCCGCATGTCATAGACAGTCGCTCCGTGTCGCTCACTCAGACGCCGCTGACGATCGTGAAGCAGGGCCAGCCGGTCAGCGTCATTCCTTCGAAGGGGGTGGCTCTCCCCTTCCCTTTGAAGCGGGCGGGATCGACTTTGCGCGTAGAGTTGAGATCGACCACTGTCAGCATCGCGGGGTCGCCCTCGGCGATGCCGCCGCTTTCGAAGCCCTTGAGTCCGAGCAGCCGGCGCGGAGCAAGCGACATGAGTTCGACAAGACGCGCCATGTCTATGCGCCCCTCTTTGACAAGACGCGTATATGAGGCGGCAAATGAAGTCTCCAGGCCGACGACTCCCATCGCGCTATGCTCAAGATCTTTCGATTTCTCGGAGTCGGCATGCGGGGCGTGGTCGGTGGCGATGGCGTCGATTGTGCCGTCGGCGATTCCCCTCAGGAGCTCGCGGCGGTCGTATTCGCTGCGCAAGGGGGGATTCATTTTCCAGCGACCTGTGTTTTCAAGGTCGGCGTCGGTAAACCATAAGTAGTGGGGCGCGGTCTCGCATGTGACGCTGAGTCCGCGGCGCTTGGCGTCGCGCACGAGCTGCACACCCTCGGCTGTCGAAATATGGCAGATATGGAGGCGGACGCCGGTGGCTTCGGCAAGCTCAATGTCGCGCTCGATCTCTTTCCATTCGCTTTCGGAGCATATTCCGCGATGGTTGTTGAAGCGGGCGTAGTGGCCGTCGTGGATATATCCGCCTCGCAGGAGGGAATTGACCTCGCAATGAGCGGCAAGCATCTTCCCGGTGGCGGCGATCCGCTTCATTGCGGCGCGCATGACGTCGGCCGACTGCACTCCGGATCCGTCGTCGGAGAATCCGGCCACATCGGCGCTCATTGCGTCGTAGTCGGCGAGAGTCTCTTCGCCGATTCGATTGCGTGTGATTGTGGCGTAAGGGAGGATCTGGACATCATGCTGCGCCCGGATGGCGTCGAGCTGACGGCGGAGATTCTCGGGAGTGTCGGGCGCCGGATTGAGGTTGGGCATGGTGCAGACTGTGGTGAAGCCGCCGGCGCGGGCAGCCGCCGCTCCTCCGGCGATAGTCTCTTTATATTCGAAGCCGGGCTCGCGGAAGTGTACATGCAGATCGGTCAGCCCCGGAAGCACGGTGAGCCCGTCGGCGTCGATGATTCGCAAATCTTCGCCGCCGGCGATTGCCTCGGCTTCTTCGGGCAGTATGGCGTCGGCGACACGAACCACAACGCCATCGGCCACAAGCAGATCCTTGCGTGCCATGATGCCGCCGCTGACGAAGACATCACCCCCTTTGATCAATAGTTTCATAAATCGTCGTTGTTGTTGCGCAATGGTCATTCCGATTTCATCATTGGCGGATTGAAAAAAGAGGCCCCTTCCCTTCGCGGGAAGTAGCCTCTAAAATCAATTCATTACAATGATGTCTGTTAGTCTCGAAGTATAGACTATATGATATTTCGGTACGATCATTACTTTCCTTAATTACCGGAATTAATCCCCGCATGACGGATGATCCGGCCTGATCGGATCGCGGGCGCCATGACCCCGGGGATCTCATTCCACTGCAAATATAGACTTTATTTTTTTAATTTCCAAGATTTTTTTGATTTTTTTATCATCAACCGGTGTTTCTTCTGCTCCGACATTATTATTTATCCCGAATATTCTCGATTTGATGCCTTTCGGAATGCAGGTCATTGAGTCGGGCGGCAGGCCAGCTCCCAGAAGGCTACAGCCGAGGCTGCGGCCACATTGAGCGAGTCGACGCAGTGCGACATCGGAATGCGAGCCACATAGTCGGCGCCGACTATGACGCCGTCGGCGAGGCCGTCGCCTTCGGTGCCCATCACGATGGCGAGTTTCGGCTCGGCGCGGAGCGTGTCGCTCTGCAGGGGAATGCTGTCGTGACGAAGCGCCATTGCGAGCGTCTTAAATCCGCATTCTTTAAGCACATCGAAGCTCTCGATCTCGGCCCATGGCACAAGAAACACCGATCCCATAGAGACGCGTATCGCCCTCCGGCAATATGGATCGCAACAACCGCCGGCGAGCAACACTGCATCGATTCCAAGGGCCGCCGCGCTCCGGAATATCGCTCCGATATTCGTAGAGTCGCACACTCCGTCGAGCACACATACGCGCCGGGCGTCGCGTATTATTTCGGCGGCATCGCGCGGCGCCGGGCGCCGCATGGCGGAGAGCACGCCACGCGTCAATGTGTAGCCGGTCAGCGATGCCAGTGTGTCGCGTTCGGCCGTAAATATGTCAATGTCATCGCCAGCCATGGCGATCACGTCGCGCGCGTCGCCATCGATATGACGCCGCTCGCATAGTAGCGAGAGTGGGGTCAGACCGGATTCGAGCGCCACGCGGATCACTTTGGGGCTCTCCACTATAATGCGTGCAGCCTCCGGACGCAGCCGACTGCGCAACTGCGCTTCCGTCAGTCGCGAATAATCCTTCACCCGCTCATCGGCGATATTTTCGACCTCTATTATATTCATTATCTTTTATTAATATTTTTTATGAGTCGGCAATCCGGCGAGCCGAATATGGCAGAAACGGCTTTACGCAGGTAGCCCCCAACTCCTATATATATACGCCTGACAACGCATACAACTCGGCGCAAATACGGCCAATTCGCTACAAAATTACGAAAAATCCCCCGTATTTATGAAATCGATGATAGCAATTCGCGATTTTGCATTGCTAAATCAAAACCCAGACCAAGCGTTAAAAACCCAAAATGAATGTTATAAGAATATGCTCTACAACATATTTTCAACCGAAAAATTTGGCTACAATTAAACTTTTTAGTAATTTTGCAATCGAACAAATCAGATAATACAGTGTTATATAATCGGTTCACCTGAAAGCAGCGCCTATTCATCTTTCGGGATTTTCGTCAAAGCAAAGCTAATTTTCGTTCGCTTCAAATCCGCCTCGCTTAATTGCCCGGCGACGATAATCTCCGGCCAAAAAGATGTCTTTTCCATTCCCTTCCCGGAGGGAGCGCCCGGAAGGCCGACGCGATCAGCATTCGCAGAATGCCCGCGGCTACGGCACGACCCATTAGGACTCCCTTCATTAACTTTCAGGCCGACCCCGGCGATTGCACTCCGCGCCTCGCGCAATGCTGTCCCGGCCAGTTTTTCAATCTTAAAATTCTTTTTAAATTTTCATTCCCACAGGCGCGATCGAAGGGAATGACACACTCCGGCCGCCGGCCGCGCTTGCCAAAGCCTACGCTCCGGCCCTGCGCTTCGACAGAGCGATTCTGCTCCGGGTGTGCCCGTCATTTCGGGAATGACTTGCGTTATGAAAAAGTTAATTATCGTCATCATGATGGCAATCGCATCGATCTCCGGATGCTTCGCCGCCAATAACAACGATGCTAACTATTCCGCCACAGATTTCGAACAGGCTGTGGCCTTGATCAAGAAATATGAGACACTCCATTCTCCCGCCCATTGGCCGCTGATCGGCTACGGTCATAAAGTGCAACCGGGCGAAAAATACAAGCGCGGCACCCGCCTCAGCGAATCGCAGGCCGACGCCCTCTTGAGAAAGGACCTCAAGAAACTCGTAGACTATTATAAATCATACGGCAAGGATTCGCTCCTGCTCGGCGTGTTGGCATATAATGTCGGCCCGGGAAGAGTCGACAAGTCTACAGTCCTTTCACTCCTTAAAAAAGGCAATCGAAATATCCGCGACGCATTTGAGGCAATGTGTCGCTATAAAGGAAAAATCCATAAGCGAATCAAAGCGCGACGCGTCGAAGAATACAAGGCGCTATTCCGCCACTGACCCCGACGTCGTGATCACGACAGAAAATATAATGCTCCATCCCGCCGAAAACCTTATCTCGCGGAATGGAGCATCCTTTTTTCAAAATTCCTACAATCAATCCGACCGGAATCCCCGCCATGATGAGTGAGTCAGGAGTGCGCTCCGACATTTTTCGAGAATATTTTTTTGCAAAATAGGCGGGATAATCTTATCTTTGTGATTGATTTCGGCAGCCAACGGCGCTTACACGCCCCCAAGGCAATTATCAATACCGATTTCGTAATGACTTTTATGCCCGACAAGAACTCTGAATTAAAGTCGCTGACCGCTCAGCTCACCGACTTCCTCCAGCGACGCCACCTGCGCAAAACCCCCGAACGCTACGCCATCCTCACCAAGGCCGTGGAGCTATCGGCGCATTTCGACGTCGACCAGCTCTATAACGCCCTCGAAGCGGAAGGCTATCACGTCAGCCGGGCCACTGTCTACAACACTCTTGAGCTCCTATGCGAAGCCGGCATACTCAACCGCCATCTCTTCGCCCCCAACCAGGCGCGTTATGAAGTGGCACGCGGTAGCCATCTTCATCTCATCTGCCGGCGTTGCGGCGCGATCCGGGAAATCGACGACTCCTCGCTGACCGAGCGGCTCCTCACTCAAGACTATCCCGGATTCAGCCCCGAATACTCCTCCTCAAGCGTCTACGGACTCTGCGACACATGCCGCAGCAAAGAAAAATAATAATACCTTAACTAACACATAATCTTAAAGCTAACCATGGCAACTGTCAAACCTTTCAAGGGCGTCCGCCCTCCCAAACACCTCGTCGAGCAGGTCGCTTCCCGACCCTATGATGTGCTCAATTCCGAAGAAGCCCGCGCTGAAGCCGAGGGCAACGAAAAATCGCTCTATCACATCATCAAGCCTGAAATCGATTTCGAACCGGGCACCGACGAACACGATCCCCGCGTCTACGACCGCGCTGTTGAGAATTTCCATAATTTCCAGCGTCAGGGATGGCTCGTAGAGGATGACAAGGAAAAATACTACATCTACGCCCAGACAATGGACGGCCGAACCCAATACGGCTTCGTTGTGGCCGCTTGGGTCAACGACTATATGGAGGGCCGCATCAAAAAGCATGAACTCACCCGCCGCGACAAGGAGGAAGACCGCATGAAGCATGTGCGCGTCAACAACGCCAACATCGAGCCGGTGTTTTTCGCTTTCCCCGACAACCCCGCCCTCGAAGAAATCATCCGCACTGTGACAGCCTCCGCTCCGGAGTATGACTTCGTAGCTCCCGACGGCTTCGGCCACACTCTTTGGGTGATCGACGACGAGGGCATGATCGCAGCCATAACCGAGGAGTTTGCCAAAATTCCCAACCTCTATATCGCCGACGGCCATCACCGCTCGGCGGCCGCAGCACTCGTCGGCGCAGAAAAAGCCAACAACAACCCCAACCACCGCGGCGATGAGGAATACAACTATTTCATGGCTGTAGCCTTCCCGGCGTCTCACCTCAAGATCATCGACTACAACCGCGTGGTCAAAGACCTCAACGGCCTCTCGGAAGAGGAATTCCTCAACCGACTGGCGCAGAATTTCGTTGTAGAGGATAAAGGCACGGATATCTATCATCCTGCCGGGCTCCACAACTTCGCCCTTTATCTCGGCGGCCGTTGGTATTCGCTGACCGCCAAGGAGGGCACATATAACGACACCGACCCGATCGGCGTGCTCGACGTCACCGTTTCCTCCGACCTCATCCTCCGCGACATCCTCGGCATCACCGACCTCCGCTCCGACAAACGCATCGACTTCGTCGGCGGCATCCGCGGACTCGAAGAGTTGCAGCGTCGCGTCGATTCCGGCGAGATGAAGATGGCCCTCGCCCTCTATCCCGTCACAATGGATCAGCTGATCAATATCGCCGACACAGGCAATATCATGCCCCCGAAGACAACATGGTTCGAGCCCAAACTCCGTTCGGGACTCGTCATCCATAAACTCGACTGATTCCAACTCCGGGCATCTTGCAAACATGCAGACTCGCCACGCCAAATCATCGCGCGCATATAACCCCGCAAACATATGCGCGCCGACGATACTGAAATTACTTCCGGCGGCGATCCGATTATCGCCGCCGGAAGCTAATATGCATCCCCCTCACAAACGCCGCTACATATGGCATCCCCACTGAAATCAAATTACATCAAGATTCTCGCCCACGCCGGAGCACTCGTCACGGCAGCCGCGTGGGGCACGTCGTTTCTTTCTACAAAAGTGCTTATGAGCGATGGCGGATTCTCCCCGATCGAGATGTATGTGTTCCGTTTCGCCGTGGCTTATGTCCTCCTCCTCGTCCTGACTTTCAAAAAAATATTCGCCAACGACTGGCGCGATGAGCTCCAGCTCCTGCTCTGCGGCGTCTGCGCCGGATCGCTCTATTTCATCACAGAGAACTACGCCCTGCAGAACACATCGACCGGCAATGTCTCGCTCCTGGCGAGCATCTCCCCCCTTTTCACCGCCGCCATCATGGGGCTCGTGTTCCGGACTCGTATCGCCCCGGGAGTCATCATCGGCTCCCTCATCGCTTTCATCGGCGTCGGATGCGTCATCTTCGGAGGCGCCGAAAGCTTCGAAATCAAGCCTACAGGCGACCTCCTCGCTCTCTGCGCGTCGCTCTCCTGGGCTGTATATACAATTGCCGCCAAGCGATTGATTCCGCTTTATTCCGGACTCTTCATCACCCGAAAACTCTTCTTCTACGGCGTCGTCACTGCCATCCCGCTCCTCCTCTTGCAACACGATGTCAGCCATATACCCTATCACATCGGGATGCTCTTCAATTTTGCGCATCCGCAGATTTTCTTTAACTTTGCATTCCTCGTCATGTTCTGCTCGGTGCTCGCCTATCTCGTCTGGAATGAGGTGATGCGTGTGCTCGGGCCCGTGGCCACCAACAATTATCTTTATCTCCAGCCGCTTGTGACGATGGTGGCCGCTTATTTCGTGCTCGGCGAGCCGATCTATCCTCTCAGCTATGTCGGTTGCGCTCTGATCATCGGCGGCCTCGTGGTAGCCGACAAGCTCCATATCCGGAAGCGGGAGGAATGACCCCGCCGAAGCATCGCTCCCGAATCATGCGGCATCAGTCCCCAAGCCAATCAAAAATCAAAAATATCTCAACCAGTGGGTATAATCTACGACGACATAAACCTTCCTGAAAAGGTCAGCGACATTCTGCTGCATGATTTCTTCTTGATGGAAAATGTGCCGGCCATGATGGTCAAGACCGTGAAGAATCCTGTGAAATTCTCTGCCTTCACCTCTATCTTCGTCACTCGCGGATCTTGCGAAGCCGACATCAATCTGAGCCGCTACTCTATCGAAGCGCCTGCCATAATCAACGTCATGGCCGATCAGATCGTAATGCCTCGCCATGTGCCGGATGATTTCCAGGCATCGTTTATGGTGTTTTCCGACCGACTTGTCAACAGTATCTCCGCCTGCATCAAGGATCTCGGCATCTATCAGGCGGCCGGATCAAGGCCGGTGCAGAAGATCGACATCGCCGATCTCGACGCCTACAACCGCTTCTATGCCGACATGCGCGCCATCTCTCACTCCAAAAACGCCCACACCTATGAGGCACTTCTCTTCACGACGGCCGCATTCTTCCACACCACTGTGATCAAATATTTCGAATCGATGGTGGTGCACGATCTCGAGGGGATGCAAAACCGCATAGCCGACAAATTCATGCGCCTTGTGCAACAAAATTTCCGCAAAGAGCGCTTCCTCAACTTCTATGCCGACAAGCTCGAGATCACGCCCAAACATCTCTCGCGCACCGTCAAGACCCAGACCGGCATATCGGCCGTAGAATGGATCACTCGCTTCATCATTCTCGAAGCGAAAGTGATGCTTCGCTCGTCGAATCTCAACATCCAGCAGATATCCGATGAGCTAAACTTTCCCTCACAATCCTTTTTCGGCAAATATTTCAAGAAAGCCACAGGCGTCACCCCCAAGGAATATCGCGCCTCCAATCCAGGTTAGGTTTTAGGTTTTAGGTTTTAGGGGTTAGGTTTTAGGTTTTAGGTTTTAGCCTATATCAAGATAAATCCCGATTAATCATGATTAATCGGGATTTATCTGAATGGCGAGTAGGGTCCTTAGTAGAGCCTAACGCCTAATACCTAAAACCTAATACCTAAAACCTGAAACCTAATACCTACCGCCTCTTCCCCTGCAGCCACTCGAGCAGACGCGCGGAGAATTCTTCGTTCATCGCGCGAGGATAACGCACCTCGGCGAATACCTGTGCCAGATTGCGCTTGCCGTTCTCGGCCACAAATCCGCGATTGGCCGGATAGTCTTCTTTCACCTTATAAAGATCCAGGATCTCGGCATCGCTGTCGGCGCGATAGCGCTCTTCATGCACAAAGGCCTTCAGGTCGAGACGCTCGGTCGGTGTTCCCTCCTCCGCCGGCCAGCCGATGGCCAGACATGCCACAGGCATCGTCAGCCGCGGCAATTCCAGATATTCCGAAATGGCCGGCGCGTTATAGATCGCCGTGCCAAGCCAGCATGTGCCAAGGCCGTGAAGCTCGGCAATCGTGACAATCTGCTGCGCAAGGATCACAGCGTCGGCAAAGGCTGATGTCAGCGACAGAAAATTGTCGTAGGCCGCATCGGCATCGCTAAGTTCACACCAGCGTGTGAACCGGTCGAAATCCGCACACACCGTCAGCAACACCGGAGCCTTCGACGCCGGCTGGCTGAAATGAAGCTCCGACAAGCCGGCGCGGCGCTCTGCATCGCGAGTGACGACGACCGAATACAACTGCATATTGCCGCATGTCGGCGCCTTCGACGCCTGCAACAATATATCGTCAAGCAACTTAGGATCTACATCCTCATCGCTGAACTTTCTCACACTTCTACGATTCGAGAAATAATTCCGAACCCTTTCTTCAATAAATTTTCCCATCGGGGCAATCTTTTTAAACTTTTTATAACGCAAATATAAGAATAATTTTTTAATTTTGTAGTCACTCTTCCACTCCTCACTGACGCTCCGCTTCTTCCCCTTCAGGAGTCGCGGAGTCAACAAATCGATGGAAGCCCCCCGAACCGAAAATGACTCAGCAATATACATATGACGAGGCCTACAACGCCTCCCTGAAATATTTCAAGGGCGACGAACTCGCCGCCCGCGTATGGACATCAAAGTATGCCCTCAAGGACTCCGACGGTCATCTCTATGAGCTTACCCCCGACGACATGCATCGTCGCCTGGCCGGCGAGCTGGCACGCATAGAGCAGAAATATCCCGAGCCCTTATCGGCCGAAGAGATCTTCGGTGTGCTCAAGGATTTCAAATATATCGTGCCCCAGGGAAGCCCGATGGCCGGAATCGGCAACAGCCATCAAGTCGGTTCGCTTTCGAATTGCTTTGTGATCGGTCTTGACGGAAAGCCCGACTCCTACGGCGGTATCATCAAAATCGACGAAGAGCAGGTGCAGCTCATGAAGCGCCGCGGCGGCGTCGGCCACGACCTCTCTCATATCCGCCCGAAAGGGAGCCCGGTCAAAAACTCCGCATTGACATCTACCGGCCTTGTGCCCTTCATGGAGCGCTATTCCAACTCCACCCGCGAAGTTGCCCAGGACGGACGTCGCGGAGCATTGATGCTGACTGTCAGCATCAAGCATCCCGACTCGGAGCATTTCATCGACGCAAAGATGACCGAAGGGAAAGTGACCGGCGCCAACGTGTCGGTCAGAATCGACGACGACTTCATGAAAGCCGCCGTCGAAGGAATCCCCTATCGTCAGCAATATCCGATTGACGCTCAAACTCCGAAATACACCAAAGAGATCGACGCCCGGAAACTCTGGCAGAAGATTGTGCACAACGCATGGAAAAGCGCCGAGCCGGGAGTGCTCTTCTGGGATACGATCACGCGCGAGAGTGTGCCCGATTGCTATGCCGATCTCGGATTTCAGACGATATCCACCAATCCCTGCGGCGAAATTCCTCTCTGCCCTTACGACAGCTGTCGCCTTGTGGCCGTCAATCTTTATAGTTATGTCCGCGATCCCTTCACTCCCCATGCGGAGTTTGATTTCGAGCTCTTCCGCAGTCATATGAAATATGCCCAGCGGATCATGGACGACATCATTGATCTCGAGATGGAGAAGATCGATCTTATCATCGAAAAGATCAACGCTGATCCGGAGACGGCTGAAGTGAAGCAGACGGAGCTCAATCTTTGGAAAAAGATCCGCGAAAAGACGCTCCGCGGCCGACGCACCGGCTGCGGCACAACAGGCGAAGGCGACATGCTGGCCGCTCTCGGACTGCATTATGGCACACCCGAGGCCACGGCCTTCTCCGAGAAGGTGCATCGCGAGCTGGCTCTGGGCTATTATCGCGCGAGCGTTGACGCGGCCCGCCTGCGCGGCGCATTCGAGGTCTACGACGCCGACCGCGAGAAAGACAATCCATTCATCGCCCGTCTGCGCGAAGCCGATCCGGCTCTCTATGAGGAGATGACCCGCTACGGTCGCCGCAACATAGCCTGCCTGACGATCGCCCCGACCGGCACGACATCGCTTATGACCCAGACATCGTCGGGCATCGAGCCGGTGTTCTCCCCGATCTATAAGCGTCGCCGCAAGGTCAACCCCAACGACGCCAATGTGACGATCGATTTCGTCGATGAAGTCGGCGATGCGTTTGAAGAATACGTGGTCTATCACCATAAATTCCTCGAATGGATGTGCGTCAACGGCCACGAACCGAAGAAAAACATGACAGCCGAAGAGATTGACGCTCTTGTGGCGCTGTCGCCTTATTATAAAGCTTCGGCCAATGAGATCGACTGGGTGGAGAAGGTGCGCATGCAAGGCACTGTCCAGAAATGGGTCGACCATTCGATTTCTGTGACGATCAATCTTCCGAACGATGTCACTGAAGAGCTTGTCGGCCAACTCTATGTCGAGGCATGGAAGGCCGGCTGCAAGGGCTGCACCGTCTATCGCGACGGCTCGCGCAATAATGTGCTCGAATCGCTCGCCGCGAGCAAGAAGAAAAAGGCTGTCGGCGAAGAGCACCACGAGAACAAGATCATCCGCAACCCGGAGCATCTGCTCAAGCGCCCGGCCGAGCTCGAAGCCGATGTCGTCAGATTCCAGAACAACAAGGAGAAATGGATCGCCTTTGTCGGACTTGTCGACGGCAAGCCTTACGAGATCTTCACAGGACTGGCCGACGACGAGGATGGCATTTTCTGCCCGAAATCCGTCAACCACGGCCGCATCATCAAGGCCTACGACCCCGACGGAAAGAAGCGCTACGATTTCCAGTTTATCAACAAACGCGGCTACAAGACCACCATCGAAGGGCTCTCCGAGAAATTCAACCCCGAATTCTGGAACTACGCCAAGCTCATCTCGGGTGTGCTCCGCTATGGCATGCCCATCGACCAGGTGCTCAAACTCGTCAGCGGCCTTGAGCTTGCCGACGCATCGATCAACACGTGGAAAAACGGCGTTGAGCGCGCGCTGAAAAAGTATATACCCAATGGCATGCAGGCTGCCGGAGTCAAATGTCCGAACTGCGGCGAGGAGACCCTCGTCTATCAGGAAGGATGCCTGATCTGCAAAAACTGCGGTACATCCCGATGCGGATAATCGCGGCCGATTGGGCTCGCTCCGGATTGAATGTCGCCACCGGCATCCACTCCTTGCCTCCCGAAATGCAGAATGCATGCAGCTATATTTTCTGTCTTAACTAAAAATTCTATATACATGAAACTTAAATTTCATATCTCATACCACACCGTCTGGGGCGAATCGCTCTATATGGTCGGCAATATCCCGGCGCTCGGCGGCGGCGATCCGACCAAGGCGGTGGAAATGACTCTCGCGGGTCCGGATCTCTGGGAGCTCGCTCTCGATCTTCCGGCCAACACTCCGGCTTTCGACTATTCGTTTATCGTCAAGGCCCCCCAGAAGGCATGGCGCTTCGAATGGGGAACCCCCCATAGATTCGAGCCGGCCGACGGAGTGTCGTTCTACAACATATTCGACAACTGGCAGGATCAGCCGGCCGACAAGCCCTATTATTCATCGGCCTTTGTCGACGGCATGCTCTCACGCCCCTATCGCGACGCGGCGCCGACTCCGGCAGCCGGACAGCTTTGCCTGAAGATATGGGCGCCTATGGTAGAGCCCGATGATGTGCTCGCCGTAGCCGGCGAGCCGGCTGTGCTCGGCGGATGGGATCCCAAGAAAGCTCTCCGCCTCAACGATGCCAACTATCCTCTTTGGGAATGCAATATCCCGCTGAGTGAAGTGAAGGTTCCTTTCGAATATAAATTCCTCATCGTCAATAAGTCGACAGGCGCTGTCAAAGGATGGGAGGAAATGTCAAACCGCATCTTCGGCATCACTCCGACATCTCCGGCCGAGCGCATCGTCATCGACGGGATGCGATTCTCGACTCCCGGCCGCCCCTGGAAAGGCGCGGGCACAGCGATCCCCGTATTCTCGATCCGCACGGAAGAGGATTTCGGTGTCGGCGATTTCATGGATATCAAGAAGATGGTCGATTGGTGTGAGGAGACAGGCCAGAAGGTGCTTCAGATTCTTCCGGTCAACGACACGACCAAGACCGGCACATGGGTGGATTCCTATCCCTATAGCGCCAATTCCACATTCGCTCTCCATCCGATGTTTGCGCGTCTGGAGGAGGTCGGCGTGCTGGCCGACAAGAAGCGCATGCAGCACTATCGCGATCTGGGCAAGCATCTCAACGAGCTTCCCGAAATCGATTATGAGGCTGTCAACAACGCCAAAAACGAATATCTCCACGAAATCTTCGCCCAGGATTGGGAGAAAACATCGAAGAGCGAGGAGTATAAGGCTTTTGTCGAGGCCAACGACTATTGGTTGCGCCCATATGCGGCATGGTGTGCGCTGCGTGATGAATACCACACTCCCGACAATACGCTCTGGGGAGAGTATTCGACTTGGGACGATGCACGCATCAACGGCTTCATCGCCTCTCACCGCGCCGAGATCGATTACTTCTACTTTGTGCAGTATCATCTCGACCGCCAGCTCCGCGACGTGCGCGACTATGCCCACGCCCACGGCGTTGTGCTTAAGGGTGACATTCCGATCGGCGTAGGCCGTCAGAGCGTCGACGCCTGGCAGAGTCCCCACCTCTTCAATATGGATTGCTCAGCCGGCGCTCCGCCGGATGATTTCTCCGTGCTCGGTCAGAACTGGGGCTTCCCGACCTATAACTGGGAGGTCATGGCGGCCGACGGATTCAGCTGGTGGAAGTCGCGTTTCAGCAAGATGTCGGATTATTTCGACGCTTATCGCATCGACCATATCCTCGGCTTCTTCCGCATTTGGCAGATTCCTCTCGACGCGCTCCACGGCCTGCTGGGATATTTCAACCCGGCTCTCCCCTTCTCGCCCGATGAGCTGCGCAACAACTATGATTTCTGGATCGATCCCGATCTCCAGACTCGTCCGCTTATTCTCGAATGGATGCTGACCGATTTCTTCGGCGACGCGCTCGACGAGGCTAAGGAGCTCTATCTCGAGCCGGCCGGCGACGGACGCTATCACCTGAAGGAGCATGTCAACACCCAGGTGAAAGTGCGCAATCACTTCCAACATCTCGAAAAGACCGAGCGCAATCAGCGCATCGAAAATGCGCTCATGGGCCTGATCGACGATGTGCTCTTCATCGAGGATCCCTATCAGAAAGGGCATTATCATCCGCGCATCTCGGCTCAGTTCACATATCAGTTCCGCAATCTGACGGATTACGAGAAATGGTGTTTCAACCGCCTCTATAACGACTTCTTCTATCATCGCCACAACGACTTTTGGTATGGCAAGGCGATGTGGAAGCTTCCCCCGCTGCTCGACGCCACCGGCATGCTCGCATGCGGCGAAGACCTCGGTATGATTCCCGATTGTGTGCCGGAGGTGATGCGTCAGCTGGAGATCCTTTCTCTCGAGATCCAGCGCATGCCGAAGGATCCGAAGTCGGAATTCGGCGACACCTGGCATTACCCCTATTTCTCTGTCTGCACGACTTCGACCCACGACATGCCCGGCATCCGCGCATGGTGGGAATCGGATCCCTCTCAGAGCCAGCGTTTCTTCAACAATGTGCTTCATGAGTTTGGCCAGGCTCCCTATTTCGCAGAGCCTTGGATCTGCGACAAGATCCTCTGGCTGCATCTCGCATCTCCCTCGATGCTCTGCGTGATTCCTCTGCAGGATTGGCTGAGCGCCGATGGCGAACTGCGTCGTCAGAACCCCAATGAGGAGCAGATCAACGAGCCCTCCAATCCGACCCACTACTGGCGCTACCGCATGCATCTGACGGTGGAGCAGCTCCGCAACGAGCATAACTTCAACGCCGCCCTCCGCGACAAGATCCACCAGTCGGGCCGTTGATAGCGCCCCTCTGCGTCAACATATTCTTAGCTTAACATATAGCCGCCGCAATCCGAATCAACGGACTGCGGCGGCTTTCTCGTTCGCCCCCCCGACATCGCACGTCAAATGAGGGATTCAAACACTCACTATCGTCAAAATTTGATAATTCATTCGAGTTTTCGCAAGGTAAACGTCCCATAAAGCGCATAGCTCTCTTAGAAACGGTTTAAATTTAACACGATTAAATAAAAAAACGTGTTTCGGAGAGAATCTTTCCCTCCGAAGAGTCGGCTTCCTTTAATCGTGTTAAAACTAAACATACTCTAAGTTTGCGAAACATGAGTAATTCAAGATTTATCAAGCGGTTTGGCCTGCTATGACCTAATTTTGCATCAAATCAATTTATTCAGGAATGACTATGTGCAGAATTAAACTCGATCTCAAAAATCTTACACTCCGCGAGGGCGTCACCTATCTTATGGCGCTCCTTTTTCAGGCTACAGCTATCGCCGCCACATTTATCGGATTGTTTCTTCCTCCGCCGGGAAAGGTGGATTCGTCAATCATCAGTCTGATGGGAATCACTTCGGCATTCTGCGGCGCCGCAGTCGGGATCGCAACCCACTATGATTCCAAAAAGAATCAATCATCCGACAACACGGCATCCGGCGACAACCGATGACCGCCAAACGACGGCGCCAACCATCGCGACTGCGCGATGCCGTTGAAAGGCAAAGACATACAACACAGTGCGGCATTTTTTGCGGCGGCGGTGATAGAAAACCGTCGCCGCAAATGTCTTTATATATGTAAGCCCGACAAAAAGACAACAACCCGACAATCAAAGCTTACACAACTGACATCCAACGCATTGCATGTCGCGACGACATTGTTTTATATCCTGTTGGTATCGACTTCGGCTTTCTTTGCCGACCGGATTCTTTTGACAAATGAATTTTCTCATACTTTGACCATATTTTGACCATATTTTGATCCATATTTTGATCTTATTCTGACCATACTCTCCTCATTGGCTTTTTTAATTCTTCATCATCAATCTCTCCTCAGCAATCCCGCATTCCCAAGCGCCTCTGACGCGACAGGAATCCACGGGAAGCAACGCCACGCCCTTACAGAAGCGTGACGCCGCCAAAACAAGATCTCTCCTCACCCCACCAATCCGCTTTGCCGGCGCGACACCGTAGATTCCATCATGATCCGTATGCTCCATGCACACAGTTTAACATAGCCTTACGGATTCTCACACGGCTACGGTCTCGCGCCGGCTTTCTTTTTATCTTGCCCCTACACCCCGATAGATCCGATAGCAATTCCCATTAGCCCCTATTAGTCTGACTTGTCCGACTTGTCTTATTAGCCATATCGGCCGGAGTCGATTTCATTGCTTCGGTCAGCAAATTAATGTCGTTAATAAATGTAAAGGATCGGGAATAAACTTTTTCGCTCTCGCAACGTCATATTCAATAATCCCGGAACGACACAACACTCCGACCGGCAACCCAACTGTTTCCACCGATTCTTCAAATGATGAAACTGACTAAAACACTAACCCTATTCTCTTTGCTCGCCGCCTCACAGCTCTCAGTATCGGCCGACGCGCAGTCGCCCGGAGTTTGGAGCTATAGCGATTGCGTAGATTACGCACGGATCCACAACATCCAGCTTCAGCAGTCGATCATCAGCCAACAGATGGCCGATTGCAATGTCGAGGAGGCAAAAGCCCAATGGCTTCCCACTCTTGACTTCTCTACTTCCCACGTCTATGGCAATTCCCCATGGGGGGATCCCGCCAACCGCCTGACCGGAAATTTCAATCTCGGAGCGGGCTGGACGGTCTATAACGGCGGGAAGCGTGAAAATTCCATCAAGCTCGCCGAGAAGCAACGCGAAATAAGTCAGCTCGCCACAACCGATCTGTTGCGATCAATCGAGACCGATCTATTGAGCGTCTATCTCAATATCCTCTACGCACGCGAGTCGATCGACATCTATGAGGAGACCGTCGAACTCTCGCAGGCGCAGACCAACCGCGCCGAGGGATTGCTCGAAGCCGGCAAGATCTCGAAAGTTGACTACGCGCAACTGAAGGCTCAGCTTGAGCAAGACAACTATAATCTCGTCAGCGCGCGAAGCCAATATGCCACCCGCGCCATGGAGCTCAAGAAAATCCTACAGCTCGGCATCACAGATTCGATCACTGCGGCTCCCGTCGACTGGAATTCCGTCGGCATGACAGCCGAACTCCCCCCGATCGCGGAAAGCTATGCAATGGCCGTCGACACCGACGTCTTGCTCCGCTCTCTCGCTTTGCAGAGCGACGCCGCCGACCTCGATATAGCAATCGCCAAAGCGGGACGACGTCCTCAGATCAGCCTCAACGCCGGCGTCGGCACAAGCTATGGCGTGCCGGGCGACAATTTCGGCGATCAGCTCAAATATGGTCTCGGCGAACAGATCGGGCTCTCGCTCTCTCTCCCGATCCTCGATCAGAAAAAGACCAAAGTGGCTGTGGCCACAGCCAAGCTTGCCAAAGAAAATGTGGCGCTCGACACCGACCAACGATATCTCGACCTTCAGCAGAATGTAGAATCATGGTATGTGACCACCCGCGAGGCTCAGAGTCGCTATCGCGCGGCGCTCGAACAAGAGAAAGCCGCGGCCCTCAGCAATGAGCTCGTCAACGAGCAATTCCAGCTCGGATTGGTCAACCCTGTCGAACTGCTGACCTATCACAACAGTCTGCTCGAAGCCCGGCATTCCGTGCTTCAGGCCAAATACATGGCCCTACTCGGAATGAAAATGATCGAATTCTATCGCACCGCACTAATCACCCTCCCGGCCTCTATGTAAGGGGTTAGGTGTTAGGTGTTAGGTTTTAGGTGTTAGATTTTAGATTTTAGGGTTTAGATATCAGAGTTTAGAGTTTAGATATCTGATTTTAGAGTTTATATTTTTCCATTTACCCCACATCCTTCACGTTGATATGAAATTCCACTATGCATATATCGCAGCCACGGCATGCCTTATGCTCGGCTCATGCGCCAAAGACGCAAAAATCGTGTTAGAGACCGTCACTGTTGAGAGCGGCGACATCAAAGAGACTGTCACCGCCACCGGCACTCTCGAATCAGTCACTCAAGTTGATGTCGGCACGCAGGTGACCGGCATTATCGATAAGTTGTATGCCGATTATAACTCGGTGGTCAAGAAAGGTGAGCTGATTGCCGAAATCGACAAGACCGTCCTTCAGGCCGACCTCAACAGCGCCGATGCCACTCTGGAGTCGGCCAAGGTCACATATCAGTATAACCAGACAAACTATAACCGCGACAAACAGCTCTACGCCAAACAGCTCATCAGCGAATACGACTATCAGACCTCGCTGAAAGACTATCAAGTGGCCAAGCAGGCTTATGAGAAGGCTCAGGCCGACCGTGTGCGCGCAGCCAAAAACCTCAACTATGCCGAAATCTACTCCCCTATCGACGGCATCGTCATCTCGCGTGCGGTAGAAGTCGGACAGACAGTCGTTTCCAACATGAGCGTCGCCAATCTATACACGATCGCCGACCTCGACCATATGCAGGTTGTCGGCAATGTGGATGAGGCCGACATAGGCCAGGTGAAAGTCGGACAGCGTGTCGCCTTCACCGTCGATGCATACCCCGATGATGAATTCGAAGGCCGCGTCACTCAGGTCAGACTCGCAGCCACTACTGAAAGCAACGTCGTCACCTATGAAGTGATCGTCTCCACCACCAACGACGACCATAAACTCATCCCGGGGCTGACGGCTAATCTCTCGATCTACGTGTTGGAAGAAAACGGCGCCATGACCATCCCGATGGCAGCCACCAAATTCACTCCCCGCGAATATCCCGACGCGAAAGATCTCCCCGTGCCTACAGCCGCTTCTGTGGCAGCGGCCGCCAAGGCTTCGAAAACAGCGGCTTCCGACTCGACGGCTCACGTCTACGTCGTGCGCGGCGATAGCCTCTACTACACGCCGATCCGGATCGGAGCCACCAACGGAGTCAACGTCGGCGTCGCGTCGGGACTGAAAGAAGGGGATGTCGTGGCTACAGGCTATTCCACCGAGGCCGAAGAGAAAGAGGTCAAAGACGCTTCTTCGGGCGATGTCAACCCCTTCGCGCCAAAACGCCCCGGCCAGAAAAAATAGGTTTTAGGGTTTAGGTTTTAGATTTTAGGTTTTTCATGATTAATCATGATTATTCCTGATTAATCATGATTAATCGCGGAGGAAATGCCTAAGACCCAAAACAAAAAACATAAAGTCCAAAATTCTAAAACCTAATACCTAAAATCTAAAACCTAAAAACCCCAAAACGACCTAAAACCTAAAAAAATGACCGACCGCGAAATAATCAAAATCACCGACCTCCGACGCAACTTCCGGGTGGGCGACGAGACGGTCCACGCTCTGCGCGGATTGTCGTTCACTATACATGAAGGGGAGTTCGTCACTATCATGGGCACATCCGGCTCCGGCAAGTCGACTCTGCTCAACATCCTCGGATGTCTCGACATCCCGACCTCGGGCGACTATCTGCTCGACGGAATATCCGTTCAGAAAATGAGCAAGCCTCAGCGCGCCACAATCCGCAACCGCAAGATCGGATTCGTATTCCAGAACTACAATCTTCTGCCGAAAACAACCTCGATCGAAAACGTCGAGCTCCCGCTGCTCTACAACGCTACATATAACGCCCGCCAACGCAAGGAGCGCGCGATTCGCGCCCTCGAGGCCGTCGGCCTCCACGACCGCCTCTATCACCGCAGCAACCAGATGTCGGGCGGACAGCAACAGCGTGTCGCGATCGCACGCGCTCTGGTCAACGATCCCGTCATAATCCTCGCCGACGAGGCCACCGGCAATCTCGACACCCGCACGTCGTTCAGTATTCTGACTCTTTTTCAGGAGCTCCACGCCCGCGGACGTACGATCATATTCGTCACCCACAACCCCGAGCTCGCCGATTACTCTTCGCGCAACATCGTGTTGCGCGACGGAAAGATAATCTCCGACACCATCAACGAATCGCCGGCCTCGGCTCGCGAGGTCTATGAATCACTGCCTAAAGAGGAGGACTGACATGAGATTTTCCAACCTTATCAAAATAGCCCTCCGGGCACTCAACAACAACAAGCTCCGATGCTTTCTGACCATGCTCGGCATCATCATCGGCGTCGGATCAGTCATCACCATGCTCGCGATCGGCCAGGGATCGAAAAACAGCATCAAGGCCCAGATCTCCGAAATGGGATCCAATATGATCATGATCCATCCCGGCACCGGCCAGCGCGGAGGAGTCCGCCAGAGTTCCGACGACATGCAGACCCTCAAGGAGGAAGACTACACGACTATCCACGACAACGCCAAGTATGTCACGGCAATCAGTCCGCAGGTCAGCAGCTCAGGCCAGTTCATCTATGGCAACAACAACTATCCTTCACAGCTGCAGGGCGTCTCGCCCGATTATCTCGAGATCCGCCAGCTGAAGATCGCCGAAGGAAGCATGTTTACCGACCACGACGTGACTACGGCAGCCAAGGTCTGTGTGCTCGGCCAGACAGTGGTCGACAATCTTTTCCCAAATGGCGAAGACCCTGTCGGAAAGGTCGTCAGGTTCAACAAAATTCCGCTGACTGTCATCGGCGTGCTCCAGGAAAAAGGCACCAACTCGATGGGGCAGGACCAGGATGATGTGGCCCTCGCCCCCTACACGACGGTCATGAAGCGTGTGCTCGCCATCGATTATATCCAGGGACTCTTCGCCAGCGCCATCGACGAGAATCTGAGCGAAGAGGCCTCGGCCGAGATCACCGCACTCCTCCGCACCAACCATAAGCTCAAAGACGGCGCCGACGACGATTTCAATATCCGAACCCAGCAAGAGCTGAGCGAGATGATGAGCTCCACTTCGGAGATGATGACCGTCTTGCTCGGATGTGTGGCCGGAATATCATTGCTCGTCGGCGGCATCGGCATCATGAATATTATGTATGTGTCGGTGACGGAGCGAACCCGAGAGATCGGATTGCGCATGGCTATCGGTGCGAAAGGACGTGATATCCTCGCGCAATTTCTGATAGAATCCGTCATCATCAGCATCACAGGCGGCGTAATAGGCGTTCTGCTCGGATGCCTCGCCGCATGGATGGTCAATCTCTTTGCCCACTGGCCCGTGCAGGTGCAGCTCTCGGCCATCCTGCTCTCCTTCACCGTCTGCACCGTGACCGGCGTCTTCTTCGGTTGGTATCCGGCCCAGAAAGCCGCCAACCTCAACCCGATCGACGCCCTCCGCTACGAATAGTCCATCTTAGCTAAAGCAGCTATAGTAGCTATCTTAGCGCGATAATTGCCGCCTTTGAAAAAATAATCCGATGCCGGATCAAACCTTTTCAAGGGCGGCAATGTTATATTATCGAAAGAATGATAGAATCGTTTCATGATGTTAGGTTAGTTCTAAAGAACTTGTAAATGTCAGTATTATGGAAAACACGTTGACTGCGGCTCCCTGCGACAGGGAGCCGCAGCCGCGTTATGGCGCTCCCCCCTCCGGCGCCCTTGAGAAACTTCGATTGACAGCGGCATTTTCCTCTCACAATTCCCTTGCTCGCCTTCGCTATTGCGGAGTTTCGGATTTTTTGCTAACTTTGCATATTCTATGTCTCTACGTAATCAGATATCGACAATCGCAGCCGCGAAACTTCGCCGGGCCGCTCTCATTCTCCTCGTAGCTTTGGCAATCGGGGGGTGCTCGAAAGCCGACTCGGACGCCGAAGCCGCCGACTCGGCGGATGTGCTGGTGATCGTCGGCGATTCCGCGCTCACTCTCAGAGATGTGGAAATCCGGATCCCCCCCGGAATGACTCCCGAAGATTCCACTCTCCTCTTCAAATCGATTGTCGACGGCTGGCTCGAACGCATGCTCCTCTCCGACATCGGAGCCGCCAACATCGACGATATGGAAAGAATCAACCGGCTCGTCGAAGACTATCGAAAGAAGCTGATTGTTGCCACCTACCGCCGCAACCTTCGGGAATCCAAGTCTGACGGAATATCCGACCGCGATGTCGAGGCCTATTATCGCGACAACATCGGCGAAATGACGCTTGAATCGCCTGTGGTCAAGGGGCTCTACGTCAAGCTCCCCTCCGATGCAGAGCGTTTGGCCGATGTGCGCCGATGGATAATGACCGCCACTTCCGACGCTATCGACAATCTCGAGAAATACGGACTCCGCGAGGCTGTGGAATACTCTTTCTTCGAAGACAGCTGGACGCCGTGGTCGACAATCGCCAGGCAGATCCCCTGGCGATTCGGCGACGCCGACGCATTCGTCAGCCGCAACCGAAACTTCGAGACCTCCTACCGCGGCATGACCTATCTCCTCCACATCTCCGCCTATCTCCCGACCGGCGAGCAGATGCCCCGCGAAGTGGCCGCGCCGATCATACGCGAACGGCTCGAAACGCTGCGCGGCGATCAGTTCGAACAGGAACTCATAGCCAACATCTATCAGCAGGCCCTCAAGGAGGGACGCCTCCGATTCATAGGCTATAACCCACTGACCGACAAACAATGACCCCTCGCACGGCGCCTCGGCGCCTATCGCGAGACTATCACATATACAATCCAATTCAACCGCACGTGAAAACCAACAGACTCATCATAGCGGCCGCCGCAACGGCATCCATAGCAGCCACACTGCTCGCCGCCCCGAAGAAGAACGTCGTTGACGAAGTCGCCTGGATCGTTGGCGATGAAGCTATCTTCCGCAGCGACGTCGAAGACCAGTACACCCAGATGCGCTCCGAGGGCATCCAGATCCCAGGCGACCCTTATTGCGTCATCCCCGAGCAGCTCGCCGTCGAAAAGCTCTACCTCCACCAGGCCAAGATCGACACAATCGAAGCGCCGGAGACGCAGGTGCAGTCGCAGGTCGACCGACGCCTCAACTATTTCATCGCCAATCTCGGCTCGAAAGAGAAAGTGGAGCAATATTTCCGCAAGCCTATGGCCCAGCTCCGCGAGCAGCTCGTCGATCTGATGCGCAACAATTTTATCATCGAGCAGGTGCAGCAGTCGCTGACAAAGAATATCAAGGCCACTCCCCGCGAAGTGCGCAGATATTTCGACACTCTTCCGGCCGACAGCATCCCTTACGTGCCTCTGCAGGTCGAGGCGCAGATCATCACGATCAATCCGCTTGTGCCCAGGCAGGAAGTGGAGGATGTCAAGGCGCGTTTGCGCGACTATGCCGACCGCGTCAATCGCGGCGATGCCGACTTCTCGACCCTCGCCATCATGTATAGCGAAGACGGATCGGCCCTTCAGGGCGGCGAACTCGGTTTTCACGGCAAAGCCGATTTTGTGCCTGAATTCTCAAACGTCGCCTTCAATCTCAACGACCCCAAGAAAGTGTCGCGCATCGTCGAGACCGAATTCGGATTCCATATCATCCAGTTGATCGAAAAACGTGGCGAGCAGGTCAATGTGCGCCATATCCTCTTGCGCCCGAAAGTCAGCGATGAGGATCTCCGCAAGGCCATCACCCATCTCGACTCCGTAGGCAACGATATCAAATCCGGCAAATACTCTTTCGAGGATGCCGCAAGATATGTGTCGCAAGACAAAGATTCGCGCTATAACAAGGGAATCATGGTCAACCAGGCCACCGGCTCTTCCCGCTTCGAGATGCAGGATCTTCCCCCGGAAGTGGCCTCGCGCATCGAGCATATGCAGCCGGGCGATATCTCCGAGCCTTTCCTGATGAAGGATGAGCGCAAAAACCGCGACGTGGCAGCCATTGTCCGACTGACAGCCCGCATCGACGGCCATCCGGCTTCGATGCAGGAAGACTATAACCTGCTCAAGCAGATGTATGAAAACCATCAGGCCGAGGAGATTCTCCGCGACTGGGTGGAAAAGAAAATCAAAGAGACCTACGTACGCATCGAAGACGGCTGGCTTCCCTGCGAGTTTAAGTATCAAGGCTGGATCAAGGAGGGCGCTTCCAACTGAGCGTCTTCCGTTTCGGCCGCCGACCCCGGCCAAGGACTCTTGCAGGCGTCCGGGCATTCCCGACCGCTTCGCGGAGCCTTCCCCGATTTTTTAACACCATCCGATGAAACACAGCCCCCGACATGTGGTGGCGCTCCTCGCCATCGTGATCATATCTTCAATATTCGGTATTTGCCGCGACGCCTACGCCCAGTCGAAGGCCGCCGCGGCAAAATCGCATCCTGCCGGCAAGCAGAAGGATGAGTATCATCGTCCCGAGCCGACAGCTCCTTTCACACCCCAGATACCATCGTCAAATCGTCTGCGCCCCGACAAGGTGTTTCTCGAACAGGCAGACTCGATCATCAAGCCGGCCGTAGCCGGCACCGACCGTCAGATCGTCAAGGGAAACGTACGCTTCCGCCAGATGGGCACATGGATGTATTGCGATTCCGCATGGTATTTCCCGGAGCAGAATTCGCTCGACGCTTTCGGAAACGTCAGAATGGAGCAGGGCGACACCCTCTTCGTGTATGCCGACAAACTCTTCTATGACGGCACTTCCCGATTCGCCCGACTTCACTGCGGGCCGTCGGAGCGCGAGGTCAGGATCATCAACCGCAACGTATCGCTGACCACCGACAGCCTCGACTACGACCTGGCCGCCGAGCTGGCATGGTATTCGCGAGGCGGTGTGCTCCGCGATGAAGTCAACACGCTGACTTCGGTCTATGGCCAATACTCCCCGGCCACAAAGGATGCCGAATTCTTCCACAACGTCGTGCTCGTCGGCGAGCAGAACGATTTCCGACTGACCACCGACACGCTCTACTACAACACGGCAACCCACATAGCCCGCATCGAGACTCCGACCGTCATCACTACAACCGAGGATGAGATTCTGACCTCCGACGGCTATTACAACACGACATCCGGTGTGGCCGAGTTGCTATCGCGCTCGATCGTCAGCCACACCGACTCGCTGAATCGCACCACGACCCTCGAAGGGGATTCGATCGTCTACGATCCGGAGACACGAATCAGCCGCGCCTTCCAGTTCAGAGGGCCCGGCAAAAACGGCAAGCCCGTGGTCATCACCGACACTGCCCGCAAGGCTGTGCTGATCGGTGGCTACGGATATTACAACGATATGACCCGCGAGGCTATGGCCACCATCTATCCGCTGATGATGGAATATTCGCGCGGCGACACTCTCTTTCTCCGCGCCGACACTATCCTGACCCGTCTCCTTCCCCGCCCTCAACCCGCGCCCCAACTGCCGGATTCGATCGCCGCATTGGCCGCAATGACGCAGGCCGCCTCGACCGGAATTGAGGCCGAAGGCGCGGAGGCGATTGGCGAAATAGCAGGAATAGCCGAAGAGCGACACGCCGAAGAACAAAACTCCGAAGAGTCGCCGGAGGAATCCGAGACTCCGCTGACGGCCGTCGCCATACCGACCGAACCTGTCAGAATCGAGCCCGACTCCACGGCCTCAACCCAGCCGACCGACTCGATGTGGCATTACGCAAAGGCTTGGCCGCGGGCCCGATTCTTCCGCACCGACATCCAGGGCGTAGCCGACACGATCGTCTTCACAGAGATCGACTCGCTGCTGCGCCTCAAGCGCCGCCCTGTAGCCTGGAATGAGGAGCGGCAGGTGCGCGGCGACACGATCATCGTCCATCTCAACGACTCCACCGCCGACTGGGCCCATATCCCCGGCCACGCCAGGATGATGGAGCATGTGGAGGAGGATTTCTATAATCAGCTGCATGCCGACAAGATGATGATGTGGTTTGCCGACGGCACTCTCCGCCGCCTCGAAGCCGAGGGGAGCGTGGAGACAATCATGCTTCCGCAGGAAAGCGATTCCACATTCAATCGCCTTGTGTATGCCGAAAGTTCGACGCTGTCGATCGATATGGCCGACGGCCAACTCGAGCGGCTCAAGATGTGGCCCGAAGTGTCGGGCACAGTCACCCCGCTCTTTCTCGTCAAGCGCGAAAACCAGCGGATGCTTCCCGGCGCCGTATGGCTCGACGCCATCCGTCCGCGCCGCGAATGGTATGGCGGGCGCCTGCGTTGGGCCGACGACCTCGGCGAAGTCCCCGAAGAACTTGAACTCTATTTCAGCCGTCCCGACGAGAAATAACAATCAGCCGAAAATGAGCGACGTTATTAAACTTCTGCCCGATTCAGTGGCAAACCAGATAGCCGCCGGCGAGGTCATCCAGCGCCCGGCGTCGGTCATTAAGGAGCTCGTGGAGAACGCCGTCGACGCCGGCGCCACGGAGATCCGCATTTATCTCAAGGATGCAGGCCGCACGCTGATCCACGTGATCGACAACGGCTGCGGCATGTCGACCGTCGACGCCCGTATGGCATTCGAGCGACACGCCACTTCAAAAATCACTCACGCCGACGATCTCTTCCGCCTCCACACAATGGGGTTTCGCGGCGAAGCGCTCCCTTCGATCTGCGCCATCGCGCAGGTGGAGGTGAAGTCGCGCACGAAGGATTCCGAGATGGGCACTCTGCTTCAGATCAACGGCTCGAAGGTGGAGCGCCAGGAGCCTTGCGTCTGCGATACGGGCACATCGATCGCTGTGCGCAATATTTTCTTCAATGTCCCGGCGCGCCGCAAGTTTCTTAAAAGCGACAATGTCGAGCTCTCGAATATCATGCGCGAGTTCGAGCGACTGGCCCTTGTCAACAACAACATCCATATGTCGATCGACACCGGCACTCGCCAGCTCGACCTGCGCCGCGCCTCGCTTCATCAGCGAATCCACGACATCTGGAAGAATAATCTGAAGATGGAGCTGCTGCCGGTCGAGATCGACACGGCGCTCGTGCGTGTGTCGGGCTATATCTCACGCCCGGAGTTCGCGCGGCGGCGCAACGCGTTGCAGTTTCTGATCGTCAACGGCCGCAACATGCGCCACCCCTATTTCCACAAGGCGATCCTCAGCTGCTACGATGGCTTGATAGCCACCGACACCCAGCCCTGCTATTTCCTGAAATTCGAGGTCGATCCGGCTTCGATCGACGTCAATATCCACCCTACGAAAAACGAAATCAAATTCGAGTATGAGTCGGAGATATGGCCGTTGCTTGTGGCGGGCGTGAAGGCGTCGCTGGGCAAGAATGCCGCCGTTCCGTCGATCGATTTCAACGCCGAGGTTGTGCCTGTCAGTCCGGTCAGCCGGGGCGAGATCCCCGACCGCCCGACAATGGAGCTCCCGGCCGATTATAATCCCTTCGACGCCTATGGCGCCCCCGGGGAACCCGCCGATTCGTTTTCGCCGGATTTCAGCGGTTATAACCCCGGATTCGGCTCGACTGCCGGTTTTGAGCCGTCGGCGTCAGAATCCGGTCGCGCCGGCCGCGGCAACCCCACGTTCCGCTCCGGCGCCGCCCCGCGCGACTGGGAGAAGCTATATTCCGATTTCATCGGCCAGCGCATCGACAGCCACGCCGAAGGCGATGCCGCGGCGCCCGAAAACGACGCTCTGCTTCCGGGAATGGAAGCTCCGGAGCGACCGGCGAATATGTGTGTGCAATTCGCATTGAAATATATCATCTCCACCACCCGCGAGGGGATCATCATCGTCGATCAGCACCGCGCCCATCTCAAGCTCCTTTTCGAGCAGTTCATGCAGATCGGGCGGCAGAGCCGGGGCGTCACTCAGCGCGTGATGTTTCCGGAGTCGCTGACTCTGGAGCCGATGCAGCAGAGTGCGCTACAGGAAGTGGAAGGCGATCTGAAGCGCCTCGGCTATGAATTGGAGTATGCCGAGGAGGATCGCTGGAATATCGTCGGCATACCGGCCGATCTCAACGCCGATCCGCGCGACGTCATTCTGCGTGTGCTCGACAGTGTCAGCGAGGATTCGGCCGATTATGGCGAGGATCAGCAGCCGGCCGACGCAATGCTTTCGCGCGTGGCGCTTGCCATGGCGCGCAGCGCGGCCATCACCCGTGGACGGCGCCTCTCGGAAGAGGAGATGGAAAATCTCATCGGCGAACTCTTCGCCCTCCCCGATCCGGCGTTGACCCCCACCGGCCGCCGCATCTATACACTCCTTGACGAAGCCGCCGTCAGTCGCCTGCTTCCGTAGCCTCATCCCCGGCGGTTTTACTCCGATAACGTTGTCGCGCCGGATTTACTCCGTAGCTTTGTCCAACGTGGAATTGAATGTAGGGGCCGGGGCGTCAGCTTGCTGAATCGCCGGCTTCACACTTCTTATCTCATCACTCATAAATTTGACTTAAAAACATCCATCCTCTTGTCGTCCATATCCGATAATATTCAGAAGGACAGCGCCGCGCGCCGTCCGATTTCGACCGCCCGCGGGTGGCTCGCACTCTCTCCGATGATTGTGTTTCTGCTGTTATATGTAGCAGTATCGCTGATTATTAATGATTTTTATAAGATGCCGATCGCTGTGGCGCTGGTCGTGGCCTCGGCATGGAGCGTCATTATATTGCGCGACCGACCGCTGCTGAAGCGCATCGAAGTCTTCTCGCGCGCAGCCGGACATTCGAATATCCTATATATGATTTGGGTGTTTGTCCTAGCGGGTGCGTTTGCCACAATGGCCAAGGATATCGGTGCGGTCGACGCTACCGTGGCACTCGCGCTCCGCGCTTTCCCGCCGGAGTTCATGGTGCCGATGCTTTTCTTCGCCTCTTGTTTCATCTCGCTCTCGATCGGCACGTCGGTCGGCACGGTCGTCGCGCTGACGCCGCTTGCCAACAGTATCGCGTGCGCGTCGGGAGGCAATGTGCCGTTCTTTGTGGCGGTCGTGCTCGGGGGCGCTTTCTTCGGCGACAACCTGTCGTTTATCTCCGACACGACGATCGCCGCGACACGCTCGCAGGGGTGTAACATGTCGGATAAGTTCAAGGCTAATCTCTGGATCGCGCTGCCTGCGGCTTTGGCCACTCTTGCGATCTATATCGCCACGTCGGCCGCAACGAAGTCGGTAGAACTGCCACCGACTGCCGATCCCTGGCTGATCACCCCCTACATGGTGGTGCTTGCCACAGCGATCGCGGGCATCAATGTGACACTTGTGCTGTCGCTCGGATTGCTGACGACTCTCGGCTTCGGGTTGGCCAACGGTTTCACGGCGCTCGACATGGCGTCGTCGGCCGGTGCGGGCATCGACGGCATGGGGAATCTGATCATCATCACTCTCCTTGCCTCAGGGATGCTCGGCATGATCAAGGAGGCGGGGGGCATCCGCTTCATCCTCGATCGACTGACGCGCAAAGTGTCGGGACGTCGCGGCGGTCAGATGGTGATCGCGCTGCTTGTCGGCATCGTCAATCTCTGCACAGCCAACAACACTGTAGCGATCATCACCGTCGGCGGCATCTCGCGCGACATCAGCCGGCGCTATCGCATCGACCCGCGCAAATCGGCCTCGCTCCTCGACTCCACCTCCTGCATCGTGCAGTGTCTGATCCCCTACGGCGCGCAGACGCTGCTCGCCACCTCCCTGGCCGGCATCTCCCCCGCCGCCCCCTTCCGCTACCTCTACTACGTGGCGTATTCACAACGGCCGCGGCCGGCGAATAGAGAGGG
>CAMWNT010000008.1 GCA_947175695.1 uncultured Porphyromonadaceae bacterium
ACGGTAGCCGAGACAATCTTATTTGCTGTAATGTCGATTACGTCTTGAAGAATTTTGCGGTTGAAGCAGGTAGAATCGAGCCAGCACAGATCATCGACGAGAGTTTCGGCCGTGACGCCGTTTGTGGCACTGAGCGAGGATTGAAGAATCTTGACAGCGCATGCGTTGGCGATGCGATGTGCCAAAGCGTTCTTCTTGGCTTGTACGCCCACAAAGTTGTCGTCAATCTTTTGGGCTACGATAGCCATGATCTCGTTGATGCGATGCACGTCCGGGTCGGTCTGCATCTTAGGTGCAGTGAGGTCAATCCAATAGCTATCGTAAGAGATGAGTCCGGGGCATGTGGTTGGTACATCCTCTCCTTTCAGACTATCGAATTTCGATGATAGCGTTTTGAGAATTTCACGCTGGCCGTTTTTGACCTGCACCAACTGAAAGTTGTCGAAGAAGGCCGGGTGAACGGGAAACAGCTCGACGTATTCTTCAATGTTTGCATGCAGATCATTGAAGAATTGAGTGAACTGCGAGAGGTGGTTTCTTATCCACGCTTTCTGCTCGTCGGTCTTGCAGAGCAATCGCTGTTCGGTCACGAACTTAACCTCCTGCTTGGTGATAGTGATTTGCTTATAGCGGTCGTTGACCTTATTGAGCATATCGCCTGCAAACTGAAATTCAGGAGAGTTATAGATCACCTCCTGCACTCCAAACACTATGCGGAACTTAGAATGATCAGAAACTTGACCGAGGGCTTGAAGCACAGCAAGGTCGCGATTGAGTTTGTCGGATGCGCTTCTCCCTTTGAGATAGGAAAGCATTTCGTCAATCACGAGAAGGAACCCCTTGTCGGGGAATCTTGCCTCATAGTGGGCCATCATGCGCGATAACTGAACGGCGTAAGGTTCGAGCGGACAAGCGTCTGTGATTGAATAATCAATTCCGGCGGAGCGGAGGTATTTGTCGATTTGGTAGCATACAATCGACCAAAGCTCTTGGCTATTTCCAAGCTCGAAGCGGAGCACATTGTATTTCCCGGCGATCTTGGAGAGATTTTCGCGCGCACTGTCATTTCTGACGAGGGCAAGATAATCCGAATTCTCGGCAATGAGTGTGAAGAGCGACATGAGGTGAGACTTACCTGTGCCGTAGTTGCCGACAATCTGAAGGCCGAATGTATCTGCAGTGACGGTATAATCAAGATTAGAGCATATGAAAGGAATGAGAGTGTCCTCGTATTCTTTTGAGAAAACGAATGTTCTTACCAGCGATTCTTGATAAGAAATATCATTCAGTCGATCGAATTTGACGACCTCCGTTATGGGCTCAAAATGTAGGAGTTCACTGTATATCATATGCTGTAGATTTTACTTGATGATGTAGGGGTGGAGATTCCCGATGGGAAGAGCCGTATTAAAGCGCTTGTCGACGAGATGAAAAGTATCGTATTCAGCCTGACCGCAGTCAACAAGAATCAGCGTATGGCTTTTTGAAAAGGAATCAAAGAGAGAAAGCAAATTGAATTTCAGATTGGGCTCAAAAAGTATTCCCCAGTTTGTTATAGCGACATAATCCCCAATGATTTCATCGTGAAGAATTGATTGCCTCAATAGGGAATTGAAGCAATCTTCCGCAATTAGGGGTAAGTGTGGTGAGTTGAGGTCGTTTTGAATTAGGTTCGCAAGTTCAAAGCCCATATCTAAAGTTTTTAGACATGAGCCAATTCCGGGAGCGAAGATAAGTTTATTCCGCGGATTATAGTTGAGAAACTGAGCGATCCTCTCTCTCACAATGTGTCACCTATATCACCATAGGCTCACATGGCGAAGAGTTGGTTATGATACAAAAAAAGCGAGGAGCCACATTGTTGCTCATCTCGCTGTTTCAAGGCCTTCGAACATGCCCATCATGCCAAAGATGAGCAACAGACTCCACGCTGTATATGCAAATACCCCAAACCCATTCCAAGCAGTGAAGCTTGAAATGAGCCCGAGTAGGTATATACGCACCCGTGGCGTCCATTGCTGCATTGTCTTGAGGCATGAGGTGTTTTAGAGTGTTCGAAGTTCTGAAACAGCCTGAGACAAAGCGTCAATACACGCTTTTATATTATGTTGATTACCCGCTGCCTTATACCCACAGCGTGGAATCGTTCTGCAAAATTAGCGAAAATTTTCAAAAATCAATAGCAATTTTGACTGAAAGTGATTCCATACACCTTCAGATAGGGCTTATTTAGAGGTAGTCGTCGTCGAAGGCGTCGCGTTCGTCTTCGAGTTCGTCAAGCTCGTCGCGAAGCAGTTCGATGTCGTCGTCTAAGTCGGCGTAGAGTTTGGAGGAGGGATCGAGGTGGTCGAGCTTTTTGTCGAGGGCGTCTATGCGCTCGGATAGTGAGAAGTAGCGTTCGTCAAGTTCGGCTTCACGTTCTGGATCGTAGATGCGTGAAGTGTCGGGTGTGTCAAAACCTGAAGTGTCGGGTGTGTCAAAATTGGTAGGTGCGTCAATATGCTTCTTCTTTCCGAAAAGATGGTTAAGCAGGTAGGCCATGCCGAGATAGTTCCAGAATCCCATTGGTTTGCGGTTTAAATTTTCTGAGAGTGTTTCACGATTAAAGATTACTGTCGATCGAAAGAGACGCTTATCATTCGGTCAAAGAGGAGCCGTCGGGAGATCTTTTGGTGGAGAGGAGCCATTGGTAGATGCCGACGGTGGCGCGGATGACGCCGCCGGCAGCGTGGGCATGGGCGAGGTCGTGATTGTTGCGGCTGCGTTCTTTGGAGGCTTCGCGATGCCAGAGATGATAGGCAAGAGCGCAGAATTTGAGATAGCGTTTGCCGAGTCCCATGTTGCGGAAGCGGAGCGCAAGATCGAGGTCTTCCCCACCCCAGCCTTCGAATGATTCGTCGTAGCCATTGGCGCGAATGAAATCATCGCGATAGAACGACATGTTGCAGCCGAGCACATTCTGTCGGTGTTGACGATAACGCGGCGCGAGCATGTCGGCAATGAGAGGAAGTCGGAGTGTGTTGGGGCGCTTGGCTTCGATACCTTTGGATAGAAATCGGATCGGGCGAGGACGTCGGTCGTCGCAGATCTCAACGGAAGTCGCCTCATCGAGTTGCACACGTCCACCCTTCAGGAAATGACCCGGTCGAGCCTCGCGTAAGTGATCGGCCACAAAATCGGGATGAAGAAAAATATCGCCATCAATCTGTATGATATACTCGCCTGATGCGCGAGCCACGCATTTATTGCGGATCATAGCCAGCCGGAAGCCTTCATCGGGTTGCTCGACATAGATAAGCGGCACGGGGAAATCGCGTTGCAACGCAGTGACTACGTCGCGAGTGTCATCCGAACTACCGTCGTCGCCGACAATCACTTCCAACGGCAGCTCGCGCAAAGCCGCCACACTGCGCAGACACACTTCCAGCGCGTCCGAACGATTATAGGTAGAAATTATAAGTGAGGCTGTCATAATGAGGTCAGTGAGCAGTTGCAACTTGCGTTATGAGGCAGATCGTTATTGGCCCGAATCCGGGGCGGAGGCGTGGCTGCCGGCGGGAGCCGGCGAGTCGCCAAACAGGCCGGTGTCGACATATGTCAGTCGCTCCTCGCGTGCCCGGCGATAGAGCTCGGCGTTCTCCTCCGACGACCAATCGAGCCGGGCATGACAGCGATGGATCATCAATGCGTAGTGCGACACTTTCAGATGGCCGATTCCGGCGTTTGCGAGGCGAGCGTCGAGATCGCAATCCTCACCTGTGCCCGGGGCGAGATAGCGCTCATCGAAGCCGTTGACTTTATAGAGATCATCGCGATAAATGCCGAAATTCGCTCCCAGGATGCCCCGACGCTTCACATTAAGCGGCTTGCCGAAAGGCATCGGGAAGCGCCATGTGCGCCGCAGACGAGCCAAAGCCCCCTTGCTGAAAATCGAGCCGAGTATGCATCGGCGCGCCCTACTGAAGAAGTCGTCGGGCAGACGGTCGAAACCTTCGATCATCGCCGACAGTCGCTCATCCGACTCCACGCGTCGGCCGCCGGTCACAAACCCATGGCGCCGCAGGCGATAATGATCCTTCATGAAATCGGGATGCGGGATGCAATCGCCATCGATGAATACGATATACTCTCCATGCGACATTCTGACGGCATTGTTGAGCGCAGCGTTCTTGCGCCACCCTTGGTCGGGATGCCAGGCGTGGAGAATCCGCATCTCCGGATAATCCCGGATGTAGGCTTTGAGGGTCGCCACACTCTCGTCGCTACTGCCGTCGTCGGCCACTACGACTTCGAAATCCTTCATCGACTGCATCTGCAATGCGTCGAGAATCAATCGAAGCCAGCGGGTGTTGTTATAGAAGGCTATGACGATCGTCATAGCCGGAGCCGGCTGAGGTGTGGATATGGCCGGGCTCTGACCGGAAGCGGTCGGTGTAGGCGAGACGGCGGTTGACATAGTATGGTAGAAAATGCAGAAGTGAATTCAGCGTGTTTCTCAGAATTCGCTGGAGAAGTGGAATCGGATCTTGGGGAAATCGCTCTGCGCCATCTGAAGCACATAATTCGAATCGGCCATGAAGACATCGCGTCCCTCCTTATCGACAGCCATAAACTGATATTTGCGCTTCTTGAACGCGGCGAGTGCTTCGGGGTCGTCGCTTTCGATCCAGCAGGCTTTGTAGAGGCTTATCGGCTCCCAGCGGCATTGCGCGCCATATTCGTGGAGCAGACGGTATTGAATCACTTCAAACTGCAGCTGACCGACTGTGCCGATGATCTTCCGACCGTTAAACTGATTGACAAACAACTGTGCCACACCTTCATCCATCAACTGACGGATGCCCTTGTCGAGCTGTTTCGACTTCATCGGATCGGCATTCTCGATATATTTGAACATTTCGGGAGAGAACGACGGGAGGCCTTTGAAATGAAGATTCTCGCCCGATGTCAGCGTGTCGCCGATCTTGAAATTGCCGGTGTCGGGGATGCCGACGATATCACCGGGATAGGCTTCATCGACGATATTCTTTTTCTGAGCCATGAACGCTGTGGGGGCGGCGAAACGCATCTGCTTCCCATGGCGCACATGGAGATAATTGACGTTGCGCTCAAACTTGCCCGAGCAGATCTTGACAAAGGCGATGCAACTGCGATGATTCGGATCCATGTTGGCATGGATCTTGAATACGAAGCCGGAGAAGGATTCCTCGCCCGGCTTGACAGTGCGCTCCTCGGCATCGATCGGACGCGGCGACGGTGCGATCTTGACGAAGCAATCGAGCAATTCTTTGACGCCGAATGTATTGAGCGCCGAACCGAAGAACACCGGTGCGACCTCGCCGCTCAGGTACTCCTCGGGATCGAACTCCGGATAGACACCCTCGATCAATTCAAGATCCTCGCGGAGCTTGGCTGCGTCAGTCTCGCCGACAAGTCGGTCGACCTCCGGCGAATTGACGTCGGCGATTTCGACGCGTTCGCTGACAGTCTGCTTCGAGGGGGTGAAGAGATCGAGTCCCTGCTCATAGATATTGTAGACTCCTTTGAACTTTGCGCCGATATTGATCGGCCACGACAGAGGGCGCACTTTGATCTTGAGTTCCGACTCGAGTTCGTCGAGAATATCAAACGGATCGCGACCCTCACGGTCGAGCTTATTAACGAAGACAATCACGGGCGTCTTGCGCATGCGACACACCTCCATCAATCGGCGAGTCTGGGTCTCGACACCCTTCGCGACATCGACAACGATGATTACGGAATCGACGGCTGTCAGGGTGCGGAACGTGTCTTCGGCGAAATCCTGGTGGCCCGGAGTGTCGAGGATATTGATTTTATAGTCGCCGTAGTTGAATCCCATTACAGACGTGGCCACAGAGATTCCGCGTTGCTTTTCGATCTCCATCCAGTCGGAGGTGGCAGTCTTCTTGATCTTATTGCTTTTGACGGCCCCGGCCACATGGATGGCGCCGCCGAAGAGGAGCAGTTTCTCGGTGAGGGTGGTTTTACCCGCGTCAGGGTGGGATATGATGGCGAATGTGCGCCGGCGTTCGATTTCTTTGTTTAATTCGTCAGACATTGTCGGATTGATGAAAATGTGATGTTGCGAGAGAGGAAAGAGTCATAAATAAAACAGGCTTAGCCGTCGGGCTGTCAGACGGTCGGGGCTTCCGGAGCGTCGTTGAAGAGCTCATTGTTGAAGTCCTTTTTATAATATGCCGATAGCCGGGCCAGAAAGCGGGTGATTTGCGCGACGGCCTCGAGGGTCTCTTTCGACACCTCCTTGCCCTGCATTCGGAGCATCATTATGCCATATAGCGCATTAAGGCAAGTCTCGATTTCACCGGCCTTCTCATCGCCCGACTTAGCGCGGAGCTCAACGATGTAAGGCAGAGTCTTATAGAACTCGGCCGAATAAGTAGCGAAGCGCGGATCGGCGAGCAGTTGGCGATGGAGATCGTCGAGCGCGATGATCGTGTTTTTATTGATCTGAAGATGTCCTTTGGTTTCGACACCCTCGCGACGCATCATATCGATCAGCGATTCATACCAATCGTGGAGATCGCGCCGTTGATCCGGAGTCAGCGAAGTGTATTTATCGATCACTTCCTTATCGATTCTATCGATATCCAGATTGAATGCGCGGATCAGATTTTCGATCTGCCACATATAGAGGACATACTCTGCGATGTTCTCACGTTTTTTTTCAGAAGCTGTATACATATATATAACGCATGACAGGTCGGCCGGCGACCAAAACATTGCAAAATTACAAAAAATATTGCGTGTCGGCAAATGAAAGCGAGTCATCGCTACCGTGCGGAGCGGAAAAGCGGTATTAAAATCGAGCTGAAGACATAAGGATTGCGAAAAAATTGTTAATTTTGAAATTTGAATCGGTCAATGCGCTTCTCTTGCGCGTTGAAATATCTGTAGGCGATGTGTCAGAATGCATCGTTTGCGGTATAGGGCCGGCGATTCCACCGATGAAATCGGGCCTATCGACAGCCTTCCATTTCTAAACACAGAGCTATGTTTGAGCTTACATATATCCATCACGACTGCTTTCTGCTGATGACTCCCGAATGCAGTCTCGTATTCGATTTCTGGAAAGATCCCGAATCGCGCGGAGCGTCGCTTCCGGCATTCCTGCGCACAATTCCCGGTGATCGTCCGCTATACGTATTTGTCAGCCATTTCCATAAAGACCATTTCAATAAAGAGATATTCTCATGGGTCGGTCTTCATCCCGATATCCGCTTTGTGATATCGAAGGATGTGGAGCGTCATGCGCGCTATATTCTGAGGAGTGATTCTCTCTATAGGGGCGACAAGCCGGATTCATCGCTTGTCACTGTAATGTCGAAGATGGATAGTTTCGATGATGGAATGATCCACATTGATGCCTTCGGCTCTACGGATATCGGCAATTCCTATGCCGTCACACTCAAGCGGAGCGGCTTGAAAGTGTTTCATGCCGGAGATCTCAATTGCTGGGCGTGGCGCGATGAGTCATCGCCCGAGGAGATTAGTCAGGCGGAATCGGCATTTCGCAATGAGCTACGCCCGATAGCGGCCGCCTATCCCGAGTTTGACATAGCAATGTTTCCGGTCGACAGCCGGATTGGCACCGGGTATGCTTCCGGTGCTTCGGAGTTTGTACGCCTAATAAGCGTGAAGCGTTTCTTCCCGATGCATTTCGCTCTTGGGGATACACCTCAGGAGATAGAGCGTCATCGTCGCGATGCAATGGATTTCAGTGTCTATGCGGCTCCCGAGGGGGAGTATATTGCTCTGACGGCTCCAGGCGATTCATATAAAAGCGAGGCCGAAGGTGAGAGCCGCAGTAATGAAATGAAAAATGTCTATTCCCGCCGCTATTTCCTTTCAGCCGGCGAGACCGATGCGGAGCGTGAGCTCTCGTTGCCGACACTGACGGCCAAACTTATCGAGATAGCGACCGAACATGCCAACGCGATGGGAATAGGCAATCCCGATATGCCGGGATGTCATTGCGGCTGGGTGCTTTCGCGGCTGACAATCGAGATGCATTCCTATCCGAAGGTCGACAGCGA
Source organism: uncultured Porphyromonadaceae bacterium (assembly GCA_947175695.1). Taxonomy (GTDB): domain Bacteria; phylum Bacteroidota; class Bacteroidia; order Bacteroidales; family Muribaculaceae; genus Lepagella. The sequence continues at coordinate 8,076 of CAMWNT010000008.1, forward strand.
CTACACGATATCGACCTGGATCGAAAGCTGCAACCGACATTTTTCCGAGCGATCGTTTGCCATATCGGATGGCGAGGGTAATGAAGTCGGCTATGCGCGTAGTGTGTGGATGGTGCTCGATACGATCTCTCACGCCAATGCCGGACTTGACGGGCTTAATATCAGCGATGATATGATCGACGGGCGTGAATGTCCGATCCCCCGCCAGGGTAAGCATTTCACGATTCTGACTCCGGAAGAAGCCAAGAGTGCCACGGGTAAATTTCTTGTGGCCGACCGCGATGTGCGTCATCACACCTTCCGCTTCAGCGATCTTGATGCATATCGCCATGTCAACACGATCCGCTATGTGGCATTATTGATGGATTGCTATTCGCTTAAGGAGCACGACGCGATGCGTATCGGACGTCTGGAACTTTCGTTTCTCCATGAAGGAGGATATGGCCGTGAACTTGATATTCTGCAGACAACACTGCCGTCGTCGGCATCTACAGGCGAGTCGGCTGTGGATGCGATCCAGTTGCGCGATGCGGCCGACCGTAGTCCGGTCATTTTTGCCAAGGTGCGTCGCGAGCCCCGCAATGATGAAATTTGCGGATATTGACCGCCTCTATCCAAAATATATCGCCGATGCCGACGTCGACATCATGTCGGCGTGGCAGATTGAATATGAAACGACTACATCTTCTTCCAATACTCTTTTCCGGTGGGCTTCTTCTCTTAGGAGGCGGATGCGCCACGACGCGACATGTCGCCGACGGGCAGTATCTTCTTGATCGGGTGAAAATTACGGTCGACAGCGGAAATCCGGAGGTGAAGAGCGACGATTATATCGCCTATCTACGCCAGCAACCCAACCACAAAATGCTCTGGAGTGCAAAATTCCGGCTGGGCATCTATAGCCTTTCGGGCAAGGATTCCACCCGATGGTGGAACCGCTGGATACGCAAACTCGGCGAGCCGCCGGTGGTGTATGACTCGACTTTAACGGCCAAGAGTGTGCGTCAGTTGCAGACGGCGCTGGTCAATAAAGGCTATCTTGCAGCCGAGGCCGAGGCCGACACTACCGTGGTCGGCAAGAAGAAAATGCGGGTTGAATATGTGTTGCATCCCGGGCGTCCGCATATCATCAGGAATTTCACGATGGAGATCCCCGATTCGGCTATATCGGCAATCGTTATGGCCGACACAGCCCGGATGATCATATCGGAAGGCAACTATCTCGACCGCAACGAACTCGACCGCCAGCGCGATCTTATCACATCCAGACTGCGCAATCATGGCTACTTTAATTTCGTCAAAGAAAACATAGCTTTTGTGGCCGATACGACATCCGGATCTTATGATGTGGATCTGACGATGATGATTGACACATCTGCCCTCCCCGATTCCGAGCAGGCTCAGCGTCAGGCGGCTCGCAAGTATGTCGTCCGGCGTGTCATCTGCGCCACTGACTATCAGGCTTCGGCTACGTATGCGCCGCGTCAGTTGCGGGGCAGCCGTCTGCGAGATTCGATCGACTACAAAGGGATCTCGATCTTTTACGGCAATGAGAGATATCTTCGACCGTCGGTCATATATGAGAATAATTTCATCCGCCCGGGCGCGCCATATTCCGAAGCCGCTATCGATCGAACTTATAAAGCCTTCTCGCGCCTTGAGATCCTCAAATTCATCAATATCCGCTTCGAGCCGGTAGGCGAGGAAGATGGCGTCGGACTGCTTGACGCCTATATTCTCCTGACTCCCGGAAAAAGCATGTCGATGACGGCCGAACTCGAGGGCACAAATTCCGAAGGCGATCTCGGAGTGGCGCTCGGATTGACCTTTGCCCATCGTAATATCGGCAAAGGGTCAGAGACATTCTCGGCCAAACTCCGCGGAGCATATGAGGCCATTCGCGGCAACTTCGAGGGGCTGCTCCACAACCGATATATGGAATATTCGATGGATTTAGGTCTGCAATTCCCTAAATTCAAGGCGCCGTTTTTGGCCGAAAATTTCAAGCGGCGCATCAATGCGTCGACCGAAATCCGCCTCTCGATGAATTTCCAGCAGCGTCCTGAATACACCCGAATCATCTCGACCGCAGGATGGGCTTATAAATGGACCGATCGCAAGACCGGCAACCGCCATACATTCACTCCGCTCGACATCAATTACGTCTATCTTCCCGAATCGACCAATGATTTCATCAATCAGATCGCTCCCGACAATCCTCTGCTCCGATATAGCTATGAAGACCATTTCATAATGAGGATGGGATATAGATTCTATCACACCAATAAGCGCACTCCCCGCCCCTGGGAGACGCTTCGGCAGACGGATATCTACACTGTGCGCGTCAATTCGGAAATCGCGGGCAATCTTCTCTTTCTCTTCAACAGCATCTTTAATCATCGCTCGAATTTCCACGAAAATCCCTATAAGATCTTCGGCATCCATTATTCGCAATATTTCAAAGTGGATTCCGATTTTGCTTATACTCATATTTTCGACACCCGCCAATCGGTCGCGGCACGTCTTGGATTCGGCATCGGAGTGCCATATGGCAATTCCGGGATGCTCCCGTTCGAGAAGCGATTCTATGGCGGAGGAGCCAACGGCGTCAGAGGATGGGCTGTCAGAACGCTCGGCCCGGGACGTTATCACGGAGGCAATTCCACGATAGATTATATGAACCAATGCGGAGATATCCGGTTTATAATGAGTGCGGAATATCGCGCACGTCTGTTTTGGATCGTCGAAATGGGACTCTTTGTCGACATCGGAAATATCTGGACGATTCGCAACTATGCGGCTCAGCCCGGCGGAATGTTTAAGTTTAATTCATTCTATAAGGAGCTTGCGGCGACCTACGGGCTTGGAATACGTCTGGATTTCGATTATTTCCTTCTGCGCTTCGACCTCGGAATGAAAGCCCATAATCCGGCCGATGGCGTTCAGCCGTGGCCTTTGATCCACCCCCGCTGGGGGCGCGACCGTGCATTCCATTTCTCTATCGGTTATCCATTCTGATCTCCCCCACAAAAACACTACTGCTTATGAAATCCTTACTGATATTTGATCTTGACGGCACATTGCTCAACACGATCTCCGATTTGGGCATGGCCTGCAACTATGCCCTGGAAAAGATGGGTTATCAGTCGCATCCGGTGTCGGCTTATAATTTTATGGTCGGCAACGGCGTGAGAAAACTCCTTGAGAGAGCCGAGCCCGACGCTACGCCCGATCAGATCGACAAACTCCTTGAATACTTCCGCGAATATTACGACGAGCATTGCACCGATACGACCGTACCCTATCCCGGTATGCCCGAGTTGCTTGACGAATTGACTTCGAGAGGTGTCAAGGTGGCTGTGGCAACCAATAAATACCAGGCTGCCGCAACGAAGATCATCACCCATTATTTCCCCGATATTAAGTTTGAGGCTGTGCTGGGGCAGGTCGACGACCGCCCGACAAAGCCTGATCCGTCGATCGTATTTGCGGTGCTTAACGCCTCGCCGACTCCAAAGCGTGAGGTGATGTTTATCGGCGATAGTGCCGTCGATATCGAGACTGCCCGGAGGGCGTGTGTGGATTCGATCGGCGTCACTTGGGGGTTCCGTCCTGTGTCGGAGCTCCGCAAGGCATATGCCGATCATGTAGTAAGCAATCCTTCGGAGATATTAAAACTTGCTCTTTCTGTGTCGAAACCTTGATATCCCCCTTGACCGTTTCTTGTATATGACAAACAAATTTCTTATATCCGGATTGATCGCATTGTCGGTCGCCGGAGCAGGGAGCGTAGCGGTCGCGCAGTCGCGCGTCAATAGAGTGCGTCCGCCGCAAAACACGGAGCAGTATGCGCAGGAAGCGGCTCGCGTCAGAATGCGAGCCATTGCCGAGGCTGCCGGCCTGACCGAAGAACAGTTTGCCCTACTGGCGAAGACTACCGAATCGCGCCGCAAAGCAATTATGAAGAGTGAAGAAAAACTCGCTAAGGAAAAGCAACGTTGGGAGAAGGCTTGCGAAGCGGCGGCAGAAGCCGCTCAGAAAGCCGACAGCGATTATGACGCCAACCTTCGCAAACTTATGTCGGCCGATCAGTATGAAGCATATCGGCAATGGCTGAGAACGACCGACGGAGTCGAAGATTGCGACGACGCGGCGCAGCCCGAAGCCGCAACCGATTCGATCTCCCCCGCCGGCCTTGACGGTATTGTGCCCGCGCCCAAGCCGACAATCTTGACTGAATAGCTTGATTACTCCTGCCGCCCTCACTATCACAGCATCATCAATCTCTTCTTTAATTGTTAACGATTGTTAAATTTAATCGTGGAATTAAACCCTTGGGCGGGATTTGTGTTTAAACTAATGAAAACGATGTCGTAGACATGTTTGAATAATAAAACAATGCTATCACGACAAAACGGAGTCTGAGGATGCGTCCTTGACTCCGTTTTTTTTTTGCTCACTTCAGAAATTCCCCAAGGGCGTAGCTGTCCCCCCATCCAAAATCACCGAAATTCGCGATAAACATGAGAAAAAGGATAAATTGGATCAGTCTCTCCAATTTATCCTTTTTCTGATTGTATGCGATTATGCGGCGCAATCAGCATTGCTCCGCATTAGCTGCTTAGTGCTTGATATCGTAGCCCTGAGCTTTGAGATAGTCGAGGATGCGATAGGCCATCGCATGGTCGTAATAGTCGAGGATGTGAGCCACCCAGTCGTTGGTCGAAGTGCCGCCGGCGCGGGTTGCATTGTAATGCTTGACAACTTCGTCATAAGCTTCGAGCTCCTCGATCATTTTCTCGCTGTCATGGCGATAGTGGTTGCGATGGAACACGAGCGGAGTCGGCATTTTCGGCTTCAGATCGGGATGTTCGCGAGGCACTCCGATTGCCAATCCGCAGACAACGAACACACCCTTCGGGAGCTGCAGCAACTCGGCCACCTTGGCCGGATCAACGGTGCGGAGATAGCCGACGCAGTTAGTGCCGAGTCCGCACGCTTCCGCGGCTACTACGGCGCTCATCATTGCAAGCGAAGCATCTATGATGCCGATGACAACGCCGTCCATCGTGTTGGTGAACTGCGGCATGTCGAGGCCCTTCTTAGCGGCGAGCAGTGAGATTTTATTGTAGTCGGAAAGGAAAATCAGAAGTCGGTTGCAAGTCTTGAGTTGCTTCTGGTTTGTCAGTTCATAAAGTTTTTCCTTGAGATCCTGATCATCGATATCGATGACAGAGAACTGCTGGCCGTTGTAGGAAGTCGGGGTATTCTCAACGGCACGATAGATAAACTCCATAGTTTCCTGCGGGATAGCTTCACGCTCATAACGGCGTATGCTTGTGCGATCGAGGAGAGTCGATTTAATGTCTTTCATGCGTAGAAATATTGGATTATATATAATCGAAGAATAAAAGAGGAGAATATGAGGAATGCGAAAATGGAAAAGGGCGGAAAGGAAAAGATCCTATCCGCCCTTTTTATAGGGCCACATCAAAGGGGTTGTGATGAAACTCCGAATGACAGGGTTTGAGGTGCCTTCAGCTCTTTGTAATCCGCCTGTGCCGATATCGGCAACGCTCCCGAGGGAGCGCGGGGCCCGCCATCGAAAAGAAAGCATGTCTCGGCGATTCAATAAGATTTGATGAGTTTCCCAAGCTGCTTTGATGTGGTTTATCTTTAATTTAGCTCTTGGAAGCTACGCAGGTACCGGCGCGAGGCCGCATCCATATTGTGCTTCCCGAGAGCGAGGTGAAGAGAGATTCTGAGGATCCTTTGCAATTATAACGTTGAAAAGTGGGAAATGTTGAATCCCTCGCTTCAAAATTTTGCAACGAACTCTGCGTAATCTCTTCCGGATTGAGAAAGAATCATTCCGGATCTGCCTGCGAAATCGGGCAGATGCGGATCCGGAATGAATCAGTCGTAAGCCGGATTTATTTCACCTTGTCGCAGATTGCCTTGAAAGCTGCGGGGTTGTTCATCGCGAGGTCGGCGAGCACCTTACGGTTGATCTCGATGCCGGCTTTGTGGATGAGGCCCATAAGCTTCGAATAAGAGAGATCCTCAAGACGCGCTGCAGCGTTGATACGCTGAATCCAGAGAGCGCGGAAATTGCGCTTTTTCTGCTTGCGGTCGCGATAAGCGTAAGTCAGACCCTTTTCCCATGTGTTTTTGGCAACGGTCCATACGTTGCGGCGGCTGCCGTAGTAGCCACGGGTGAGTTTGAGGATTTTCTTTCTTTTGGCACGCGAAGCGACGTGATTTACTGATCTTGGCATTTTTTTTAAATTTTGAATGTGAGCGGCTAATAAGCTCTTGCTGAGCTCTACACTCGGTTATTGAAAAATGTTTGGTTATGATTGAGCAGAGAGGAGTTTTGCGAGGTCGAATCTTTAGTGTGGCCGACTTTCCCGGGGTGTCGAGCCGATTGACAGGCAAAGGCCCGGAGGAGACGGATCACATTGGGGATTCTTAGCGCATGTTGAGAAGGGAACGAACCTGCTTGATGTTGGCCGAATCCACGAGAGCAGTGTGGTCGAGGTTGCGTTTACGCTTTTTCGACTTCTTGGTCAGGATGTGGCTGTGGTAAGCATGTTTTCTCTTCACTTTTCCTGTGCCGGTGAGCGCGAAGCGCTTCTTTGACGCGGCATTGGTCTTTACCTTAGGCATTTGGTTGGATAAATTTTAGTTGTTTGATGTTTCACCTCGGCCCTGGGGGCCTACGGTCTCTACTTATTTACTCTTGGCCTTCTTCCGGCTTGGCCGGCTTCAGGTCGGGGGTTGCGTCGTTGTCGCCGGCTTTTCCGCTTTCAGGGCGTTGCTCCTTTTTCGGGGTCTCCCCTTTTTTGGGAGTCTTGAGGGGGGTGATCATGATGATCATTCGTTTGCCCTCAAGCACGGGCATCTGCTCCACTTTGCCGAGGTCTTCGAGATCGCTGGCAAATCTGAGGAGGAGCACTTCACCCTGCTCTTTGAAAAGGATCGAGCGGCCGCGGAAGAATACGTAAGCTTTCACTTTCGAGCCTTCCTGAAGGAATCCGCGGGCGTGCTTCAGCTTGAAGTTGTAGTCATGATCATCGGTCTGCGGTCCGAATCTGATTTCCTTGACCACCACCTTCGTGGCTTTGGCTTTCTGCTCTTTCTGGCGTTTTTTCTGCTGATATAGAAATTTCTGATAGTCGAGAATGCGGCATACGGGGGGCTCGGCGGTCGGCGAGATCTCGATCAGATCGAGCTCAAGGCCGGCGGCGATTTTGCGAGCCTTTTCTATCGGATAGATTCCGGGCTCAACGTTGTCGCCGACGAGGCGTACTTCGCGGGCGCGGATATGCTCATTTGTGGCATACGGGTCTTTGTCGCTGCGACCGCGACGATCGCCTCTCTGACCGGGACGAGGGCGCGGACCGCCGGGGCGGCGCGGGCCTGAGAAATTGGGTTTCTTCTCCATTCAGTGTCTTTATATCCTTGGCTGATTCGGCTTTCAAGCCTCTTCGGCGGCGGGATGGTTGATCATTTTTTCTACTTCGGCATTCAAATTTTCTGCAAAGTTAATGAAATTTATCATACCTTGGTCGCCTTCGCCATGTTTTCTTACAGAAACTGCGTTATTTTCTGCTTCTTTTTCGCCGACAACGAGCAAATAGGGGATTTTTTTGAGTTCGTTGTCGCGAATTTTCTTGCCGATTTTCTCGTTGCGGTCGTCGACAATGGCTCTCACGCCGAGTGCGTCAAGCTCCTTGGCTACCTTGTAGGCATAGTCGTTGAACTTGTCGCTGATCGGAAGGATGACAGCCTGCTCGGGGATGAGCCAGAGCGGCAGACGGCCTGCAGTGTGCTCGAGGAGCACGGCTACGAATCGTTCCATCGATCCGAAGGGGGCGCGGTGGATCATCACCGGGCGGTGTTTGAGATTGTCAGAGCCGGTGTATTCAAGTTCGAAGCGCTCGGGGAGATTGTAGTCCACCTGGATTGTACCGAGCTGCCATCTGCGGCCGATTGCGTCCTTGACCATGAAGTCGAGTTTGGGGCCGTAGAATGCGGCTTCGCCTTCCACCTGGCGCGCTTTGAGGCCTTTTTCTGCGCAAGCTTCGATGATCGCGCTTTCGGCAAGATGCCAGTTCTCATCGCTGCCGATGTATTTTTCTTTGTTTTTCGGGTCGCGAAGCGAGATCTGAGCCTCGAAATTCTTGAAGTCGAGAGCCTTGAAGATGTAGAGGATGATGTCCATCACCTTGAGGAACTCATCTTTGATCTGCTCGGGGGCACAGAAAATATGAGCGTCGTCCTGCGTGAAGCCGCGCACACGGGTCAGTCCGTGGAGCTCGCCGCTCTGTTCGTAGCGATAGACGGTGCCGAATTCGGCGAGGCGGAGCGGGAGGTCGCGATAGCTTCTGGGGAACGCCTTATAGATTTCGCAGTGGTGGGGGCAGTTCATCGGCTTGAGGAGATATTCCTCACCCTCTTCCGGGGTCTTGATCGGCTGGAAGGAGTCTTTGCCGTATTTTGCCCAGTGGCCGGAGGTCACATAAAGTAGCTTGTTGCCGATATGCGGTGTGATCACCTGCAGATAGCCGTATTGCTTCTGGATTTTTCTAAGGAACTGCTCAAGGCGATCGCGGAGAGCGGCGCCTTTGGGAAGCCAGAGCGGGAGGCCTTTGCCGACGGTCTCGGAGAATGCGAAGAGTTCCATCTCTTTGCCGAGTTTGCGGTGGTCGCGTTTTTTGGCTTCTTCGAGGAGTGCGAGATATTCATCGAGCATCTTTTTCTTGGGGAAGGAGATGCCGTAGACTCTGACGAGCTGGTTGCGCTTTTCGTCGCCGCGCCAGTAAGCGCCGGCGAGCGAGAGCACTTTGAACGCCTTGATGCCTTGTGTCGAAGGGAGGTGCGGGCCGCGGCAGAGGTCTGTGAACGCGCCCTGTGTGTAGGTGGTGATGTGGCCGTCTTCGAGTTCGGAGATCAGCTCGCATTTGTAGGTTTCGCCACGATCGCCAAACATCTTGAGGGCGTCATCCTTGGAGATGTCGCTGCGGACGATGGCTTCTTTTTTTGCCACAAGCTCCTGGACTTTCTTTTCAATTCGGGGAAAGTCGTCGGCTGTCAGTTTGTGGGTGCCGGGATCGATGTCGTAGTAAAAGCCATTTTCGATTGCCGGGCCGATGCCGAATTTGACTCCGGGGTAGAGTTCCTGGAGGGCTTCGGCGAGGAGGTGGGCCGATGAGTGCCAGAAGGCGTGCTTGCCTTCGGGATCATCCCATTTGAAGAGCTGGATGGCTGCGTCAGCGGCGATGGGGCGGGAAATGTCCCATTCTTCGCCATTCACTTTAGCGGCGAGCACATCGGCTGCGAAGCGCGGACTGATGCTTTCTGCCACTTGAAAGGGAGTCACCCCTGACTCGTATTGGCGCACACTGCCGTCGGGGAAAGTTATATTAATCATTTGATAATTAAAATAATAAACATGGTTGGTGCGGATTCTCCGCTACAGACGCGAGCCGGAGAATCCGCTTTTCAACGCAAAGATACAAAATTCTTTGCAATTCAGCAAATTTCGATGTGATGCCGACGACTTATCGGTCGGCCGTCATTTGAGGCGTTTGAGGATGTTGTAGGATTGCATGACGCCGAGCTCGCCGGCTTTTGAGAGGTCGGCGAATGCCATTTTGCGATTGCCCTGGCGCATGTAGGCCATTCCTCGGTTGAAGTAGGCTTCGCCGAGGCCGGGCTCGATTTGGAGCGCGCGGTTGTAGGAGTCGATGGCGGATGTGTAGTCGTTGAGCTCGTAGTAGATAAGTCCTTTGTTAAACCATGCATAGGCCGTCTGCGGGTCGATGGCGAGCATTGCGTCGAGGTCGCGCATGGCGAGCATTGCGTCGTTGCGAGCCATCATGTCGGCGCCCTCCCCTTCTTTGGTTGAAAGCGAGCGTCGGCGATATGCGTAGGCGCGGGCGAAGAGGGCGGTCGTGAAGTCGTCGGAGCCTTCGATGGCGCGGGTGAGGTCGGAGATGGCGTCGTCGTAGTTTTTGAGCATTATGCGGGCCACGCCCCTTCCCAGCAGGTCGATGGGGCGGGGAGTGTCGGTCGATTCGATGGCCGATGAGAACTCCCCTTCGATCGCGAATGTAGCCTGGAGCGATTCGCTGTCGGAGGGTGTGGGGTCGCCTGAAAGGAGATATATTTTGCGCGATATGTATTGGCGACGGTTGAGCGTCTCAAGATTGCGGAAGTTGTTGGAGAGGTTGCGCAGGCTTTGTTCCGGGGGGAAGAAAGAGAGGGTGTAGGCATCGGCCGGGCGCACATTGATGTCGCGGTCTTGAACTCGACCTTTGATTCTGTCGTTGAATGCGAGTTGTTGAGTTCCGGCGGCCGAGGTGGTCACAAGCTGGTTGAATTTCTGCATGAACTCCTCCTCTTCTTCTTCGGGAGTGCGCACAGCGCCCTCGGTGTTGGTCTGTCCCTGCGCGATTGCGGGTCGGTCGAGCGGGTTGCGTTTGGGGTCGGCTACGTAATTGGCCACGAGTTGGTCGGCCTTTTTTACATTGTCGAGCATTTTCTGAATATTGCCTAAATTGCGATAGCATTCGGCCAAGGCGTAATAGGCTGTATGGAACCTGGGATACCGGCGTATGATGGTGTTGAAGTCGTCGAGAGCCTTTGTGTATTCTCCGATCTCGAGATTGACAAGGCCGCGGTTGAAAATCGCATGAAAATTGTCGGGGTCGATGGCGAGCACGTCGGAGAAATCCTGCGCGGCGGCTGTCAGCGACTTGACTTCGGTGCGCAGCAGAGCGCGGTTGAAGAGAGCTGTTTCGTTGTCGGGTTGGAGAGTCAGCGCATAGTTATAATCGGCCATGGCGCCGTAGAAATCGTTGTCGTTATATCTGATATAGGCGCGGTTGATATAGAAGTCGGTCTCTTCGGGACGTAAGCGTATCGCTTCATTCATGTTGTCGGCGGCTTCTTTCCAATTGCCTTGTCGGGCGAGGAGTTCGGCTTTCATCAGAAAAGCGTTGATCTGTGAGCGTGAGATGTTGAGTGCGCGGTTGAAGTCGTCGAGTGCGGCCGTTGAGTCGCCCCGCTGGAGATTCATTCTTCCGCGTGCCACAAATGCATCGTCGAATTTCGGATTTCGCCGTATTAATCGTGAGAAGGTGGAGTCGGCGGCGTCGTAGTCTTTCAGCTCGGTCAGCGCCACACCTTTATAAAAAAGGAAATATTTGTCTTCGGGGTTATAGTCAAGGCCGTGGTTGTAATCGATCAGAGCGAGAGAGTCGCGGCTCAATTGCTGGAGCGCGAATCCTCTGACTTTATATGCTTCGGTTTTGAATTTGTTGCGTTCGAGGGCGAGCGAGCAATCGGCTATCGCGCCTTCGTAATCGTCGAGCTGCAATTTGGCCAGTCCGCGGAGATAATAAGCGTCGGCGAGATAAGGCTTGGCTTTGATGGCGAGATTGAAATATTGTATGGCGAGGAGATAGTCTTCCATCGAGAGCACATTCCTGCCGATGTTGAGCACCTGCTCGGCATTGACCTGCGCGCGGGCCTCGGACGGAGCCGACAGGAGGGAGCATCCGGCCAGCGCCGGACCGATACACGATGTCAGAAATATGCGTGATAATTTGAGTCGGGTCATAGGGTAAGAATGGCCGGAAAAGTGTGGTTTTTCCGCAAAGATTGCCCCTTGCGGGAGTGAAAATTTAAAAATACTCATCGCAAAGTTAAGAAAATATTTTCAAACTGACTTGATTTTTGTTAATTTTGTATTTTCATAGGGCATCAAGGTGCTTATGTATTGTAATAGGTTTGCATCGAGTCACGTCGATTTGGCGAGTTGAGCTTTGGTTGATTAAAAGCAAATACTCTGTTAGGCACACGACGTGCGGTGTATTCCCAGGCAGGTAAATATCGAAAAATAGAAAAGCGTAATGAAACAACACTTTCCCGTAGAGCGGTTCGAAAGCATTGTCACCCCGTTCTATGCCTACGACATGTCACTCCTTTCTTCTACTCTGGAGGCTATCAATGAAGCAGCTCCCGAGTCGTTCTTTTGTGTGGAATATGCTATCAAGGCCAATCATAACCCGGATATTCTAAAGGCGATCAGCGCTGCCGGGCTGGGAGCCGACTGTGTGAGCGGCGGCGAGATCCGTCGTGCGCTCGAATGCGGTTTTGATGCATCGAAGATCACGTATGCCGGCGTCGGCAAGCGTGATGATGAGATCCGCCTCGGCATCGAATCCGGCATCGGCTGCTTTAATGTGGAGTCGTTTGAAGAGATGGAAGTGATCGCGGCGATTGCGGCCGAGATGGGCCGAAAGGCGCCGGTGGCGATCCGCGTCAATCCCGACATCGATGCCCACACCCATCATTATATCACTACAGGCTTGGCCGAAAACAAATTCGGCATAGCCAAAGAACTTCTCGACAAGGCAGTCGACACAGTACTCTCCTATCCCTCGCTCGAGCTCAAAGGACTGCATTTCCATATCGGATCGCAGGTGCTCGATTATGAACCGTTCGGCATCCTTTGCCGTCGTATCAACGATATGCAGGATCATCTTGAAAGCCGTGGAGTGCATCTTCAGACAATCAATGTCGGAGGCGGCTTAGGCATTGACTATGACAATCCCGACGAGAATCCGATTCCGGATTTCAAGGCTTATTTTGAAATGCTCCGCAGCAATATACGTCTTCGCGAGGGCCAGCATCTTCATTGTGAACTGGGTCGCTCTGTTGTGGCGCAGTGCGGTTCGCTGATCGCGCGCGTGCTCTATGTCAAGGAGGGTATCGGCAAGAAATTTGTGATCTGCGACGCCGGCATGACCGATCTGATCCGTCCGGCTCTTTATGGCGCGCATCACGTGATTGAAAATCTGACTGCGGCAGCGGATTCACCGACAGAGGAGTATGATGTAGTCGGTCCGGTGTGCGAGTCGAGCGATGTGTTTGCGACATCCGAGCGTCTCCCCTTGACCCGTCGGGGCGACCTTCTCGCATTCCGCAGCGCCGGAGCATATGGCGAAGTTATGTCGTCGGGCTATAACTGCCGTGTGCTCAATCCGTCGGTGGAATTCTGATCGACATCGCCGATCGATTGTAGCCGAGTTAAACTCACCCCGTTTCCTAAAGAATATGCAACATCTTTCAAAGACGCGCAAACAGCTTTATGCCAGATTGTCGTCGAAAAAAATGCGCGATAAGATCGGACTCTTCCTTGTAGAGGGGCGAAAGAGCGTGGCCGATATGGCTTCGTTCGGCGGCTTTGTCGTGGAATGTCTGATAGCCGCACCATCGGCGGTCGGCGTGGCGCGAGAGATCTCTGAGCGAATCGGTGGCAATGCCTCCGGCTCGCCGGAGGTGCTCGAGGCCACGATGGCCGAGATGCGGGAGATATCCAATCTCAGCGATACTCCCGATCTTGTCGGGGTCTGCCGATTGCCGGAGCGCAGGCCGGAAGATGAAATTCTTCGCGAGCCGCTTCCTGCAGGGCTGTATATGGCTCTCGACGGCGTTCAGGATCCGGGCAATCTCGGCACAATAATACGCACCGCGCATTGGATGGGCATCAGGCGGATATTCGCTTCGCCCGACACAGTGGATCTCTATAACCCGAAAGTCGTGCAGTCTACGATGGGGTCGATGGCGGCCGTTGAGGTGGATTATGTCGATCTCTGTCGTCTCGCCGATCGGAATAGCCATCTTCCACTCGCGGGACTGCAGCTCGAAGGCGACAATATCTACTCTACCCCCCTCCCCGCCTCGGCCATCATAGTGATGGGAAGTGAAGGACATGGCATAAGCGAAGCGCTTAAGCCGATGATAAATCTTCCGCTGACCATTCCTCCGGTCGATCCGGCCGAACATCCGGAGTCGCTTAATGTGGCGATAGCCTCGGCCATCACCCTATCCTGTTTCAGAAATCCCGGGCTCAACCGATCCTAACAATCAAACCCGTTTCAGAGAAATGGCATCCAAAACAAAGACCGTCTATTTCTGCTCGTCGTGTGGCCATGAATCGCCGAAATGGCTCGGCAAATGCCCCGGCTGCGGCGAATGGAATACATTTGTCGAAGAGCGTGTCGCCGCGAAGACTCCCAAAGAGCGCCGTCGCGGCGGTCTTGTAGCTTCGACGCGTCCCATACCATTGTCGAAAATCGAGAGCCTCGACGAGCCTCGCATCGCTCTTCCATCGAAGGAGCTGAATCGAGTTTTAGGAGGCGGTCTTGTGGCGGGCAGCCTGACACTGATCGGCGGCGAGCCCGGCATAGGCAAGTCGACGCTTCTTCTGCAGAACATTCTCTCGATCCGCAATAAAACGATTCTTTATGTGTCGGGTGAAGAAAGCGCGACTCAGCTCAAGCTTCGTGCCGATCGACTTGGAAAAGTGTCTGACAATACGTTCATTCTATGCGAGACATCGCTCGAACATATTTTCACGCAGATAGAAAATGTGGAGCCTCAGATTCTTGTAATCGACTCGATCCAGACAATCGCCTCGCAGGATATCGAATCCGCCGCCGGCAGCATAAGTCAGGTGCGGGAATGCGCGGCGTCGCTTCTCCGCTATGCAAAGGAGAGTGGTGTGCCGGTCATACTCGTCGGTCATATCAATAAAGACGGAGCTATTGCAGGGCCGAAGGTGCTTGAGCATATTGTCGACACGGTGTTGCAATTTGAAGGCGATCGACAGTATCTCTATCGCATTATCCGCGCCATAAAGAATCGATTCGGCTCGACGAATGAAATCGGCATCTATGAGATGGTGGAGCGCGGACTGAAGGAAGTCAGCAATCCCTCGGAGATGCTGCTTTCGGAGAATCGCGATGAAGAGATGAGCGGCATCACTATCGGAGTCACCACAGAGGGTGTGCGTCCGTTTCTTGTAGAGATCCAGGCGCTCGTGTCGACGGCCGCCTATGGCACTCCGCAACGCTCTGTCACAGGCTTTGATCAGCGTCGTCTCAACATGTTGCTTGCCGTGCTTGAAAAGCGCGCGCGGTTTCGACTCGGTCAGAAAGACGTGTTTCTCAACGTCGCCGGGGGATTGAAGATTCAGGATCCTGCGATGGATCTTGCCGTGACAGCGGCCATAATGTCAAGCAATTTCGATGTCTCGATCCCGCGCACAACTGCGTTTATCGGAGAAGTGGGACTTTCGGGAGAAATCCGGACTGTGACGCGAGTCGACCAGCGAGTGGCCGAAGCCGCCAAGCTCGGATTTACACGGATTTTTGTGCCCCGAGGCAACCTCAAGGGCGTCAAGACCGATGGCGGGATTGATATAGTAGAGGTCGGCAAAGTGGAGGAATGTTTCCGTCGATTGTTTGAATAATCGGATCAGATCGGGACTGTATAAGCGAAAAATCAGCATAAAATTCAGCACAAAAATTCGGGCGATTTTTCATAGTTTGCAAAAAATGATGTAAATTTGCACATTGTCAGCCTTCTTCCGACATGGAATCAGCTCTCGCGGAAAAAAGTGTGACTCTGATTCTTAGGTCAGGATTGAGTCCGTCGGAGGCGACGGGCGGTGGTGGCATTGTGTCCGGAGGGGTCGTCATGTTGTAGGCGATTCGGCTCCCGGTGCATGCCGATTAATGGCGGCAATTACTTAACTAATAGATTCATAGCATGAAATATATAGGAGCCCATGTCAGTGTGGCGGGCGGAGTCGCTTCCGCTCCGGAAAACGCACATCAGATCGGGGCGAAAGCATTCGCGCTATTCACGGGCAACGCCTCGCGCTGGGCTACCAAACCCATTCCCGAAAAGCAGATCGAATTGTTTCGCCGCCGATGCAGCGACTACGGATATACGCCCGATCTGATATTGACCCACGACAATTTTCTGATCAATCTTGGATCTCCCGATGAAGAGAAGCTTGCAAAATCGCGACAGTCGTTTCTCGATGAAATGCGCCGTTGCGAGCAGCTCGGTCTGACTCTTCTCAATTTTCATCCCGGCAGCCATCTTCGCGAAATCAGCGAAGAGGAATGCCTTGACCGTATAGCCGAGTCGCTCAATATGACGCTTGAGCAGACCGAGGGCGTGACGGCTGTCATTGAATCCACGGCCGGACAAGGATCCAATCTCGGCAACCGCTTCGAGCATATCGCCCATATCATCGACAAAGTCGAAGATAAAAGCCGTATCGGAGTGTGTGTCGATACATGTCATTCCTACTCTGCCGGCTACGATCTTCGCTCTCCCGAAGGATATGAAGCCACATGGCGCGAATTCGACGAGATCATAGGATTGAAATATCTGCGCGGAATGCATATAAATGACGACAAGCGCGAATGCGGCTCCCGTATCGACCGTCATGAGCTTATCGGCCGTGGCACACTCGGAGCCGAATTCTTCCGTCGGCTTGTCAATGATCCGCGATTCGACAATATTCCGCTGATTCTTGAGACTCCCGACGAATCGATGTGGGCCGAAGAAATCGCATGGCTCTACTCGATGATAGGGAAAGTGAGCGTCGGCGACGACGATCTCCCCGGAGCATGATCCATTCCGCTCAAGCATTGACTTTATGGAGTGAGACGGAATTCAATATAACCCGAAAATTAAAAAAATATTAACCATATAACATCATGAAAACTAAACCCGATTTGAGCTTCTGGTCGCTATGGAATCTGAGTTTCGGATTCTTTGGCGTGCAGATCGCTTATGCATTGCAGAGTGCCAATGTGTCGAGAATCTTCACAACAATCGGCGCCGATCCCCACGACCTTTCTTATTTCTGGATTCTCCCGCCGCTGATGGGACTCGTTGTGCAACCCCTTGTCGGAATGTTCTCCGACCGCACATGGAATCGCTTCGGCCGCCGTCTACCCTATCTGATTTTCGGCGCGCTGGTGGCAGTTATCGTAATGTGTCTGCTCCCGAATGCCGGAAGCTTCCAGTTTACAGTGCAGAGTGCGATTGTATTTGGTCTGATCGCGCTGATGCTTCTCGACACATCTATCAATATGGCGATGCAGCCGTTCAAGATGCTTGTCGGCGATATGGTCAATGAGAAGCAGAAAGGCCAGGCCTACAGCATTCAGTCGTTTCTTTGCAACGCCGGATCTGTTGTCGGCTTCCTCCTCCCGTTCATCTTCGGTCTTATCGGATTGGCTAATACGGCTCCTACAGGCGAAGTGCCGCAGACTGTCATCTGGGCCTTCTATATCGGCGCCGCTATCCTGCTGATCTGTGTGGTCTATTCGCTTGTCAAGATCAAGGAATGGCCCCCGGAAGTATATGAAATGTATAACGGCGGCTCGCAGTCGGCGGCAGAGAAGAAGACGTCGCCGAATCTCTTCAAGCTCCTTGTGCATGCTCCCTCGACTTTCTGGACCGTAGGCCTTGTGCAGTTCTTCTGCTGGTTCGCGTTCCTCTTCATGTGGACTTACACTACCAACACCGTCGCGCTCAAGGCTTACGACACTCCGACTGTAGAGAACGTCACTGCCTTTGTTGAATCCGACGGCACCAAGATCTCCGGCAAGAACGTGCTCCTGACCAATGCCGACTATCAGATGCAGCCTATTCTCAGCCATGGCACACTTCTGGCTGAGGGTGTCATCGCAGATGGCACATTCTATCCTGCCGCCAATGTAGTGATCAATGGCAACGATACAATAGTCAAAGATCATCACCTTGTGCTCGACGAAGCCGGAGTTTCCAAAGTGAAATACAGCACTCCTCTTGAGGGTGTTTCATCACTTGCTGTCGACGGCAAAGAGATCGCCGGCTGCT
This sequence comes from uncultured Porphyromonadaceae bacterium, assembly GCA_947175695.1. Classification (GTDB taxonomy): domain Bacteria; phylum Bacteroidota; class Bacteroidia; order Bacteroidales; family Muribaculaceae; genus Lepagella. Next base: position 25,818 of record CAMWNT010000008.1, read on the forward strand.
CGAAGGCGGAGGTTGTTGACTATCTCTCCCGTCTGCAGGGCGAGGCTGTGCTGACCACCGCTTCTATCGTATCGACGGATGAGTCCGGCAAAGTGACCACCGAGGATGCAAAGGAATATACAGTGGCAGATGCCGCTCGTCTTGTTCCCGAAACCAAGACTGTTCTCAACGCGGCGTCTCCGCAGTATAACGAAGCAGGCAACTGGGTAGGCATTCTTTACGCCGTGCAGGCTCTCGCGTCTGTGCTTTGGGCCGTTGTGCTTCCCCGCTTCAAGAGCCGTAAGTTCTCCTACTTCCTCTCCCTGCTTCTTGGCGGCGTAGGCTTTGTCACAATGGGCATCTTCACCAATCCCTATCTTCTCTTCATCAGCTTTGTGCTGATCGGCTGCGCATGGGCTGCAATGCTCGCATGGCCCTTCACGATCCTGACCAACTCGCTTAAGGGTGGAAATATCGGTGCGTATCTCGGCCTCTTCAACTGCACGATCTGTCTGCCTCAGATTATTGCGGCGCTCGTCGGCGGCTGGGTCCTTTCGATCCTTTCGACTCCCGGCGAAGTGGCTCCCGAATATCTGATGATGATTGTGGCCGGCGTGATGATCGCCATCGGCTCGCTCTGTGTCTTCATCATCAAGGAGGGCAAGGAATCCTCCGACGATATGCAGGTGCAGGAAACACCCCTCGAATCCGAAAACATCTGATCCAATCGCCCACTGCGATTAAAATAAACAACTCCCGCATCCGGATCCGGATGCGGGAGTTACTTATTTAGTGGTGCGACGCCGGGCGACGATTACCTTCGCCATGTGGTGTGTCCGACATTCTATCGCGAGCGGAGCGGTGCCATAAAGGCATCCTCGATATATTCGAATTGAAAATCGAAATAATCGCCTGTCAGCAGAGCGATGTCAAACTGATATTCGTAGACCTCGCGCTGAAGCTTGAGATAGATGTCGGCTCCGCGACACAACATCATCCGCTTCTTGGCGTCGACCGCCTCGAGTGGATCGCTGTGCCTGCCGCATCTTGCCTTGACTTCCACGAATATGATGCGATTGCCGCGCTGGGTGATGATGTCGATCTCACCGCGTCCGTGGCCCGATTTGCCGTTGGATGACGGGCTCCAGTTGATTTCGCGTATCGGCAACCCTTTTTCAAGAATATGACGCGCGGTTATGGCCTCGGCATATTTTCCCCACGCCTGCGCATACTGATGGCGGAACTTGATCTGCTCGGGGGTGAAGCCCCGGGACGAGCTTTTCTCCTCGCCGTCGGCTTTTGAAGAAGCGACCATTCTACTCATATGCCGGGCGCACATATCCGCCACAGCGTCAGCGTAGAGGAAATCATCACCGAATGTCGAGGCGTAGACCGATGCCGAATCCCGACATCCGGGAGGCATGTCAAACGCCTCCCGCAAATAATTGCGGAAGCGTTCGGGGCATATCTCAAGCCAGTCGGGTTGGAGGTCCATCGGTTGTCGGTCGGTGTTGTCTTCAGAATGCCTTGAACGACATGTCGAGACCCTTGACGCTATGTGTCAACGCGCCCACAGAGATGAAGTCCACGCCGGCCTCGCCATATTCGCGAAGATTCTCGATTGTGATGCCGCCGGATGACTCAGTCTCAAATTTGCCGTCGACAAGCTTCACAGCCTCGCGGGTCAGTTCAGGGGTGAAGTTGTCGAACATGATGCGGTCGACTCCGCCGATAGCCAAAACTCGACGGATATCATCGAGACTGCGCACTTCCACTTCGATCTTCAGATCCTTGCCATTCTCGCGGCAGTATTCCTTTGCACGCTCAACGGCTTTTTCGATTCCACCGGCGAAATCAATATGATTGTCTTTGATCAGAATCATGTCGTAAAGACCGATGCGGTGATTCTTGCCGCCTCCGCAGGCCACTGCCTCTTTTTCAAGCATGCGCATGCCGGGCGTTGTCTTGCGAGTGTCGAGCACTTTTGTGTGCAGTCCGTCGAGACGCGCCTGATAGCGGGCTGTCATGGTTGCCACGCCGCTCATGCGCTGCATGATGTTGAGCATCGTGCGCTCGGCGATAAGGAGTGATCTGACCGGTCCTTCGGCTGTGAACGCGATATCGCCCGGTTTCACGTGGGCACCATCCTTGATCATGACCGTCATGCGGATTGAGGGATCAACCTTATGGAGCACCTTCTCGGCGATCTCGACGCCCGATAGCACACCCTCTTCCTTGATGATAAGGCGGCTGCGTCCCATTGCGTCGGCCGGGATTGTGGAAAGCGTGGTGTGGTCGCCGTCGCCGAGATCTTCGGCGAATGCGAGATCAAGAAGTTCGTCGATAAGTTCGTCTTTAGTCTTCATATCTGAATTAAATATATTAATTTTGCAGTCGGACAAATTGCCTTCGGCATCGCGCACCGGCCTTTTGGGCCGACAGGCGATTTTATTGCGCGAAGATACTAAAAATTTATGGAAATTGTATTACTTACAATCGGCAAAACGTCGATTTCATATATCAATGAGGGGATTGCTGAATATTGCAAACGGTTGCGACGCTACGTGACTTATAAAATCACTGAGCTTCCGGATGCCCGGAAGGCGGGCAAGGTGTCGGAGACTGAGCAAAAGGAGGCCGAGGGGACGCAGATCCTGCGGCAACTCGCTGATTCCGATATGGTAGTGTTGCTCGATGAGCGCGGACGTGAATACACTTCGCGGGAATTCGCAGGTTTCCTTGAGCGTTCGATGGCCTCGGGTCGCAAGCGTCTCGTCTTTGTCGTCGGCGGACCTTACGGATTCTCGAAAAGTGTCTACGACCGCGCTGACTCAATGGTGTCGCTCTCGAGAATGACTTTCAATCACGAGATGGTCAGATTGTTTTTCACTGAGCAGATTTATCGCGGCATATCCATTCTCCACGGCCATCCCTATCATCACGACTGATGGTCGGAAGTCGGTTGGTCGGGCTTTGCGTCGTCTTTGGTGTCTTTTGCCAGAGTGCGAAATTGCGACTCCGCCTGAGTTATCTTGGCGTCGCGTCGAGCGATGCTCTTGCGCAGCTTCGACGGGAAAAATCTTCCGAGCGCCGGCAGATATGACAAAAACATCAGTAATGCCATCGCCAACAGATAGAATCCCGATGCGTTGAGAAGCATACTCCGGTCGTCGCGGGCATATGAAGCGGGATCACGTGAAGTGTCGGCCGATTGGAAATCTTCAGTTTCGATCGCACGCAGAGAGCTTTTCCAGACGATGCGGCCGTCGTTGACATATACGACTGCCGGATTGCCGCGCGCCAGCATCTTGATCTGAGTGTCCTCGGCTGTGTAGAGCGGATAGGCTGCAAGTGAGATATCGCGCCAGCGCTCGATATCCTCGCGCGAACCCGCGACAATGCCAATCATATCGATATCATTGTCGTGAGCCCAGTTATAGAGAGAATTGATCTGCCATGTCGTGGAGATCGAGACACTCTTCAGGTCGGGCATCAGCAGCAGAAGTTCGCGCCCGGAAGCGTCAAGCACATCGCGGGTGACATCCTCTTCCCCATCCTCGCTCCATACGCGGAATGATTCATGCTCGGCGGCATCGACGACATTTTCATTGGCAATCTCTTTATTCTCAGCTTCCGCTTCGGGGACAGATTCGCGGCGCACAAATGTCCACCCGTCGTCTTCGTCGGGCAATTCATCCGACAGCGAGAAAGACTTTTCCACTCCATCTTTTTCGTAGATGAACGTGATTCCTTCAGCTTCGTTGTCGGCCGACGATTCGTCATCGCTGTCCGTTGTGGCGATCTCTGCGCCTACGGGAAACGGCCGGAAGTCTATTAAAGGCTGATATATGTATCCGGCCAGTCCGATAATTACGATAAACGCTGTTGTGAAGATGAAAGCCATCCATTGAAGATAGGGGCGGATCAGGCAGCGGCAGCTTGCGTTGAAGCGAAGGAGAAAAGCTATTGCCGCCGTCAGCACCACGTTTTTCCAGAATGTGGCCCAGTTCGACAATTTGAAGGCATCCCCGAAGCATCCGCAGTCGTCGACCGGATCAGCCACTGCGATCCAAAGCGTCAGCGGCAACATAACGGCCATGAGCAGCAAAGCCCCAATCGGAGCCGAGCGCCGAAAGCATCCCACAAGTAGAAACACTCCGACCGCGAATTCAAACGCGCAAAGCGCAAACACCCCGACCAGCAACAGATTCGTATAATCCGGGAGATTCATCGCCGCCATATAATCCTCAAATTTATATAGCGTCCCCCATGGATCGATTGCCTTTACAAATCCCGAGAATGTGAATGTCGCGCCGACTCCGAGCCGCATGAGCCATGTCAGCGGCCGGATCCATGATTTAGAATTAGTTTCCATGGCCGGGGGCATCCTTTTCTTCCGAGAGGCGGATCAGCGCGAAAAGTGCGTAATTGATCATATCCATATAATTGGCGTCGACACCTTCGGATATGATAGTCTGTCCGAGATGCGATTCGATTTCTTTTGTGCGGAGCAGTTTCTGAAGTATGATGTCGGTGAAGCTGCTGATCCGCATTCCCCGCCAGGCCTCGTCATAGTCGTGATTCTTGTCGAGCATCAGAGAAGTGGAATCGGCGACAGCCTTGTCGTAGAGGCGAAGCGCCTCGTCATGATCCAGACCTTCGCCTGTGCCGAGGCTCAGCTGGATAAGCGCCATGGCGCAATAATTGACGATGCCGATGAACTCCGGCTCGATCCCCTCGGCCACAGCCGAGCGGCCCCCTTTCTCCTCAAGCGATCGGATGCGGCGCGCCTTGATATAGATCTGGTCGGTCAGCGACGACGGACGCATGATACGCCAGGATGTGCCGTAGTCTTGCATTTTCTTCTGATATATATCGCGGCATCTGGCGATTTCGCGGGTAAACTCCTCTTTAGTGTCGTATTTGACAGCGGATTGGGTGTCTTGCATAATGTGAAAACCGGGTTGTGGATTATTCTATCGGCCGTCTTGAAGGTCTTATGTCGGGGATGGGTGTTTCGCCGCTCCCCTCCTTCTGCGGCATAAATTTTTGCAAAAATAGCGATTTTCCTTTTATGTATGAAAAAAAAGCACTATTTTTGAATCTTGGAACGGTCAAAGAGTGTGTTTGGATTTAACACTATTAAAGAAAGCCGTCTCCAGGCAAGAATCTTTTTTTACTCGCATGAGGATTCTTGTCGGCCGGCGATTTCTCCTTTTCGTCGGCATATTTGTGTTGAATTTTTCAATAGTTACTTATGTATAAGACTCGCTTTCTTGCGGAATGGGAGCCGCAAGGGGGAATATTGATGGCGCTTCCCGACACTTTCACCGATTGGGAGTATATGTTGATCGAAGTGCTCGACTGCTATGCGCGTATCATTTCGGCAATGACGTCCGAAGGGGTGCGCGTCGTGTTGCTCTGCGCTTCGCGCGAACGCGCCGTCGAGCTTTTGGGGTCGATCGTAGAGCAGCCGCTCGTCACTTTGGTAGAGGCTGAATACAACGACACCTGGACCCGCGACTACGGCCCGCTGGCAGTGGAGCGTGCCGGTCGCAACCGCGCGCTTGACTTCGGCTTCAACGGCTGGGGACTAAAATTCGCTTCCGATCGCGACAACCTCGTCAATCTTCATCTGCGCGACAAATTCATCATCCTCCCCGCCCAATACCGCAACGAACGCGATTTCACTCTCGAAGGGGGATCCGTAGAGACCGACGGCCGGGGCACGATCCTGACCACTACCCGATGCCTGACTTCGCCCAACCGCAACGGCGGCAAATCGATCGCTCAGCTCAATGAGATCCTTCATGATCGACTCGGGGCAAGCCACGTCTTATGGCTCAACTACGGCGCGCTGGAAGGCGATGACACCGACTCGCATATCGACACGCTCGCCCGCATGGCTCCCGGCGACACGATTATCTTCACAGGATGCCGCAATGTCGACGACCCTCACTTCGAGCAGCTGTTGACCATGCGTGCCGAGCTGACTCTCTTCCGCACTCCCTCGGGCGATCCCTATAATCTCGTTGAGCTCCCTCTCCCCGATCCTATCTACGACTCCGACGGCTGTCGTCTGCCGGCCACGTATGCCAATTATCTTGTCACAGATCGAGTCATTTTCATGCCGACCTACGCCCAGCCGGCCAACGACACACTGGCATGCCAGACAATCCGCATCGCATTCCCCGACCATAAGGTCGTGCCTGTTGACTGCCGTGCGCTTATCTGCCAGCATGGATCGCTTCATTGCGCCACAATGCAGCTTCACGCCGGATTCTTCAATGATGCCATCGGGGAATGATCCCGGCAATTAAAAATTTTGAAACATGAAAGTAGGAATAGTCCAACATTTTTTCTCCGAAGATATTGACTCCAACCGCAGCCGCAATCTCGCGGCCATCCAGAATCTGGCCGACGAAGGCGCCGAACTCATAGCCCTATCCGAGCTCCACGATTCGCTCTATTTCTGCCAGACCGAGAATGTGGATCTCTTCGATCTGGCGGTGGAACTGCCTGGCGAATTCACGGATTTTTATGCCGAGGCGGCCCGCGTCAACGGCGTCGTGATCGTGGCGAGCGCTTTCGAGCGTCGTGCTCCGGGATTATATCATAACACAGCCGTTGTGTTTGAAAAAGACGGATCGATAGCGGGGGTCTACCGCAAGATGCATATCCCGGATGATCCCGGCTTCTATGAGAAGTTCTATTTTGCGCCGGGTGATATCGGCTTTAAGCCGATCGACACATCTGTAGGCCGCATAGGTGTGCTGGTGTGTTGGGATCAATGGTATCCGGAAGCCGCCCGTCTTATGGCGCTTGCCGGCGCCGAGCTGCTCGTCTATCCGACAGCGATCGGTTGGAATCCCGACGATCCCGACGATGAGAAGCGTCGTCAGCGCGAGGCCTGGATCACAGTCATGCGCGGCCACGCCGTCGCCAACGGCCTGCCTGTCGTGGCTGTCAATCGTGTCGGATATGAAGAAGATCCGTCGGAATCCACTTCCGGCATCGATTTCTGGGGATCGAGCTTTGTGGCCGGTCCGCAGGGAGAGTTTCTGACACTCTGCGCTGAAAATGCAGCTGAAGAGAAGGTGGTGGATATCGACATGAAGCGTTGCGAGAATGTGCGCCGCTGGTGGCCGTTCCTTCGCGACCGCCGCATAGATGCATATGCCGACATCACACGCCGCTTTATCGACCCTCACACCCTTCATTGACCGACCTCCTTGGCAACAAATGGATAAATTTATTGAAATCAACGGAGTCCGTCTGCACTATCAGGACACAGGCAACCCCTCCGGCCGACCGATTGTCATCATGCACGGCTATGGCTGCGAAGTAGCCACAGTGGCTTCCATCGCCCGCATCCTTGAACCGGGGATGCGGGTCATCAATGTCGACCTTCCCGGTCATGGCCTCTCGGATGAGCCACCGACTCCCTGGGGCGTAGATCTCTACACTCAGTGCATCGAGGGGCTGATCGCGAGCCTCGGGCTGCGGGATGTGGCATTGCTCGGCCATAGCTTCGGCGGAAGAATAGGATTGTTGCTTTCATCCCGCAATCAAAAGCTGGTCAGCAAGCTTGTGCTTGTCGACGCGGCAGGCATCAAGCCCAAGCGTAAGCCGAAGTATTATGTAAAGGTCTACACCTACAAGACGCTCAAGCATCTGCTGCCCATTCTGTTCGGCCGCAGTCTCGGCGCCCGCCTGCTCGACAAATACCGGGGTCGCGCCGGATCGGCCGACTATCGTAATTCATCGCCGATGATGCGCGCGGTCATGAGTCGATGTGTCAACGAAGATCTCAAGCATGTCATGCCCGCCATCAAGGCGCCGACCCTGCTCATCTGGGGCGAAGACGACACAGCAACCCCAATCAGCGACGCGCGCACCATGGAACGTCTTATTCCCGATGCCGGGCTCGTGGCATTCCCCGGATGCGGACACTATAGTTTTCTCGACAATCCCGGTCAATTCAAGGCCGTGCTTCAGTCGTTTTTCAAAAACGAACTCACTACTCCCAATAATTAACAACTACGAAAGATGACCCCTTTCCTTATAGCAATATATATAGTGTGTGGAGTCTACATGCTGCTCAATTTCAAGCGCGACATCCACATGCTTCAGCAAAATTCCTATCGCATCTCCCGCTATTGGCGTTGGCTTGAAAACGGCAATATCCTGACGGGCTGGCGCTTGGTCGACATCGCATTGATATTCCTCTTGCTTTCGACTCTGCTCAATCCGCCGTTGTGTCTGCTCGCAGCCGCTCTCACCGCGCTATGCAAATGCTGGCCCCTGCTTAAGGCGCGCCATAAACTGCCGCTGAAATTTACACGCCGCGTATGGCGTATATACACAGTCACGGGCATTCTCGCTCTGATCCCCGCTTCGCTCGCTGTCGCTTTCTTCGGTGGCCGGGATGATATGGTGGATTTCTACAGCGGTCCCTGCGTGGCGGTGGCCATAATGCTGTTCATATCTTTGCTCAGCTTCCTCTTCGTCATCGCCGCCGTCTGGTTGTTGCGTCCCGTCGAGAAGCATATCAATCGCAAATACTGGCTTGATGCCCGACGGATTCTGAAGAGCATGCCGGATCTGAAAATCATCGGCATCACAGGCTCGTATGGCAAGACTTCGACCAAACACTATCTTCACACTATCCTCTCCGAGCGCTTTGAGACACTGATGACGCCCGGCAGCTACAACACTCCGATGGGGGTGATCCGCACGGTCCGCGAGATGATGAAGCCTTATACGGAGATCTTTATCTGCGAGATGGGCGCCAAGCAGAAAGGCGATATCAAGGAGATCTGCGACCTCGTGGATCCGCAATGCGGCATCATTACGGCTGTCGGCCCGATGCATCTTGAGACTTTCGGCAACCTCGACACCGTCTGCTCCACGAAGTTCGAACTTGCCGACGCTATTCCGGCCGAGGGGTTTGTCGTGGTCAACAATGATTTTGCGCCGTGTGCGGCGCGTGAGGTGTCCAACACCGAAGCGATTCGTTATGGCGTAAGCAATCCCGAAGGGTGCGACTATAAGGCTGTCGATATCGACTATTCGCCTGAGGGTACGTCGTTTGTTGTCGAAAGTCGCGACGGCCGGCGGATGGAATTCCACACGCGCCTGATCGGCGAATGCAATATCTCGAATCTCATGGCCGCCATTATCATGGCTCTGCGCATGGGAATGGATGAGGATTCGATCCGACGCGGAGTGGCGCGCATCGAGCAGGTCGAACATCGCTTGAGCGTCAAGAAGGGCGCGGGCGGCGTCACTATAATCGACGATGCGTTCAATTCGAATCCCGATGGCTCGAAGATGGCGCTCGAAGTGCTCGGCAGTTTCAAGTCGGGTCGCCGCATCTGCGTCACTCCCGGCATGATCGAACTCGGCGACCGCCGCGAGGAGCTCAACGCAGAGCTCGGCCGGCATATCGGACGCAACGCCGACATCGCCATCATCGTCAATGCGTATAATCGCGATGCACTTGTAGAGGGAATTCTTTCGACCGATTTCGACAAGAAAAACCTATATGTAGTCCACGACTTCCGGCAGGCGCAGGAGCGACTGGCCTCGATCTTGCGTCAGGGCGACGTCGTGCTCTACGAAAACGACCTTCCCGACGCCTTTAAATAATACGGTGATAATTCACCACTGAATAGCGAAGCTCCCTTGACATTCCAGAGTCAAGGGAGCTTCGTCGTCTATCGTATAATTGCAATCCGGTTGCAAAATGTCGGAGATGACGCGCTTTGCAACCGGATTGCATGAAATATCTTCTAAATTTGCTGTTGAAATAATAAGCGAAAAAATAAAATTTAAGATATGAAGAAGACTTATAAGATTGAGGTGGATTGCGCCAACTGCGCCAACCTCGTGGAAGAAGCAGCCTCGAAAGTGGCCGGTGTCAAGGAACTTTCGATATCCTTCATGACTCAAAAGATGAAAATCACTTTCGAAGAAGATGCCGACATCGATCGCGTAATTGCCGACATAGCCAAAACGGCTCGCAAGATTGAGCCGGATTTCGAGATCAAGGATTAGTCGGATCCACATCCCGCGTCGGGCCGCGAAAGGTCGAATCCCGCGTTGACCCCATTAAATTTCCCCTGCTTATGAATAAAAAACAACGCAAAATGCTCCTGCGTATAATCGTCGCCATCGTGTTGACGATCGCATTGCAGATAGTCGGTGTCGCGGGCCTGCCGCGTCTCGGTTTGTATCTGATCGTCTACCTTATAATAGGCTACGATATACTTTGGAAAGCCCTCCAGGGCATCTTCTATGGCCGGGTATTCGATGAGAATTTCCTTATGGCCGTGGCCACAGTCGGTGCGTTTGCGTTGGCCATATATGAGAAAAGCGGTGATTATCTCGAAGCGATCGCAGTCATGCTCTTCTATCAGATCGGCGAGTTTTTTCAGAGCTACGCCGTCGGGAAGAGCCGTCGCGATATCGCCGCGCTGATGGATATTCGCCCCGACTATGCCAATATCGAGCGCGACGGCAAGATCGTCAAGGTCGATCCCGACGATGTGGAGGTCGGTCAGACAATCATCCTTATGCCGGGCGAGAAAGTGCCGATCGACGGTGTTGTCGAGGCGGGCGATTCGTCGCTCGACACTTCTGCGCTGACCGGCGAGTCGATCCCGCGTGAAGTCGGCCGGGGCGATGAGGTGGTCAGCGGGAGTATCAATATCTCGGGGCTGCTCAAGGTCAGAACCACCAAAGAATTCGGCGAGTCGGCCGTCTCCAGGATTCTTGAGCTTGTGGAAGATGCCGCATCGCGGAAATCGAAGTCGGAGAGCTTTATCTCCCGCTTCGCGAGGGTCTACACTCCGGCCGTGTGCTATGGTGCGTTGGCTGTGGCGATCCTCCCTCCGCTATTCATGATTCTCTTCTGTGGCTCACCGTTTGACTTCGCTACATTCGAGACGTGGGTGTATCGCGCACTTGTATTTCTCGTCATCAGTTGCCCGTGTGCGTTGGTGGTCAGTATTCCGTTGTCGTTTTTCGCCGGAATCGGAGGGGCGAGCCGTGAGGGGATTCTCGTCAAAGGGGGCAATGTGTTGGAAACTCTGTCGAAGGTAAAGAGAGTCGTCTTCGACAAAACCGGCACCTTGACCGAAGGAGTGTTTCAGGTCAATGCGTATCATGATCCCTCGGATCATGATCTGAAAGAGAGCAAAGCGCGTCTGCTCGAATATGCCGCAATGGCGGAGTCATCGTCGACCCATCCGATCGCGAAGTCTCTTCTCCGGGCATACGGACGCAAGGTCGACCGTAGCCGGATTTCGGATCTTCACGAAATTAGTGGCCATGGTGTGATCGCCGTGATCGACGGCATGAGGATTGCGGTCGGTAATGAAAAACTGATGGTCGATCAAGGAGTCGAGCCTTGCCATTGCCATACCGCGGGAACTATTGTCCACCTCTCCATCGACGGCCGCTATGCAGGGCACATTGTGCTCGGTGATGTTGTCAAACCGACTTCTGCGGCGGCCATCACCGACTTGCGTCGGTCGGGCGTGGATCGCACCGTGATGCTGACCGGTGATGCGCCGGCCGTAGCCGAGCAGGTCGCGACGCGGCTTGGCATCGATGAGGTTTACAGTCGTCTGCTCCCGGCCGACAAGGTGGCTCGACTTGAGGAGATAATGGGTGCGCCGGGCAATGGCATGACGGCCTATGTCGGCGACGGCATCAACGATGCGCCTGTCTTGTCGCGTGCCGATCTCGGTATTGCTATGGGTGCGTTAGGGAGCGATGCCGCCATTGAGGCGGCCGACGTCGTACTGATGGACGACGATCCCTCAAAGATCGGCAAAGCGATCCGCATCTCGCGCAAATGCCTGCGCATTGTATGGGAAAACATCATCATGGCGATCGGCATCAAAGGGGTCTGCCTGATCCTAAGCGTCTTCGGTATCGTCAACATGTGGCTTGCCATCTTCGCCGATGTCGGCGTCATGATCCTCGCCGTGCTCAACGCCATCCGCGCCATGCGCGTCAAACGCTCCTGACGCCGCATCCCCGTCAGATGTCGTTGGATGCGGCGTCAGCGATAGTCGTCGGTCAATACTCTTTACTAAAGATTATGCACACCGATGCATCCGCCCATCGAAAGGGCTACATTTCTCTTTTAATCGCGACTTTCTATATCCGAGCTTGCGCAGGCATGATGTATACCTTAGTGATCTATGAGACGTAAATATAGGAGATTTGACAATGGAAAATTTTGAATACTATTCGCTTATAAGTGAATGCGGCGACGAATCTCTTCAAGAGCTTAACAAGCTCGGGAGGGCTGGATGGGAATTGGTTTCGGTTGTGCCGTGCGGTGTATACTTGCACTTCTATTTTAAGAGAGTTGTAAGAGTGATCAACGAACGCCCGAATCTCTCTCCTACGGCGAAATATACGGTAGGTCAAGCCGCAGAAATCCTCGGATTCAGTCGGCGACACATACTGAATCTCGCCAAATGCGGAATGCTGAGATATTCCGTCAGTTCGACTAACGGACGCAAGATGTTCTTAGGCCGCGATTTGGTTGCTTTTTGGCAACGATGAATCCCAAGAAACGGTTTAAATTTAACACGATTAAAGAATTCAGACTCTTCGGAGGGAATATTTTCATCCACTCAAAGGTCTTTTTCGGTGTTTTTGTCCGAATTCATCGACCGTCAATTTGCAATTGCTCCCCCGAATCCGAATGAAAATCTCTCGAAAAATCCTCTTTGAGTGAAAGTTAAACTTAAACCGTTGCTAAGATTTTCTCTGATTGGAGAACTGATTAAAGGCTCTTCCAAAATCTCTTTACCTCCTTTCCCGAGAATACCCTGCGTCCGTTTATTCCCGGCGTGTAGTCAATCCCTCCGAATTTTTTACCAAGCTCCGCATACTTGCGGAGTGTTTCGCGACTCATTGGTTTTCCGGGGCGACCAAGTATGCGACATACGTCATTCATTCCTCCCTTCCAATTGTCGGGAATGTCGGGGCATGTGTTAGTGAGGTTCATAAAGAGTATCCTTTCTCCACCCTTATTGAAATGGTCATACCTACGCCGGAGCATCCTTTGACATATTCACCACCGACAGCTCGCGGATGGTGATTACGCACATAATATTCCATGCGTTGTTGCGACTGAGAATCAGCTATCGATATCGCACGGAACGCTTTCTCGCGTCTGTCCGGCTTAATTGCCTCCATCGCATTTAGTGTTCCCCCCCCAGTAGAGGAGCTAATCCCCCCAACTGGAGGTCGCCTATCTCGCAGATTTTTGGTAACTTTGTAGGAACAAATGACACTTCAAAATCTTATGGAACAGCCCATCAAAGTATATGTGATTTCCGACCCGCTCGCCATCAACTTTCTTGTTGATGATGATATTGACGGCTTCAAGGAATACCTCGACTCCGACGATATGCTCGACTTCCCCGACCCCGAAATGTTCGAGACCGAGCCAAAGGAGGCGATTATCCGAAACCGCCTGTACTACGTACCGACGGTTCTCGGAAAAGGCTCAATCAACCTCGTGTCGGGCTTCGAGAAAACAAAGTCTTGCTCAACCACGATAAGGAGCGCGTTCTCGTCCGACTTCGTGGCGATGGCCCGAAGATCTTCCCGAAAACCACGCTTGAAGCCATGGGCTTCAAGTTCTCAGGTGAATACTATCTCGGCTTCGAGATAGTGTACTTCAATCCAGTTCCCGGCATTGACCCCAACGCTTACGAACTGGAGCGCAAAGGGCGGCAAACTACCGTTCCATATTTCACAACGTTTAATAAATTCAATACTCGTGGTTAAAGTCATTTGCTACTTATTGA
>CAMWNT010000009.1 GCA_947175695.1 uncultured Porphyromonadaceae bacterium
TTGGATTTCGGGGCGCCGGTCTGCACCATGAAATCTTTGATCACACGGTGGAAGAGCACTCCGTCGTAATAACCTTCTGCGGCAAGTTTGAGAAAGTTGTCGCGATGACGGGGCGTGTCGCCATAAAGTCTCACTTTGACGGGGCCTTCGGTTGTGACGATCTCTACGATCGCATCTTCAGCCGAGGGAGTGTCGCTGAGTTTATCGGCAGCGGGAATGGAATCTTTTTTCATCACATTTCTTTCATGTGCGGCTTTGCCTCCTTGACGAGCCGGACGAGCTGCGATGCCGTAGGCCACACCACAAATGATCAGGCCGCACATTAATAATAGTCCGTAATAATACTTTTTCATTTTTCTTTTTGAAATGGGTTAGGGCCGTGGCGGATTGCCGACGCCGACCCCGACCGCGCGACTCATTCAATCGAATGTACCGATCGGATATACGCGCTTGTAGAGCCGACGGAAGCAATCGTCGCTGCCACGAAGCTCTTCGGCCCGCTCCTCATAATCGGCGCCCCAAATTGCTTCGAGGAGCTGACTGATGTAGCGGCGTTCACGGTCTTTTTCGATTGCCGATTCGATCAGCTTGGGAAGATATTCGGCGAATCCTTCATGATCTACAGCTGCCAGAAAGCGGGCGGTGCTGCAGAGGAACTGGCCGGTCGAGTCGACACGGCGAAGCTCGCAGATCAGCGAATCGAGCCGATTTTTACACGTATCTACGTTATTTACAATCTCTTCATATATCGCCATTCCATCATCGACGGAATGGCCATTACTTGAATTTTCGCTCATAAGTAACTGTAATTTGCGCAAAAATAACAAAAAATTTTATCATTACACCGATTTTCACTAAATTTGTAGCACAAAAGAGGCTGATGAGGGGATTTTTCCCCTTTGACACCCTCGTTTTGACCCGTTTTATACGATCTTATAATGAATATCCCCTCTGATCTCATAATCGTCGTGGGGCGCCAGTTCGGAAGCGGCGGCCGCCGCCTGGGCACAGCCCTCGCCCGCGAGTTTGGCCTCGAGTATTACGACAAGGAGGTGCTCTCGGAAGCTGCGAGCCAGTTTGGCTACACTCCGGATGTCTTCGCGCGCTATGACGAGAAGCGCCCCTCGGCGCTGCGCTCGCTGCTGAGCAACACTTTCGGCATCGCCGAGGCCTATGACACGTCTTCACTGAGCTCGGAGTCGATCTATAATATCCAGAGCCAAGTGATCCGGAAGCTCGCATCCCGATCGGGATGCGTGTTTGTCGGCCGTTCGGCCGATTATATCCTTCGTGATCACCCGCATCTGGTCAGTATCTTCCTGCATGCCCCCGTCGAAAAGCGGGTGGAGGCGATCATTAAGCGTGGCGACGCCGATTCTCTCGAACGAGGAGAAGAGCTGGCTCGCCGATTCGACCGCAAGCGCGAAGATTTCTATAATTATTTCACCGGCCGCGCATGGGGCCGCTCCGATAATTATCACCTCTCTCTCGACGCCTCCCTCCTCGATGACGACGGCGTGGTGAGAGTGATCCGCGCCTTCATCGAATCGCGCTTCGGCGGAATGTAGTGCGGCCGATGCCGCAATCGGCCTGGAGCTCTCCAAAAACCCTTTCAGCCGAATGCTTGTTTGAAGAGTAGTAAGTCATCGTAGCCATTTTGTTCCGCTATGGATAAGCTGACGTAACTCAAACTGTTTCTTAAAAACTCGCATACAGCTATGAAAGGGAAAAACTATCTGATCGCCTATTTCTCGGCGCTTGTGATCGGCATTCTTTTGCTGATCTATCACAACAGGGAGCAGCTCTATAACTCTCTGGTCATTGCTATCGGAGCGCTTGTGGCTATCCCGAGCCTCGTGCTGATGATAATGGAGCTTTGCCGCAAACGGCCCGCTGATTCGGCTTCCGAATCGGCAAAAGCCCGATACCACGCCACCAACTGGGCCACAGTCATCGTCGGTATCGCCGGACTCGTGCTCGGAGTATGGATGGTGTGCTCGCCGGCCTTTTTCATCAAGGCCATTATATATACCCTCGGAGCGATCCTGATTCTGGTCGGAGCGCTGCAGGTTGTCGCAATCATTCAGGCCTCAAGGCCTCTGCCGCCTATGGCGTTCTGGTTTGTTGTGCCGGTCATCTGCCTGATCGCAGGCGTGGTGATCGTTGTGCTCGGGCCGGAGAAGATCGCCTCGGCTGCCGGGCTTGTGGCAGGCATCTGCCTCGTGGTCTATGCAGCCAACGGCTTCGCCGCCACCGGCCGCGAAGCCCGAGAGACAGCCAGAATCGAGAAGAAGGCCGAGGAACAAAAGATATGACATTATATGGCAGACGTGCGGACGGTCGCTTCATGCCGGGAGCATGATGAGGAAAGTCCGGGCAACACAGAGCAGCATATTTTCTAACGGAAAGCCGGAGGCGACTCCGGGGATCAATGTGACAGAAAACAACCGCCCCCCTCGCTTAGCGCCGTCGAGGCGCAGGAGCCCGGCGGGTAAGGGTGAAAAGGTGGGGTAAGAGCCCACCGGCTCCCATGGCGACATGGGAGGCCGCACATCCTATGCGTTGCAAGGCCAAGTATACCGGCAGTCAAGGATTGCTCGTCCATTGCCGGGGGGTAGGCCGCTAAAGTCGGCGGGCAACCGTCGGACTCAGATAAATGACCGTCGGCCGGTGACTGCGTGTCGCCGGCTACATAACCCGGCTTACAACACGTCTGCCCTTTCTTAATTCCTCCGGATCACGCCCTCCCCGCCCGGGAAGAGGCGACGATTCCGGAGGTTTTTTCTTAAAACGGGATTATCAACCGAATTTACCCCACTCCACTATGAAAAAAGCCATACCCAAAATTATCAACAAAGCCAGGCAGTTCTATCAATACTGCACTGTCGGAGTCTGGAAGGAGCCGCGCAACACCCTTTGGGTGCGCGTCATCAAGACCCTCAATCTCTCGGTCAGGTCGTTTCTCGACCGCGGCCTGCAGATGAAGTCGTCGGCGCTGACTTATTCGGCTGTGCTCGCCATTGTGCCGGCCATCGCGCTGCTGCTCGCAATCGGACGCGGATTCGGATTCCAGGATTCTATTTCCAATGCCTTGTATTCATATTTCCCTTCTCAGCATAAAGCGTTGCAGACGGCAATGGGATTCGTGGATTCTTATCTGAAGGAGGCCAACAACGGGGTGTTTGTCGGAGTCGGCATTCTCGTGCTCCTTTGGACGCTCGTCTCTTTGCTATCTACCATCGAGGAGGCTTTCAATAATATCTGGGATATCAAGAAGGATCGCACTATCTATCAGAAGATCACGGATTATATCTCGATTTGCCTTATCATGCCTGTGTTGATGGCATGCTCGTCGGGTGTGTCGATTTTTATGTCGACGATGGTGCAGAACAGTCTGCAGATTCTCACTCCGCTGCTCAATATCGCGCTCGAATGCGCTCCGCTCGTGCTCGCATGGCTCGCTTTTGCACTCTCTTATTTTCTGATTCCAAACACTAAGGTGCAGTTCAAGTATGCGGCCATCTCGGGCGCGGTCTGCGCCATAGCGTTCCAGATCATGCAGCTGCTCTTTGTCAACGGCCAGATCTATGTATCGAAGTATAACGCCATCTACGGTTCTTTTTCGTTTCTCCCGCTGCTGCTGATATGGATGCAACTTTCCTGGATGATCTTGCTCTTCGGATGTGTGCTGACTTATTCGCTTCAGAATATTTTCGCTTTCAATTTCCTGGGCGACCCCTCCACCATTTCGCAGAATTATCGACGGAAGGTGACTCTCGTCGTGGTCGGCGCGATTTTCCGCCGCTTCGAGAAGAAGCTGGAGCCTCTCTCGCGCAACGACCTTTCGGCCGATTACGACATTCCGCTCCGATTGGTCGGCGACATCACTTTTGCCCTCAATAAATGCGGCCTGATCTATAATGTCATGCTCAAGGACAATGATTCGATCGGCTACACCCCGGCCGTCAATGCCCGCGATCTGACGGTCGGCACGGTATTGCGCAAACTCGACGCGCTGGGGGATTCGGGATTCATCCCGCGATTCAACATCATCTATAAAGACCTTGTCGACATGACCGACAAATGGAATCTCGAAGCTTGGGATGTGGCCGATTCCACTCGCGTCATCGACCTTCCGATTCCGAGCGCGGCCGATGTGCAACGCCAGCTTCACGATGAGAATCTGACCGAACCCGACCCCGATCAGCCTCCCGCTTCGCCCGCTTGATCCGGCATAAAAGGCCGGTCGGCCGAGTCGTACACACTCTTTTTAGAGCAAAAAATGTTGCATAACATATCAAAAATCGTGGATTCATATTTTTTTATTGACCGATAGGCGGATCAGCCACAATTTTTTGTTATATTTGCAATAAAATCTAACGACTCACCAAGACACACGGCCTACACCTTGCCGAAGTCTCCCTCTCTCACTTCATGCACCCGTAAGCCCCTGTCGGGCCGGTCTCACTCTCTCTACAAACCATTTTTCCACCCTCCGCGCCGCGGCCTCCCCGCTCCCCTCCCGCGCGTCAATAAATTCCGACTCAAAGACATGAGTTACCTTAAATTCGACAAAAGCCTTATGATCAACCTGGAGCAATCTCTCCCCAAGGAGATGCTCCGCACCAACAAATCGGGGGCTTACCATTGCACGACCGTCGTCGGGTGTAACACCCGCAAACAGCATGGTCTGCTCGTCATCCCGATCCCTGAAATGGACGATAAGGCTCACATCCTGCTTTCGTCGCTCGACGAAACCGTCATCCAGCATGACGCCCCGTTCAATCTCGGACTGCATGAATATGCCGGGCAAGTGTTCGCCCCCAACGGACATAAGTATATCCGCGAGTTCAATTGCGAGACTGTGCCGACTGTGACTTTCCGTGTCGGCGGTGTCGTACTGACCAAGGAGAAGGTGTTCATCTCCCACGAAAACCGTATTCTGATCAAGTATACCCTCAAGGAGGCGCATTCCGACACGACGTTGCGCTTCAAGCCTTTCCTCGCTTTCCGCAACGCCAATGATCTCTGCGTCGAAAACGACGCCATAAATAAGAGCGTGCGCCACGTCGAAAACGGAATCGCCACCTGCCTATATCACGGCTATCCGGAACTCTTCATGCAGTTCAACAAGGAGGTGAAGTGGGTCGACGACGGCCATTGGAATAAAAATATCATTTATTATAAGGATCGCGACCGCGGAATCCCTTACACGGAAGATCTCTGGGTGCCCGGCTATTTTGAGCTCCCGATCAAGAAGGGTGAATCGATCATTTTCTCGGCTTCCACTTTCGAGGCCGACTCTTCGAAGTTTGAGGCTACTTATGAGCAGGAGCTGATCGGACGCACTTCGCGCACATCTTTCTATAATTGCCTGAAGAATTCGGCCAAGCAGTTCTATCTGAAGCGGGGTCGCGAGATGTACATCATGGCCGGATATCCCTGGTATAACGTGCGGGGTCGCGATGAGCTGATAGCCCTGCCGGGATGCACACTGGCCATCGACCATCGCGACGATTTCGAGGCTATCATCGACACATTCCTGCATGCGTTGCATAAATTTGTCGCCACAGGCGAGAAGGATCCGGTCATCACGGATATAGATCTGCCCGACATCCCGCTTTGGACCATTTGGGCGCTTCAGCAGTATCGACGCATTGTCGGCCTTAAGGAGTGCAGGGAGAAGTATCTCGAGATCATCGAACATATCGTCGATGATATCCGCAACAACCGCATCCCGAATCTGCGCATGAACGACAACGGCCTCCTATCGTCTAACGGCACGGAATCTCCGGTCACATGGCTGTCGGCATCGCTCGGAGGGAAGCCGCTTATCCCGCGCTCGGGCTATATCGTGGAGTTCAACGCGTTGTGGTATAACGCGCTGGCTTTCCTCGCATCGCTCTATGAGGGCGATACGGCGGCAGTCGATCGTCTTGAATCGATCAGCGATCTTGTAGCCACGGTGAAGCAAAGCTTCGTCGCTACCTTCCTTAATGACTACGGCTATCTCTATGATTATGTCAATGGCGCATATACGGATCTGGAGGTGCGGCCCAACATGGTCATCGCGATCGGACTGGAATATTCGCCGCTCGATCGCCGTCAGCGCAAGAAGATTCTCGATCTGGCCACTCGCGAGCTGCTGACCCCGAAGGGCTTGCGTTCGCTGAGCCCGAAAAGCTATGCCTACACGCCGAATTATGTCGGCAATCCCGAACAGCGTGAGCGCGCGGTCCATCAGGGTCCGGCTCGCCCCTGGCTCTTCGGATTCTATGCCGACGCGTATATCAAGGTGTTCGGTCTGAGCGGTCTGGGCTTCATCGAGCGGATGCTGATCGGCTATGAGGATGAAATGACCGAAGGTTGCGTCGGATCGCTCTCGGAGCTCTACGACGGCAATCCTCCCTATACGGGGCGCGGCGCCGTGTCGACAGCCAAGAATGTCGGCGAGATACTGCGCACGATCAGAAACGTTAAGCAACTCAATAAACTCCAAAACTCTCAGGAAGAAAGCATATGAAGGCATTAATGTTCGGATGGGAATTCCCACCTCATATCCTCGGAGGGCTCGGCACCGCCTCGTATGGCCTGACTAAGGGTATGCATAATAACGGCGACATGGATATCACATTCGTCATCCCTAAGCCTTGGGGCGATGAGGAACGTGGATTCGCCAATATCATCGGAGCATGCAACACTCCGGTCGCATGGCGCGATGTCAGTCGCGAGTATGTAGAGTCGCGATTAGGAAAATATATGGATCCGCAGCTCTATTTCGATCTGCGAGCCCACATCTATTCGGATTTCAATTATCTAAATCTCAACGACCTCGGCTGCATAGAGTTTTCGGGCCGTTATCCCGATAATCTTCTGGAGGAGATCAATAATTATTCGATTGTGGCCGGCGTCATCGCCCGCACTGTGGAGTGCGACATCATCCATTCCCACGACTGGCTGACCTATCCGGCCGGAATCCACGCGAAGAAAGTGACGGGCAAGCCGCTCGTCATCCATGTGCATGCCACTGATTTCGACCGCTCGCGCGGAAATGTCAACCCCACGGTGTTCGCCATCGAGAAGGATGGCATGGAGCAGGCCGACCATATCATCACTGTGTCGGAGCTGACACGCCGCACTGTCATCGATAAGTATGGCATCAGCCCGGAGAAGGTGACGACCGTCCATAATGCCGTGATTCCGCTGAGCGACGATCTGCTCTCGATTCCTCGCCCGGAATCGAAGGATAAGGTGATCACGTTCCTCGGCAGAATCACGATGCAGAAGGGGCCGGAGTATTTCGTCGAGGCGGCTGCGAAAGTTCTCGGCAAGACTAAGAATGTCAGATTCGTCATGGCCGGCTCGGGCGATATGATGGATGCGATGATCAAGCTCGTGGCCAAACGCGGAATCGCCGACCGATTCCATTTCACAGGCTTCCTGAAGGGTCGTCAGGTCTATGAGATGCTTGCAGCTTCGGATGTCTATGTGATGCCTTCTGTCAGCGAGCCTTTCGGCATTTCTCCTCTCGAAGCGATGGAGATGGGCGTGCCCTCTATCATCTCCAAACAGAGCGGTTGCGCCGAGATCCTCGATAATGTCATCAAGACCGATTATTGGGACATCGATGCCATGGCCGACGCCATGCATTCGATCGTGACAAACCCGGCGCTCTATAAATCTCTCCGCGATCGTGGCATAGAAGAAATCCACGGCATCACTTGGGAAAAGGCCGGCAAGAAGGTGATCGATATCTATAAGAAAGTGATCGCCGACCGGGGCTGACCCCGCATCGCTGCGGTCATCTCAGCCCGTTCACCCGATTATCTCTCTCTTCTCGCCAACAATAAGATTATCCACACAACTCTCCCCGCAAAGCAAACCCCCGTATACGATATGAAATCCGTTTGTTTCTATTTCAAGATCCATCAGCCGTTCCGACTCAAGCGCTATCGCTTCTTCGACATCGGCAACGACCATTATTATTACGACGATTTCGCCAACGATGATATCATCAATCGTATGGCCGAACAATCATACATCCCGATGGCCAACACTCTGCTGGAGATGATCGAGTCTTCCGGCGGCGAGTTCAAGTGTGCCATTTCGATCTCGGGCACAGCCATCGAGCAACTGCAGCTTTATGTGCCGGAGTTTATCGATCTGCTCAAGAAGCTGGCCGATACGAAGTGTGTCGAGTTCCTTTCGGGCACATATTCCCATTCGCTCTCTTCGCTTGAGGATCCTGAGGAGTTTATCCGCGAGGTGAAGATGCACGACAGCCTCATCCGCCGTCTCTTCGGAGTCACTCCAAAGGTGTTTGCCAACACTGAGCTTATCTACGACGACGACACGTCGCTCCTTATCCGCTCGATGGGCTTCAAGACCTGCCTGACCGACGGAGCGAAGCATGTGCTCGGCTGGAAGTCGCCCAACTATGTCTATTCGTCGTCGGTGGCGCCGGATCTTAAGCTGCTTTTGACCAACGACAAACTTGCTTACGACATTTCCGGCAATTTCAACAATCCGGAATGGGATGAGTTCCCGCTGACAGCCGATAAGTATGTCGACTGGATCGCCGCTCTCCCCGAGGAGGAGCAGATCGTCAATCTCTATCTCTCGATGGATACGTTCGGCACATTCCTCCCCGCTTCGACCGGCATCTTCGATTTCTTGAAGGCTCTCCCCCGCTTCGGCAAGGAGCGCGGAGTGGTGTTCACTTCTCCGTCGCACGCCTCTCAGCGTCTGAAGCCTGTGGATTCACTCAACATTCCTTTCCCGATTTCGGATATGGATGAGGCGCGCGACGTCGCTCCCTGGAAGGGCAATGATCTGCAGCGGGAGGCTCTCGGCAAGCTCTATGCCATCGGCGAGCGCGTCAATCTCTGCACGGATCGCCGCCTTAAGCTCGATTGGCAGTATCTTCAGAGCAGCGACCATTTCTATTACATGTCGACAGGCAAGAGTGCGGCAGGCGCTTTCTCTCCCTACGATTCCCCCTTTGCGGCTTTCACAAACTATATGAATGTGCTTGCCGATTTCATCGTGCGCGTCGAGGAACAGTATCCGGAGGAGATCGGCAACGAAGAGCTCAATTCGCTCCTGCTGACCATCCGCAATCAGGCGGCCGAGATCGACTCGCTCCAGCGCGAAGTGAAGACACTGAAGCAGAATATCCTCACAGCCGACGACTCGACCAACGCCCCCGTTGAGGCCCCGCTCGAACTCGTCGACAAGGCTGCCGCCAAGTCAACAGCATCCAAGACAACGGCTGTCGCAACCGACGAAGCCCCGGCCAAACCGCGTCGCGGCCGCAAGCCCGGCACGAAGTCGGCCGCCAAAACTCCCAAGAAATAAACCGGCCGATTCTCCCGCCGGCAGAATTACCAATCGCATATCAAATTCACAGAGAAGGGGCGCAACCATAGCAATGGTTGCGCCCCCTTCCTATTTGGAGATCGCTAAGAAAGCAACTACCATCCGACAGCAACGCCCCTTCCCATACTGATTAAAGGCGAAAAGCCGCAACCCGGCGACGGATTGCGGCTTTTGTTGTATATGGGAGGGTGATATTCGATCTGACTGCGATCAGTTGAGCGAGAGGAGCGCCGATGCGCCTACGCTGCTGACGAAGTACTGGTAGACGTAGCTGACAAGGCCGAGGAAGACGATGCCGAGAACGCAGATCCAAAGAGCTGTCTTCTCTGTGCAGCCGGCTTTGAAGCTTTCGATCTTGGGAGCGTCGGAGGAGATCCACATCGCTTTGACCACAAGGAGGTAGTAGTAGAGCGAGATGATTGTGTTGATCAGGGCGATCAGCACAAGCATGTAGAGCGCCATCGAGTTTGTGCCTGTCACGCTTGTGAAGATGAGGATCTTCGAGAAGAAGCCTGCAAAGGGAGGAATGCCGGCCAGCGAGAACATAGCCAAAGTCATTGCCACCGCAAGATAGGGATTCGTCTTATGGAGACCATTGTAGTCGTCCATGCCGACATATCCCGTGCGGTCTTCGATAGTCGAGATGACTGCAAACGCGCCGAGGTTGCTGACAACGTAGACAAGGATGTAGAACATCATCGAGGCGAGACCAAGCTCATCGGCTGCCATCGCACCGAGCATCACATAACCGGCCTGCGACACGGAAGAGAACGCCATGAATCGCTTCATGTTTTTCTGGCGCATCGCGAAGAGGTTGCCGATTGTGATCGTAGCGATGATCACAGCGTAGAGCATCCACTCCCAGGCCGCACTGTAGACCTGACCGAACACCTGCACGAAGATGATGAAGAATGCGAAGGCCGCAGCACCTTTCGACACTACCGAAAGATAGGCGGTGACGGCTGTCGGAGCTCCCTGATAGACGTCGGCTGTCCAGAGGTGGAAGGGTACGAGCGAAAGCTTGAAACCGATGCCTGCAAGCACGAATGCGAGAGCAAAGAGAAGCAGACCGCTCATCTCGCCTGCGCTGATCTGAGCCGCGATGTCGCTGAAATAAAGCGAGCCGCCGGAGAAGGCATATACGAAGCTGAGACCGGTCAGAAGAATCGCCGATGAGAATACGGCCGTCATGATATACTTGATTGCAGCCTCATGGCTTTCGTATTTATGCTTGTTGAAGGCCACAAGAGCGGCGATCGGAAGCGATGCGGATTCAAGGCCGATGATGAAGAGAAGGAAATGACGCGCCGAGATCATCAGATACATTCCGAAGAGTGTGATCAGAATCAGCTCGAAGAATTCACCTTTGCGGATCACGACCTCTTTGGTCGAAATCCATTTCGAAGCCTCAAGGAAGCAGATGAACGCACCGACGTTGAGCACACATTTCATGGCCTTGCACGCGGCATTGTCGACATACATTCCTCCAAACACGGATTCCTGACAGGAGGGAACGATCCAGATCGCGACCGTAGCCAACAGGAAAAGCACCGATGTCAGGGGAGTCAGGAATTTCTTGCCGTTATCGGGCGTGAACGTGTCGCAGAGAAACACGATCAAGAAGATCCCCAGAATTATCAGTTCGGGCAGCATTGCCCCAAATTGAGAATAGTCCATGTGTTAATTAAGTTTGATCGATAAGGATGGAGTGACACTTTCAGATTTCTCCCCGACGCATCAGATCGCGTTCTGAAGGGCGTGGATAATCGGAAGGAAGCTATGCTGGATGGTTTCGTTGATCCAGTTGGGGAAGAAACCGATTCCGGCGATGCAGACGATAAGTGTCACAGTGGAGAAACGTTCGAACCATGTGGCGTCCGTCAGCTGCAGATGGTGTTCGTCGTGGACTTTGCCAAGGAGCAGCTTGCCGACAACGCGGAGGATATACACGGCGGTGATGACGATCGAGCATGTAGCGGCCACAACGAATGCGCGGTGGAACATGTCGGCGTCTTCCCAGGCTCCGAAGAAGATTGTCATCTCAGCGACAAAGCCGGAGAGACCGGGCAGACCGAGCGAAGCGAAGCCGGCGATCATATAGCAGACGCCGAGATAAGGCATGATCTGCATCAGACCGCCCATCTCGCGGATGTCGCGTGTGTGGGTTCGGCCGTAGATCATGCCGATCAGAGCAAAGAAGAGGGCTGTCATGAGGCCGTGGGACAGCATCTGAAGGATGGCGCCTGTCATGGCAGTCTGATTGAGCATCAGAAGAGCGAAAAGCACCATGCCGCAGTGGCTGACAGATGAGTAGGCGTTGATATACTTGAGGTCGGTCTGAACACAAGCCGAGAACGCACCGTAGACCACTGAGATACCGGTCAGGATAATAAAGATCCAGGCAAGCTCGTTGGCAGCGGCCGGGAGAAGATAGATGGCGATGCGGAAGCAGCCGTAGCCGCCGAGTTTCATGAGCACGCCGGCGTGGAGCATCGACACGGCGGTCGGCGCGCAGGCATGACCGTCGGGACTCCATGTGTGGAAGGGGAACATGGCTCCGAGCACGCCGAAGCCGACGAATGTGAAGCAGAAAAGGAGATTCTGCCAGGAGGGATCGACAGCGTTGTTGCGGGCGATCTCAAGGATGTTCCAGGTCAGTTCGCCTCCGGCCGGAGCGCTGTGCCAGTAGATGCCGAGTAGGCCGAGCATGAGGAATGCGGAACCACCCATGAGCATCAGGGTCAGTTTCATCGCTGAATACTCCTTGCGGCCTGTGCCCCACACACCGATCAGAAGATACATCGGGATAAGAGCCACCTCATAGAACATGAACATCGTGAACATGTCGATCGAGATGAAGAAGCCGAACACGCCGGTGCTCAGAAGAGCAAACCAGAGGAAGAAGTTTTTCGGCAGCGGATTGATTTTCCAGGAAGCGAATGTGCCTGCGAATACAATCACAGCCGAGAGAAGGAGCATCAGCACGCTGATGCCGTCGACACCCACAGCAAGGTGGATATTAAGTGGCGCATACCACATCCAGCTGCCCGTGAAGAGCATCTCGTCGTCGACTCCGGCCCCGCGCAAGGCGAGGAAATCCACACAGAGCCAAATGGCGAGTGCGAGCAGAATAGTGCTTCCGATCACCATGACGGCGCGGATAGCAGCCATGCTGCTGTTGCGGCAGACACCAAGCCCGGCCATCATCAGCACGGGAATGATTACAAACCAGATTAATATATTTCCGAACATAATCTAAAGTTGTTACTGCTTTTGTTGTTTTGTTTTGGGAGGTCTACCCCGCCGTCGGCCGGGATCAGAGTCGCGCGACGACGGCCGGAGTCAAACTCCCCGATAGGATCCGATAGTCAGGGTTGATGTTAGAGAAGACAGATCCATGTGATGAGGGCGAGAGCGACGGCACCGAAGAAGTACCAGAGCACGTAGGCCTGTACGTTGCCCCCCTGCAGTCCGCGAATGGCAAACGATACTTTCTGAGTGACTTTTGCGAAACCGTCCATTGTAGCGTCGATCACGTGGCGATCGAACCATGCGATGGCGCTGCAGATTATGCCGAAGATAATCTTGTGGGTGATAAAGATGTAGAGCTCGTCCCAGTAGAAGCGGTGATGGGCTGCTGTCCAGAGGCCGGGCATCGCCTTGCGGAATTTCTCGGGAAGAGTGTTCTTGCGCATATACATCTTGGCAGCCAGGGCGATGGCGCAGAGAGCGACGATGATCGAAGTCACGGCTACGGGAGCCTCAAGATGGATATGATAGGAGACGCCGTTCCATGTGACGAGTTCGCCGAAGGGGATGAAGCCTGCCACAACCGACACAGCGGCCAGGATAATCAGCGGGAGCGACATCTGCCAGGGAGCGTCGTGCGGACGATGATGCTTATAATTCGGATTTTCCTCCCACCAGAAGATGAGGAAGTAGAGACGGAACATATAGAACGCCGTCAGGCCGGCTACCATTGTCATCCATGCGCCCCAGATCCAGTTGTTGTTGAACATGGCGGCGAGCATTTCGTCTTTGGAGAAGAAGCCGGAGAAGGGAGGGATACCTGCGATTGCAAGACATCCGATCAGGAATGTCCAGTGGGTGATCGGCATATATTTGCGAAGACCGCCCATCTTGGTGTAGTCGTTGGAATGAACGGCATGGATCAGTGCGCCCGCTCCGAGGAAGAGGAGTGCCTTGAACATGGCGTGAGTGAAGAGGTGGAACATGCCGGCCATGTAGCCGAGTCCGCTGTAGTGTTCGCCGCCGGGCATTCCGTCGCGGGCAACGCCGAGCGATACCATCATGAAGGCGATCTGCGAAATAGTCGAGAAGGCGAGCACGCGCTTGATGTCGATCTGCGTGCAGGCCACTACGGCTGCATAGAACGCTGTGATGGCGCCGACGACTGTGATGAATGTCATCGAAGCTTCAACCACACAATAGACGGGGAACATGCGTGCCACGAGATACACACCGGCTACAACCATCGTAGCGGCGTGGATGAGGGCCGATACTGGGGTCGGACCTTCCATCGCGTCGGGAAGCCAGATGTGAAGCGGAAGCATGGCTGATTTACCCATACCGCCTGTGAAGATGAGCACCATCGCCCATGTCAGCACACTCGCGCCCATGAAAGTGGCGCCGCCGGTCTGGGCGAGCACATTCATCGGGTTGGAAGTCATGTCGACGAAGTTGAATGTGTCGGTGAAGAAGGTCAGCGTCAGAATACCGAGCAGGAAGCCGAGATCGGCGAAGCGGGTGACGATGAACGCTTTCTTCGAAGCCGATACAGCCGAGGGAAGACGATAGAAGAAACCGATCAGCAGGAACGACGAAACGCCGACGAGCTCCCAGA
Source organism: uncultured Porphyromonadaceae bacterium (assembly GCA_947175695.1). GTDB lineage: Bacteria > Bacteroidota > Bacteroidia > Bacteroidales > Muribaculaceae > Lepagella. Next base: position 14,243 of record CAMWNT010000009.1, read on the forward strand.
AGATATACATCTGGAAGATGTTGGTGGCCACGACAAGGCCGAGCATCGAAAAGCTGAAGAGGTTAAGGAATGCGTAATAGCGCTGGAATCCGCGTTCGCTCTCCATATAGCCCCACGAATAGAGGTGCACCATGAAGGAGATCGTCGTGATGACCACGAGCATCATGGCCGAGATCGGATCGAGCAGGAAGCCGATCTTCACGACAAGACGCTCAGTGAACGCGAGCCATGTGACGTCGAACACCTGGAATTGCTGGCGGACGCCGTCGATGATGAATGCGGCGTCGCCGCTGAAGAAATAAGTGAAAGCCACAATATAGGCAAGCGTCATGGTTGTGCCCATGCCCAGAATGCCTAATACGCCCGCCACTTTACGCGACATCTTCACTCCCCCCAATCCGAGAAGGAGGAACATGAAGAAAGGCATGGCAAGTATCAGTATAGGAAGTGTTATGCCCATATTAATGTTTCATTTTATTGGTTTCTACAATTTCCGTGCTTCCTATCGAGCGATAGATGTTGATGATGATGGCGATGGCCACAGCTGTCTCGGCCGCCGCGATGGCGATGGCGAAGAGTGTGAACACCATTCCCTCCATTTTGTCGGGGAAGAGGAAGCGATTGAAGATAGCGAAGTTCAGATCGGCCGAGTTCAGCATCAGTTCGAGCGACACGAGCATGGCGATCATATTCTTTCGGGTCACGAACCCATATACGCCGCAGCAGAACATAATGACGCTGGGCACGAGATACCAAAGAATGTCAAGATTCATTTCAGTAATATTAGGGGTTCAACGTTTGCGGGCTACAGTCACTCCGCCGATGATGCAGGCGAGCAGAAGCACGCTGACAGCCTCGAAGGGGAGAAGATACTGATATTTTTCGGTGCCGGTGAAAGCCTCGCCGATCATTTTCATTGTGATGTCGGGTCCCGAGGTCAATGCGTCGGACAGTGAGCGAGTGCCCTCTGCAGTCGCGAGCATAGGCATTGTAAAGAGAGCCCAGAGAAGGAGGCCACATCCGATGACGCTGGCAATCACTCCGACCACCTGACGATGAGAGCGCAGAGGATTCTCATTCTCGTTGGGCTTATTGGTCAGCAGAATGGCGAATACGAAAAGCACCATGATGCCGCCGGCATAGACCGCCACCTGGATTGCGCCCAAGAATTCATAGCCCAGCTGGAAATAGAACACGGCTGCACCGAGCAACACGAACAGAAGATAGGTCGCGGCGCGAAGTATCTTTTTGGTCGTGACCGCCATCACGGAAAACACCGTGATCACGAGTGCTACCACAAAGTAGAGTATTATGTTTCCTACCATGATTGTATTTAGTTCGATTATTTGTTTTCAGTCTCGGGAGTCGAAGCGGCGCCGTCGGCGGAATTCCCGGCTGCTGCCTTTGCGGCGGCCTCTTTCTCAGCCTTGATCTTGGCGGCCTTTGCAAGCGCCTCGGCTTTGATCTTGGCAAGCTGCTCGGGGCTCATTGCGGGCTTCGGAGCGGGCGCGGGAGCCTCACCCTCCGGCTCGGGACGATAATTGAGTTGCTTGACAAGCTTGTCGCGAGTGTAAACGGCTTGTTCGAAATCGTTGGAAAACTCAAGCGCGTCCTGCGGACATGTTGTGACGCATAGCATGCAGAATGTGCAGCTGCCGAGGTCGTACATGTATTTGTCGAGTTTGCGCTTTTTCTTGCCGTCGGGCAGATCCACCATCTTTGTCTGGAGCTGAATCGTGCCGTTGGGGCAGTTCATCTGGCAGATGCCGCAGGCGATACACTTGTGGTGGCCCTGGGCATCATACTTCAATGTCAATTCGGCGCGGAAGCGGGGAGCGATCTGGAGAGTGTCACGATTTTCGGGATACTGCTCAGTCACTTTGGGTGTCACAAGCTCTCGACCTGTGACGGCCATGCCTGTCACGAGGCTCTTGAGACCCCGGCCGACGCCGGAAAAATATTCTTTTACACTACTCATAATCTTTTTTATCTTTCGACCTGACCTCCCAAAATATCAAGGAGTTCGGTCGTGATCGATTGCTGACGAAGTTTGTTGTATTCGAGTTGGAGCTGTTCCTGTAGTTTGTGGGCGTTGTCGTTGGCACTCTGCATTGCCATCACGCGGGCCGCCTGCTCCGAGGCGCAGTTCTCGATTGTGATCTCCTGCATCATGCTCAACACATACATCGGGAGCACAGTGTTGAAAATCTCATTGGGATCCGGCTCGAAGATATAGAGTTGGTTCTCGTCGGCTTTGTCGGCCCCTTCGGCGAGCAGAAGATCCGCTCTGACCGGGAACAATTGATCGACAGCCAGTCGCTGACGGCTAATCGACAGATAGCGCATATAGACTACTTCGATCAGATCGAGTTCGCCGGATGTGAAGTCGGCGCGGAGCGTTTCGGTGAACGCATCAACCTTTGCGCCATCCATCTTCGAATCGACGCCTTCAATCTTACGCACACTGATATTGCCCGTAGAATCGAGCTTCCAGCATGCCTTGAAAATCTTCTTGCCGACCGGATAGAGCGTGATTTCCACGCCCGATCCATAGCGGGAGCGGATATCATTGAGCTCTACAAGGAGCTGCTTGAAGATATTGAGGTTGTAGGCGCCACACAAGCCGTCGTCGCTGCCGTAGACCACTACCCCTACTCTCTTGACTTCGCGGTCGGCGATCAGAGGCGAACGGAATTCGACGCCTGCCGAGAGAATATGGCCCATGATCGTCTGGAGCTGATTCTTGAAGGGGAGGAGCTCCCGCATCTGGCGCTCGAACTTATGCACCTTTGCCGACGATATCATTTTCATGGCGCCAGTGATTTTCTCACTCGACGCTACGGATCCGATTCTCGTCTTTAGTTCCCTGAGGGTTGCCATTTCGTCAGTAATTTTGTTGGTTCGGGTGTCGGTCGCGGCTTTGCAGCCGCGACCTCCTACACCTGATTATTTCTTGAATCTTGCAGCCACTTCCGAGGCGCATTCACGAATCTTGGTCTCGACATCATCGGTCAGCTGGCCGGCCTTGATTGTGTCGAGCACTTCTTTCTGATATTTTGCCTTGACGAGCTGCAGGAACTGCTCTTCGAATTCAGCCACATTTTCAAGGGGCACATTCTCAAGCAGACCGTTGACGCCGCAATAGATGACGGCGACCTGGTTTTCTACAGACCAGGGGCTGTATTGAGGCTGAATCAGGAGCTGCTGGTTCTTGCGGCCTGTGTCGATCACTTTGGCTGTCACAGGGTCGATATCGCCACCGAATTTTGTGAACGATTCGAGCTCGCGGAACTGTGCCTGGGCGATCTTCAGTGTGCCGGCCACCTTCTTCATCGGCTTGATCTGAGCGTTACCGCCCACACGCGACACGGAGATGCCGACGTTGATCGCCGGACGGATACCCTGGTTGAAGAGCGCAGTCTCAAGGAAGATCTGGCCGTCGGTGATCGAAATTACGTTGGTCGGGATATATGCCGAAACGTCGCCGGCCTGAGTCTCGATGATCGGGAGAGCCGTCAGCGATCCGCCGCCTTTGACGAGAGGTTTCATCACTTCGGGAAGGTCGTTCATCTGGCGAGCCACTTCTTCGTCGGTGATGATACGCGCCGCGCGTTCGAGCAGACGCGAGTGGAGATAGAAGATATCGCCGGGATATGCCTCGCGGCCGGAAGGGCGTTTCAGCACGAGCGACACCTCACGATAGGCCACAGCCTGCTTCGAGAGGTCGTCGTAGACGATCAGAGCGTCGCGGCCCGAATCGCGGAAGAACTCGCCGATGGCCACGCCGGCAAACGGCGCGAAATAACGCATCGAAGCGGAGTCGGAGGCTGTAGCCGACACGACTACAGTATAGTCCATCGCGCCATATTTTTCGAGAGTATGCACAATGGAGGCCACCGAACTTGCTTTCTGTCCGATTGCGACATAGATACAATAGACAGGCTTTCCGTCGAGATAATTCTGGCGCTGATTGATGATTGTATCGATCGCGATGGCTGTCTTACCGATCTGGCGGTCGCCGATGATAAGCTCACGCTGTCCGCGGCCGATCGGAATCATAGAGTCGACAGCTTTCAGACCTGTCTGAAGAGGCTGATTGACCGGCTGACGGAAAATTACGCCGGGAGCCTTACGTTCGAGGGGGAGACGAATGCGGTCGCCCGCGATCGGACCCTTGCCGTCAAGGGGCTCGCCGAGGATGTTGATGACACGTCCGAGCAATCCTTCCCCGACGGGGATAGATGCGATTTCACCCGTGCGGCGCACCGACATGTTCTCGGTCACGGAATTAACTTTGTCAAGGAGCACAACACCCACATTGCTCTCCTCCAAGTTGAGTGCAACGCCGGTGGCGCCGTTTTCAAATTCTACAAGCTCGTTGGATTTCACATTGTCAAGGCCATAGACATGAGCCACGCCGTCGCCGACGTTGAGCACAGTGCCGACCTCTTCGAATTTCACCTTCGAATTGACGTTGTCGAGCTGTTGTTTTAAGATATCAGAAATTTCGCTTGGGTTAAGCATCTTTTATTTCGTTATGAGAGTTAGGCGTAATTGTTCGATTTCATTGCTGATTGAAGCGTCCATGCGGGCGTCGTCGACATCGACCACAAATCCGCCGATGAGTTCGGGGTTGACGGCCGATGAAAATTCGAGTGTGCGTCCGGGAAACGCTTTCTCCACCATCGCACGAAGCTTCGCGCTTTCCGCTTCCGGGAGCGGCACGGCGGATGTGATCTTCACTCGGGAGATCTTGTTCTCCTCGCGGTAGAGATCGATATACGACAAAGCCATGAGATGAGCGAACTCCTCACGCTTCATGTCCAATATCAGCTTTACGAATCCGAGATAATCGTTCTCCACCTTCTCGCCGGCTGCGGCTTTGAGAAGCGAAGCCTTGTCGGCGTAGCCCACATAGGGGTTAGCGAGAGTCTTCTGAAGATCGGGCGCACTTTCGAATGCAGCCGCGACGTTCTTCATTTCGTCGTATACCGCTGCCGTCGTCTTATGCTCCAGGGCGAATTTATACAGAGCCTTGGCATAGCGGCGGGGGATCAGTCCGTTGTCCATTTCGTTATGTTTAGCTGTAGGGATCGGTGAGGGAGCCGCCGCTGACATATGCCCTGACATTGTCGGGGCGCTTCAGCCACATATGCCGACATGTCGGCCTAATGCTCCTCGCTTTGCGCGTCACCTTCCTGATTCGTGCCCGATTCGCTCCCGTGATTGACCACGGGAGCGAAGGGGGCGACGTGAATCAGTTATTCTCTATCTCGTCTAATAATTTATCTACAAGCTTGATCTGAGCTGCATCGTCCTTCATTTGTCCGCGCAACATCTTCTCAGCAATCTCAATCGAAAATTTGCTTACTTCGTTTCTGAACTGAAGTTCGGCTTCCTTGCGTGACTGTTCAATCGACACTTTCGCGGCGTCCATCACCTTCTGAGCCTCCACGCCGGCCTGGCGTTTAGCCTCTTCGATGATCTGGGTTTTCATTTTTGCCGCGTCACGCAACATTTCAGCCTGCTTGGCCTGCGCCTCCTCCATATACTTCTGAGCTTCCTCGCGGGCATGGTCGAGCTGATGCTTGGCCTGCTGCGCGTATTCCACTCCCTTGTCGATGGTGTCGGCTCTATGGTCCATATTCTTCAGTATCACCGGCCATCCCCATTTCGCCAAGACGACGAAAAGGACGATAAAGGCGATGAACATCCAGAACACCAAGCCAAAATCGGGCGTGAATAATTCCATATTCTTTTGACTTTATGGAATTGATTACTGGATGAACAGAGCGAGGGCTGATACGATGACTGCGAAGAGAGCCACACCCTCGATGAGGGCTGCGATTACGATCATGCTCGAACGGATGTCGCCTGCAGCCTCAGGCTGACGTGCGATAGCCTCCATTGCGGAGCTGCCGATTTTACCGATGCCGATTCCGGCTGCGATAGCTGCGATACCGGCGCCAAATGCTGCGCCAAATGCTGCGAGGGGTGCAACAGCGTTCAAAATCATTGATAACATAGTCTTGAGTAGTTTAAGGTGTTGTTTGGTTATTTGTTTCTTTAATTTTTCTTTTGGTTGTGATGTCGGAAAGTCGCCTGCAGAACGAACGCCTACCGCTCATCCGACATAGCCCCGGGGGATCAGGCTTCTACCGATTCGGGCACTTCCTCCACTTTGCCGTCGGGGAGTTTCTCCTCATGGTGGCCGCTCTCCTGGGCCGCCGATATGAAGAGCGCCGACAGAAGAGTGAACACATAGGCCTGGATGAAGCTGACAAGCACATCAAGCAGAAGCATGAAGATTGTGAAGAGCACCGACACCACCACCGACGCTCCGAGCGCCGCTGCGCCGAATGCCGCGAAGATGAAGATCAGCAGTGTCAGTGTGATGACGATCATGTGGCCGCCCATCATGTTGGCGAAGAGACGCACACAGAGCGCCGCAGGCTTGGTGAAGATGCCGAACACCTCGATCATCTGCATGATCGGAAGCGGACACTTCAAGAAGAGGGGCACATCCGGCCAGAAGATCTCTTTCCAATAATGCTTCGTGCCGAGCACGTTGGTGATGATGAACGTCGCCACGGCAAGCACAAGCGTGATGGCGATATTGCCTGTCAGATTGGCTCCGCCGGGGAAGATGACGATAAGGCCGAGAAGGTTCATCGTCAGGATGAAGAAGAAGCACGTCAGCAGGTAAGGAGCGAACTTGGGAGCTTTCGCGCCGAGCGAGCTTTTGATGACGCCGGTGTAGATGAAGTCGATGAGCATCTCCATGAAGCCCATTCCCTTGCGGGGCGCTTTCATTCCCTTGCGGGCGTAATAGCGGGCCATTGACATGACCATCAGAGTGACGAGCACGGCTGCGATCAGAAGGGCAAGCACATTCTTGGTGATGGAGATATCGAATGTCTTGTATTCACGATAGTAGTCGTGGCCGATCAGAACATAGCCGGGCACAACCATATGGTCCGGGTCGCCACCCTTTTCATTCGCGATCTTCAAAGCTTCAGCCTTTGCCTCCGCCTGCTGGGCGGGAGTCAGCGGAAAGACTTCGACCACTTTGTTTTTGTGCTCGCTGACATGGGCGATATAGAATCGGTAGATCTTTCCGTTCTTTTCGACTTCATGCACGACGGGAGTCAGCTCCTCATGCTTTTTGCCTGTAGCCTCGTCTTCAGTGACAGTGACTTCAGTCAGCTTCGAAGAAGAGAAGCAATGCCACGAACCGTCTTCGGCGCGCACGATGACCGGGAGCGGGATGCGATAGACATGGCTGAAAGGCACTTCCCAGCCGTAGCCGTCGCCGAGGTGATGGAAGATGATCTCCTTGACGTCGAGATTCTCCTCTTCATGCTTCGCGCTCTCATCGGCCGCTCTCGCGGGGAGCGCGACGACAAGTGCGATCAGAATCGGGAGGATATTTAATAGTCGCTTCATATCGTGGAATTAATATACGCAGACGGCGATCACATTATTGTCGACGTCGACGAGTCCTCCCTTGATGGCCACACGCTTCTCCTCTCCTTCCGGAGTTCGGTATCTGACCTCGCCCGGCTGCAACACGGAGATCAGCGGCGCGTGATTCTTAAGCACGGTGAACGACCCCAGAGCGCCGGGGAGTGTCACTGATTCCGCCTCGCCCTTGAAGAGCACGGCATGGGATGAGATGAGTTCAAGTGTCATCGTCGGAGATATGATATTGGATTTATGTTTGATTTGCTACAATTCTCTCTTAGGCATTTTTCCTTCGGCCGGCGATCAGACCTCGGCGAGCATCTTCTTACCCTTGGCGATGGCTTCGTCGATTGTGCCGACATTGAGGAACGCCTGCTCGGGATATTCGTCGACTTCGCCGGAAAGAATCATCTTGAAGCCGCGGATTGTCTCCGACAGAGGCACCATCACGCCCGGAACGCCGGTGAACTGCTCGGCCACATGGAAGGGCTGTGAGAGGAATCGCTGGGCGCGACGCGCACGCGACACGACAAGCTTATCGTCGTCGGAGAGCTCGTCGACGCCGAGGATGGCGATGATGTCCTGGAGGTCGTTGTATTTCTGAAGAAGCTGCTTCACCTGTTGAGCCACATTATAGTGCTCCTCGCCGATGATATTGGGATCAAGGATACGCGAAGTCGAGTCGAGCGGATCGACGGCCGGGTAGATACCGAGCTCGGCGATCTTACGGCTAAGCACCGTTGTGGCATCGAGGAAGCTGAATGTTGTGGCCGGAGCCGGGTCGGTAAGGTCGTCGGCCGGCACATAGATAGCCTGCACCGATGTGATCGAACCGTTCTTCGTAGAAGTGATTCGCTCCTGGAGCGCGCCCATTTCAGATGCGAGAGTAGGCTGATAACCTACAGCGGAAGGCATGCGGCCGAGAAGCGCCGAAACCTCCGAACCCGCCTGGGTGAAACGGAAGATATTGTCGATAAAGAGAAGCACGTCTTTACCGCCGCCCGAGCTGTCGCGGAACTGCTCGGCCACAGTCAGACCCGACAGAGCGACACGCAGACGTGCGCCCGGGGGCTCGTTCATCTGGCCAAACACGAGGGTGGCTTTCGAATCGGCCACTTCTTTCATGTCGACATCCTTGATGTTCCACTCCCCTTTTTCCATTCCTTTCTCAAACTTCTTGCCATACTTCATGACGCCGCTCTCGATCATCTCGCGGAGGAGGTCGTTGCCCTCACGAGTACGCTCGCCGACACCGGTGAACACCGAGAAGCCGTCGTGGCCTTTGGCAATGTTGTTGATAAGCTCCATGATGAGCACTGTCTTGCCCACACCGGCGCCGCCGAACAGACCGATCTTGCCACCCTTCGAGTAGGGTTCGAGAAGGTCGATCACCTTGATGCCAGTGTAAAGCACTTCTGTGGAAAGAGCCAGTTCGTCGAATTCGGGAGCGGGCTGATGGATTCCGCGGAGGTTGTCGCGGTCGAGAGGCGCGAGCTCGTCGATAGCCTCGCCGATTACATTGAGCAGACGCCCTTTCACCTGGTCGCCGGTCGGCACTGCAATCTGGCGTCCGAGGTCGAGGACTTTCACGCCGCGGCGCACGCCATCGGTGGATTCCATAGCGACGCAGCGCACTGTGTCTTCGCCGATGTGCTGTTCAACTTCGAGGATGAGTTCTTCGCCATCCTCGCGCTCTACTTTGAGTGCGTTATAGATCGGCGGAATATTTTCCTTTCCGCCCTCGAACGACACGTCGATTACGGGACCGATCACCTGGGTCACTTTACCATAATTAGCGCTCATGATATTTGTGTTATCTATGGTTTTTCGTTTGGTTGTTAATCGTTTACATTAGAAGTGCCAGCGGAGGGCGACAAATACGGCCATCAGGATCAGATTGGCCAGAGAGAGAGGCATCAGATATTTCCACTCAAACGAGAGGAGCTGGTCGATTCTCACACGCGGGAAAGTCCATTTGAACCAGATGATCACGAATGAGATGAAGAATGCCTTGCCAAGGAACCATACGATCGACGGGATGTAGTTCATCACATCGTTGAATGCGTCCCAGCCGGGCACGTGAAGCGGCATCCAACCTCCGAGGAACATCAGCGAAGCGATGCCCGACACAATGAAGAGATTGAGATATTCGGCGAGATAGTAGAAGCCGAAGGTGATGCCGGAATATTCGGTATGGTAGCCGGCCACGAGCTCATGCTCCGCCTCGGGAAGGTCGAAGGGGCCGCGGTTGGTCTCGGCTGTAGCGGCGACGATATAGATCAGGAAGGCTATGATTGCGGGGATGTGGCCACGGAAAAGAAACCATGCACTCTCCTGCTCCATGACGAGTTCCTGGATATTCATAGTGCCGGCGAAGAGCACGATAGTGATGATCGAAAGGCCGAGAGAGATCTCATAGCTGACCATCTGCGCGCCGCTTCGCATTGCGCCGATAAGAGTGTATTTATTGTTGGACGCCCAACCGGCCATCAGAATACCGAGCACACCTACCGACGAAACGGCGAGGATAAAGAAGATGCCGATATTATAGTTGATGATCTGAAGGCCGTTGCCCCAGGGGAGGCAGGCGAGCATCATCACCGACGATACGATGACGATAAAGGGGGCAAGACGGAAGAGGAACTTATCGGTGCCCTTGATGCTGATGATCTCCTTGATGAGAATCTTGAACATGTCGGCGAACACCTGCAACAGACCCCATTTACCTACACGCATCGGGCCGAGACGGCACTGGAACCATGCGCAGAGCTTGCGCTCGTAAAGGATATAAAAGAGGGCAAGCACTGTGTAGGCGCCCAGAATGGCCACAGCGATGAGCACACACTCGATCAAGAGGGCAGCCCATCCGGGCATGCAGCCCAGAAGAAAGTCATTGAATGCCGTGGTCCATTTTCCAAAATCAAACATAGCTGAATTTTGATATTTTGATGTCTATTCTGTTAGTTAGTTGTTTTTGATTTCGACGTTTCGCGTCAGCCGGCTGATGATCAACGGTCGATGTCGGGAATCACGAAGTCAAGGGCGGCGCCGATTGTGATAAGGTCGGCGATCATATAACCCTGGCAGCAGAGATCCATCACTCCGATAAGGTTGAAGCAGGGGCTCTGGAAATGCACGCGATAGGGATTCTTTGTGCCGTCGGATTCGATGAACACGCCGAATGTGCCGCGCGATGCCTCTACCTGCTGATACCAGTGGCCGACGGGGAGCTTGACAACTTTCGGCACATTGAGCGCACGGATATCGCCCTCGGGGATATTGTCGACAAGCTGCTCGAGAATGCGGCAGCTCTGTTCAATCTCACGCATGCGCACCATATAGCGGGCGAAAGAGTCGCATCCGGTCTCAAGACATTCTTCAAACTGAAGTTCGCCATAGACGGAATAGGGATGAACCTTTCGGCAGTCGCAGCTCCAGTTGGATCCGCGGCCGCTCGGGCCGGTGATGGCGTAGTTGATGGCATCCTCCTTCGAGAGGTGGCCGACTTTCTCAAGACGGTTGCGGGCGATCACGTTGCCGGTGAAGAGCTTGTGATATTCCTTTAGACGCTCGGGCATGATGGCCAGGAGTGCCTTTACATCCTTGACGAAATCGGGGTGAATGTCGGCGATGACGCCGCCGATCACATTATAGTTCATCGACATGCGGGCGCCACAAGTCTTTTCAAAGATATCAAGCACCTGCTCGCGCTCGCGGAAGCCATAGAAGAAGGCGGTGGTGGCGCCAAGGTCCATTGCCGTACATCCGAATGCGAGAAGATGGCTCGAGATACGCATAAGTTCATCCATCATGACGCGGATCACCTGCGCGCGACGAGGCACTTCAAGGCCGAGCGCCTTCTCGATGCAGAGGCAGAGGCAATGACGGTTCTGATGAGCCGACATATAGTCCATGCGGTCGGTGAAATGGAGAATCTGCGGATATCCGAGTCCTTCGCAAAGTTTCTCGATGCCGCGATGGATATAGCCCGACATCATGTCGACCTTCTTGATGGTCTCGCCGTCGACGCTTGTGCGCATACGCATTACGCCGTGGGTCGAGGGGTGTTGCGGACCGAAATTGACAACATATTCATCTTCATTGAACACCTTACCCGGCACTTTCTTGATTTTGCCGTTGCCGTCCTCGACATACGAACAAGTGTCGTCTTCATTGACCTCATCGTCAAGACGGATCGGATTCTTGGCGGGGTCGGCGTCATAGTCCTTGCGGAGGGGATGGCCCTTCCAGTCATTGCGCAGGAACATACGGCGCATATCGGGATGGTTGATGAAACGGATTCCAAAGAAGTCATAGACTTCACGCTCCTGGAAATTGGCGACTTTCCAGATATCCGACACTGTGTGGATATAGGGATCCTTCATATCGGGAGCGGTCACTTTGACCTGAATCATGTCCCAATTATTGGAAGTCGAAGTGAGATAATAGATGACGCCGAGGCTATCCTTCCAATCCATACCCACCACGGCTGTAAGCACATCGAAATTGAGTCGGCGGTCGTCGCGAAGCTGAAGCGCGAGATCATGCCATTTCGCATCGGGCACAATCACCTGAAGCTGTTCGCCCCCTTCGACGAATGTCGCTTCCGGGCAAATACCGCTGATTATTTCTTTTATATCGCTCATATTTATCTTTTGTAAGGGGATTTTAGGGGAGGTATTTTCTTATTGATTTCTGACGCGGTATCGCCGCGAGATTTTTCAGCTGAGCTGACCGCGCTCTTCGGGATGGGCTGCGAAGAACTCCTCGCGCTTCTCCTTGCGGTTGACGCCGCCGAAGAACTTCTGCACCTTGATCTTGCGCTGAAGCTGCATCAGGCCGTAGAAGAACGCTTCCGGACGCGGAGGGCATCCGGGGATGTAGACATCGACAGGAAGGATCTTGTCGACGCCGGGCACAACGCAATAGCTGTTTTTGAACGGGCCGCCCGACACTGCGCAACCGCCGCATGCGATCACATACTTCGGCTCGGCGAGCTGCTCATAGAGGCGACGCATGGCGGGAGCCATGCGATGCACGATTGTGCCCTGCACCATAATATAGTCGGCCTGACGGGGAGAGTTACGCGCCACCTCGAATCCGAAGCGGGCCATGTCGTAGCGCGCCGCACCAAGGCTCATAAACTCGATCGCGCAGCAGCTTGTGCCGAAGCAGAGCGGCCAAAGCGAGTTCGAGATGCCCCAGTTGATCAGTTTGTTAAGATTGCCGACGGCCACATTCGCGCCCGAGGCGTTGAGTTCTTCAACGAGCTTGTCGATATATTCGTTGTCCTTGAAGTCCTCATGCTTCATGCTTTTGATCTTCACTTCCATTTAAGCGCTCCTTTCTTCCAGGCGTAGGCCAGACCTAAGATGAGAATAATCATGAAAATACCGATGCAGAGAAGGCTGTTTGTGCCGAGATCGCGGGCTACTACGGCCCAGGGATAAAGGAACACTGTCTCCACATCGAAAATCAGAAAGAGAATAGCGAAGATGTAATATCCGGATTTAAACTGGATCATTGACTCGCCGCGAGTCGGAATGCCGCATTCAAACGTCTCGGCTTTTTTCACTGAATAAGATTTCGGTGAAATCAATTTCGCTATCACCGTCGCGGCCACGACGAGCAATACGCCCGTAAGCAGGGCTGTAATTGCCAACGCACCGTTGCCGATCTCCAATAGTAAACTCATTTTATATCTTGATAATTAAACAATTACATTGCAAATCGCGAGGAAAGCGCACACTTTCCACGCAATTAATGCACAAAGATATTTAAAAAATCTTAAATCCCCAAAAAAATCCTTTAACAGAGGAGCTTTTTTCATCCCTGACTGTCGTTTCCGGATCGCGCCCACGGATTGAACCACGGCGCTTAACGACATTGATTCCGGATCGACGCGACCGGGCGTGAGATCAGTTATAGATCGGCACAAATCGGTCGCAGCTGAAGCCGCTGAACTGACCTTTGAATACGTCAGCCACCACATAATCGCAGTCGATCTTGGTCAGATCCGACGATGATTTGATTTCGAGGCTTGTGAATGTGCGCGAGGGATAGGGGGTCGCTACTGAGCCGTCCATCAGCTCGGGCACGACGTCGGAGACAGAGATGCGATAACCATCGCGAGTCAATGTGACGGGAAGATCGCGCAGAATGACATTGATCGCTTTCATTGATTCTACAAATTTAGCATTGTAGATCACGACATTGGCTGTCGTCATATCCTGCGCGAAGTTGACGCGATACATTGCGTCTTTTGTTGTATAGGTCTGCTCGCCTGCTCCCATATCGTAGGAGGTCTTCGTCTCGCCGGAGAAATAGGCGTTGGGCGAGAATGTGCGCACTTCGTAGCCGTCGGTCTTATACGACATGACCAACATCGGATTGGGAGTGATGTTGGTGAAAGGATCGTAGGCGGGCGAGAGATAGAACACCATGTTGGTCAGATATCCGTTTATATCCTCCACTTCTGAGGCTTCGCCGTTATAGAAATCGATCGACTGGTTGTTTTCGAATGTATAGGGGGTGAAACGCATCGGCGATGTCGTAAAGCTGATGCCGTTTGTGCCGGGCACTTCTACCGATGTCGCCGACATTGTCATCTCCCCCTTGATATTGTCAAACATCATGGCATACGTGCAATTATGCTGCACGCTGATTTCGCCATTGAGATCATCGGGAACGAAATAATTGCTGACACGCGAGCTCATCGTCGTCTTGCTCTCGGGTTCGTTGGAGCAGGAGGCGAGGCCGAAAAGAAGTCCACAGGCAGAAAGGACTGTAAGTAATGCTTTATTGTTCATGACTTTATAATATAGTTCAAAGTCGCTATCGGCGCTCATACATCGGCATCGACAGCCAATCTTCGGTAAGAGAGTTCAAATTTAACAACATTATTGCGGATTTCCAACACTCAACCCCTCTTTTCAACAATCGACGTCACTCTGAATGAGTTAAAAAAAACTAATATCCACTCAGAACTTCGCTCTGACCGTGAATCCGAGCATCATTTTCTGGCCACGCTGCAGAAATTCATTGCCCATGGATTTGAAATAGAAGGTGCAATATTTCGTCTGTGTCAGGTTTTTGCCCCACACCTCTACACTCCAGCGCGGCGCTCGATAGGCAATGCTCGTGCCGAGCAGTCCGTAGAAATTCTGCCGCAGCGTGTTGGATTCATTCCAATAGATATTTCCCGCGCCATTGAAATTGACTGAGAATTCAAGATAGTAAGGCAATCGGGTGCTGCACGACTGTATATACGTTGCCTGCGCGAAGAGCGTGTTGGCGGGGGCATACGGAAGTCGCTTGCCCCGATAATCCTCGAGTCCGTCGTTGAAATCCACAAACCGGGCGTTGGTGTAGCCATACGACGCGAGCAGATCAAGCTGGGGAAGGGGATTGTAATTGACAGTCAATTCGCCGCCGAAGCTCCGTGTCCGGCCGGCATTGGTCATCATTCGGCCGGTGGTCTGGCCGGGAGGGAACACAGTCAACTGCTGGTCGCGGCAGTCGATATAAAAAAGCGACACATCGGCCGTCAGGTTGCCGTTGAGCAGATCGAGATGCGAGCCGACTTCATAATTCCAAATCTTCTCCGGCTTATAGCTGACGATATCGGCGATATCATATTGCGCCGATAGCCCCATGAACTCCATCAATTTCTGCTGCAGCACATCCGAAAACATCTGGGTATTGAATCCTCCGGCCTTGAAGCCTTTGCTTATGCTCGCGTAGACATTCCCCGTCAGCAATCCGCCGCCCACTTCCGGAAGATCCCATGTCGCTCCGATTTTGGGCGAGAACATCGAGTAATGATTGACAAGGCGCCCCGCGACTTTCAGATCCACGGGCACATGATTATAGACGGCCACACCCTCAGGCATGGGAAGTTGCCCCGACGGATTCTGATATATCGTATATCCCGACTCACATCGGCTGTCGTAACTCATCGAAATTCGCTCATAGTCATAGCGCAGGGCTGCCATAAAATGCCAGCGTCCCAAGTCATAGCGCGATTCATGATAGAGAGCAAAGCCTCCCGACGGCAATTTGAAATCACTTCCGAGAGTCATCTCACGACTGTCCCATGCGATCGGATAATACGGATTGGCCGCATTGCGATAATGCTCGATCAATTCCGAGATCCCCTGATCCTTAAACACAACCGGGGCCTGCATCCCGAGCCTATTGTAAAAACCGTAAGCGCCGACGAGCCAATGATAATTTCCCTCGGCCGCCCGGCCGCGAAGCATAAGCTCTTCGGTCAATGTGGTCTCTTCTTTCTTTTGACTCAGTGTGAAATAGGATTCCGGCAGGAAGTCCTGGTCGAGTGTCATGCGATCGTCGAGATACTGCACGGTTGTCACAGACGTCAGCGACAGCGACCCGGGGAGCCTGATATCGGCCGTCAATCCGTCGGTAAAAATAAACCGACGGTAGAAGCACGTATCATTATATGCTATTTTCCCCGTAGCCACCGACTCATATGCATATCCTCCTTGACGCAGAAACGACGCATATGCCACATTCGACAGTCTGACTTTCGCCGACGGATTCCAATAATTCTTTATCCGCACACCCCCCGAGACCTCCTTATCTGTGGTCTTTCCGTTGCATTCATTTATAAACTCTCCCCCATAGCGGAAAAAATTGCCCGCCACCGACATTGCCGCCGTCGGCGTAAACTTCTTATACCATCCCAGGCTGAATCTGAACAGCGAATGCAAACCCTCCGACACCGACCCGCGCCATCCCTGAAACTCCCAAGGGGTCAGAGTGCGCACGCTTATCATGCCGGTCATCGTATTGCGGCCGAACATCGACGACTGCGGCCCCTTCAGCATCTCCATAGAGGAGATATCGGCAAGATCTATATCATAGGCATCCTTATTGAGAATGCCGACATTATCGACCGTCAGCCCGACGGCCGGCTGATCCATGCGTGCACCGATTCCGCGCACATAGATCGACGATGTGATACGCGACCCATAATCCGGAATATAGAAATTGGGCACTACCCCACTGATTCCCTTGACGTCGTTGACGATCAGCTTCTCGGCACGAGTGCCGCTCACGATCGAGCCGGTCAACGGCAACGCTCTGAAATTGCGACCGCTCTTGACGGCGACTACGTCTACTTCATCAAGCATCACATAATCCACCGAATCGGCGTACACACCCAAAGATGTGTCATGCTCTGCGATTGAAATCGCTGAATAAGCGGGAGACGCCGCAACCATCGCGGCAGCTATGAGATATATTTTATTAAGTAATGTCACTTCGTCGGCATCTGAAAGAGCCGCCGTCGGCAGCACGGCGACCGCGTTTTGAAATGCAAAATTACTGCAAAATCGCCACACTTCCAACCATCCCGCGCCACACATTTGCAAAATCATGCATTACGCACCAAAACGAACCACTTTTTAATAGTCGCAAAGCACCAAAATATAAGAAATTTCATTAATTTTGTAAACCAAATTCTCTCCAATTACAATCTAATCATATGAAGTCAATCCGCGAATTATACAGAATAGGCACAGGCCCCTCGTCGTCGCACACGATGGGACCCCGCAAAGCCGCCGAACAGTTTCTCGCCTCCCACCACAACGCCAAAGGCTTTGAGGTGGTGCTCTACGGCTCCCTTGCCGCCACCGGCAAGGGGCATATGACCGACACAGCGATACTCGATGTGCTCGAAAAATCCGATATGCCCGTCAAGATCATCTGGAAGCCCGACGTATTCCTCCCCTACCATCCCAACGGAATGACATTCCGGTCGCTCGACGAAATCGGCTTCCCCACCGACGAAAAGACATTCTACAGCGTCGGGGGCGGCGCTATCGAAGAAGAAGGCAAAGCCCATGAAGGATCGCCCGAGCTCTACAACCTCGACTCTCTGACCGAGATCATGCAATACTGCGAACGGACCGGCCGCTCATATTGGGAATATGTCGAACAATGCGAAGGACCCGCCATATGGGACTATCTCCGCGAAGTGTGGGAAGCGATGAAAGCCGCCGTCGAACGCGGCCTGACGCGTGAAGGACGCCTCCCCGGCCCCCTCAACCTCCAGCGCAAAGCCAATGCCTACTACGTCAAAGCCGGCGGCTACCGCGACAATCTCCAATCGCGCGGCAAAGTATTCGCCTACGCACTGGCTGTCAGCGAAGAGAACGCATCCGGAGGCACTATCGTGACGGCTCCGACATGCGGCTCATGCGGCGTTGTGCCCGGAGTGCTATATCATCTTTGGAAAAGCCGCAATTTCCCCGAAATGCAGATGCTCCATGCTCTGGCCACAGCCGGACTATTCGGCAACATAGTAAAGCAAAACGCTTCAATCTCGGGCGCCGAAGTGGGATGCCAGGGTGAAGTCGGAGTGGCATGCGCAATGGCGGCCGCAGCCGCAAGCCAGCTCTTCGGCGGCAGTCCGGCCCAAATTGAATATGCCGCAGAAATGGGACTCGAACACCACCTCGGCATGACATGCGACCCGGTGTGCGGCCTTGTGCAGATCCCATGCATCGAACGCAATGCATATGCCGCGGCACGCGCCCTCGACGCCAACATCTACGCAAGCTTTACCGACGGAAGCCATCGTGTGTCGTTCGACAAACTCGTCACCGTAATGAAAGAGACCGGCCACGACATCCCCTCCTTATATAAAGAGACTTCCACCGGCGGCCTGGCCAAAGACTACCAACAGATGTAAACATCTCCTTACCCCACCTCAGCAGACAACATGTCAGAATTCTCAGTCATCACCCTCGGATGCGGATCGGCCAAGCCGTCGCTGCGCCACAACCCCAGCAGCACGGTCGTCGACTTTCGCGGCAACCTTTTCATGATCGACTGCGGCGAAGGAACCCAGCTCCAGATGATGCGCAGCCGACTGAAATTCTCGCGTCTCGGCCACATATTTCTCACCCACCTCCACGGAGATCATGTGCTCGGACTCCCGGGGCTCATCAGCACCCTTGACCTCCAGTCGACCGGCGGCAGCCTGACGATCCACACCATCGCCGAAGGAAAGCGGATGATCGACGACATGCTCGGATACTTCGCCCGACACATCGACTTCAAAATCAACTATAATATTCTCGACCCCGAGAAAGAGGTAATCGCGTTCGAAAACCACGCGATGACTGTGCGCACACTCCCTCTACACCACCGTGTGCCCACTCTCGGATTCATATTCGAAGAAAAGCCGCGCCCACGACATCTCGACCGCGCGATGTGTGACTTCCACGGAATATCGACAGCCTACTTCAATCGCATCAAAGCCGGCGAAGACTATGTCAAGCCCGACGGGACGATTATTCCCAACAGCCGTCTGACGAAAGATGCCACCCCCTCACTCAGCTACGCTCACATCTCCGACACAGCCTTCGACCCGAAGATAGCCGAGGCGATCGGGCCCGTCGACCTCCTCTTCCACGAAACGACCTACCTTGAACGCGATGCGGCATTCGCCATACCCCGCGGCCACTCCACAGCACGGCAAGCCGCCGAGGCGGCTCGCATCGCGGGGGCTCGATGGCTGCTGACCGGCCACTACTCCACCCGCTATAACGACGACGAGCAATTCCGCCGCGAAGCTCTCCAAATTCATCCCCGCGTCATCACCAATCGCGAAGGGCTTGTCGTCGACCTGACGCGACTGCCATAATACGACGACCTTCATCCGGCGACTGCCATTCCCCCCGCGCAAACGCCAAACGTCAGCGAATACAATGCAAAAATCATTCAAAATCATATGCATTCTTGCATTTTAGGATTTTTTATACTTATTTTGCCATTGCATACTCTCCGACACGCGCCGATCTATGATATAAGGCGTCGTCAACCTACCGAACTACATTATAAACCATATTTACTTAATTCAACCAGATGAAAAAGATTTTCCTTTCATTTGCGGTCGGCGCAATGGCTATGACAGCCTCCGCCTACACATTCTCCACACCGCAATTCTGGGCTGAAGACTTTGTCGAGATGGCCAAAGACAGCGACTATGTCACTGACGGCTGGCTGACCTACGGCAACGGTGCGACTCCCTCCGAACTCGACCAGCTCTTCTACCCCGCCGACGGCTCAGGCCCCTACTTCGTACTCTTCGACTATGGCTCCTACTCGATCGCCATGGCTACAACCGACTTCGCCAACGGAGAAGAAGCCGACCAATGGCTTATCACTCCCGAGATCGAAGTGCCCTACGGCATGTCGACACTCAGCTTCTACGCCTGCACCTACAACGCTCAAGGCCAGCTCGGCTCCCCTTCGCAGACAGCAGCTCATCCTTATAAAGTGATGGTGTCAGAAACAGCAGGCACTGCAAAAGAAGACTTCGCCGAAGCCTTCGCCGCTACAGTCACCTGCCGCGGCTCCGAAAACGTAGAAATGACGCAACGCATCATCTCGCTCAACGGCTACGAAGGTAAAACCGTGAGACTCGCATTCGTGGTCAGCGGTTCACAGCAGGGTCTGACCGGCTTCACCGATCTCCGCTGGGGACAATACACAATGCTGGTCGACAGCGATCTGACCAAAGAGGTTGTGGAAATCGGCGACAAACTCTCGATCGACTACAACATCAAACTCAAAGCGCCCACAACATGTCCCTCACTCCACGCCGATCTCTATGTCAACGGTGAAAAACTCGCTGACGAAGACTTCAAAAAGACTTTCGGATCGGCCACTTCCTACACGGCAATCATCCAGCGTCTCAAATTCTCCGACCTCTTCACCGTCGAAAACGACAACGCCATTTCCTACCGTATTGAGCTCACTCCCGACTTCGAAGGCGCTGTGACAAGTGTCATCGAAGGTGGCGTAGGTGTGCCCAAGATCAAATATCTCAACAACGTTGTTGTCGAAGAGATGACAGGCGCAGGCTGCGGCTGGTGTCCGCGTGGCGCAGCTGCCCTCGACTTCTATCACGACACCTACAAAGGCAGCGACGAAGAGGGCAAAGTGATCTCCATCGCAATCCACAACACAGCCTACGGCTCCGATCCCATGGCGCTTGGCAACGAACGCTACACCACGACTCTCGCCGAACTCAACGGATCCGCAGGTCTGCCCGGAGCTGTGTTCAACCGCACATCACGCGGCCTTGACCCCGTCAACGACACTGAAGTAAAGCGCCAGCTCGCCGAACGCTCCCACAACACAGCCACTATCACAGCCGTAGAAATGCCCCAGGGCAACATCGAAGATATCGAAGGACAGACTGCCACAGTCACTTTCGAAGTCAAGAACGGCTACGACGCTCAGATGCGCAACCTCTCGGCTGCCGTTGTACTCATCGAAAACAACGTCACCGGCAAAAACCGCGACTACAACCAGACCAACTACCTCGCAGGATACTACAGCACCGGCCGCGAAGCATACAACGCATTCGCCACACTGCGCCCCTCCGAGGGTATGATCCCCTACTTCAACCTCTATTGCGCATCCGGCGAATTCGGCAGCGATCCCGTACCCTTCTCAAAGATGGTCTACAACCATGCTTCGCGCGGCATCTTCCCCGCATTCCAGGGCCAGACTCTGAACAACGTATGGGAAAGCGACGTGCCCCAGACATTCTCGATCGACTTCGAGATTCCCTCGACTGTGCTCGACATCGCCAACACTGAAGTTGTGCTCCTCGTCATCAACAACGCCGACCAGGCTATCGTAGCTTCCGACATCTTCCCCGCAGCCAACTACACTCAAAGCGGCGTCGAAACCATCGAAGCCGACGACAACGAGATCGCCATCTCCGCCGCCAACGGCACACTCTCCATCACAGCTTCCGGCGCAGTGGCCGAAGTGTTCGCCCTCGACGGCACACTCCTCGCCCGCTATAACGTCGACGGCAATCTCAACGTCAACGCCGCATGGAACGGCCTCGTAGTTGTCAAAGTCACTACAGCCACTTCAGCAAAAACTGCGAAACTCCTCTTCTAATCCGGAATTAAAAGATCCTCAAATCCCGAATAAAAAGCGGGGCGTCCGACAATCGGACGCCCCGCTTTATCATTATATCGAGATTCCCCGATATCCCCAAGATTCTCGAGATCCCCGAGATTTTTTGGTAATCTCGAGGATCCCGAGTCAAATCGCTACTCGACGTTGACCACGCATCCGGCCGAATGTGCCGTCATCATCGGATAATACTGCGACTGTGCCGTCGCGATACCCGTAGAATACTCGCCATCGCGGTCGGCATAGACGTCATACGTGATCACATGCTTCCCCTTCGGCAGACGCATGATATAGAAATTCATCGCCGAAAGCGTTGTCTCGCGCATCATCATCATGCCGCCCTGCATCATATACTGCGTCAGCTGTCCGTCGGGCTGCATCCACGCGCCGAGTGCATCGTGAATAAGGAGATAGTCGATGTCGCGGTCGGCGACCACCGTCAGAGTCACTCTGACGCGATCACCCTTGCGGAAGCTTTGCGTCGATTTGCCGGCCGAAACGCCATCTGCGCCCGACTCAATCGGAAGCAACGACTTGGAGATCTGCAACTGCTCCGGCCCATAAGCCTTGACATCGGCCGCAGGAGCCACATATTGCGCCATGACGCCACCCCAGGCCGGACCCTCGCCCTGACGGCGGATCTCCAAAGTCTGACCCGACACACTCGAAGGATCGAGCGACAAATACACATTGCCCGTCATGGCCTCACCTTCCGGAAGCGACACCGGGCGACCCCCTATAACAATCTCCGGAGCCGCTGAGCTATCGACGTCAAACCACTTCGACTCAGCTCCGACCATAGCACCGACCACATCGGCGATCCCGCTATGGCCAAGTTCAAGATTCCAATCCGAAGTCTGTCGGCTCAATACGAGATACTGAGCCATCCGCTCAATGCAATCGCTCGACGGATCGACAACCGAGAACGCTTCCAGACACCTTGCTGTCAGAAGCAACGGCGACGGAGAGCCCCACTCCGAGGGAACGTCAAACCACATTCCCTTCGAATCCTTATAGCTCGCCATCTGACGAACCGACTCCAGGATGTCGGCAGCCAAAGCCGACTTGCCGGCATCTGCAAGCAGAATCGCCGCCTCAGCCTTACGCATCAGTGAGAGATCACGCCATTCCGAGGGGAGACGACGCAACATATCGGCCTGCATCCGCGCCAGATCGCCTTTTGGAGTCCCGGCTCCGCACCCACGCCTCATATAGAAATAGTCAATCTCAGAAGCGAGCGGATAGCTTCCCTTGTCACGGGCAACAGCCTCTCTGTAGATACGCCCCTCCTCTGAATCCGTATAGGCCACTCCGGCAGCGAGCATCTTACGCAGCGACTGATCATCCGGCAGATAGCCCGATGCATTCAGTCGGCCGATAGTCGAGATGACATTCTCTGTGATCCAAAGCGACGGAGGCATACCCTTCACCCAACTCCACGAGCCATCCGAATTGGCGGAGTTGCGCAGACGCGCCACACACTCCCCTATCGCGGCCTTGACTCCTGCGGGATCGGTCAGCGAAGAGAGCGACGCCACACGCTGCGACTCATTGGCCGCATTATTGACCCAGGGGGTAGCGGCAAGCGACTGAACCTTCAGCGATCCGGCTCCCTCAAGCGGCGAACTCATGCCCGACTCCGAATCCGCGATACGGGCGACTCCGGCCGCAAGCTGCGGATAGCGCGACATCAAGCCCCCACCGATGCAATTCGCATAAAGCGCCATAGCCGACTCAAGCGCCGACTCCGACTGCGGAGTCAGAACGCCGCTGAGCGACGTCAGAACATACCATGACGGCGACGCGCAATAGTTGAGAGTCACAAGATCGGAAGCCTTCAGCTGAGGAATCTCAACCGATGCGCCGCTCTCGCCGGGTGTCAGATAGAAAAGTGAGGCATCCCTGACAGGTGTTGAAGATGGAAGAATCGCAAGAAGCGACTGCTCGCCATCGCTCCCCGACTCCGACCGGACCACACTTCTTACGCCGACCGACGAAAGATTATCGGGCACTCGGAAATTTACAGTCACAACACCCGAAGCATTCTCATCAAGCGCCACACGGCCTGTAGAAGTGAATGCGAGCACCGCGCCCGACTCCGGATCAAACACCTCGATCCGGGCATCCGCATCAATCGGCTCGCCCGAATTATTGAAATATGTAGCCGATATTCGCGCATCATCGCCCGTCAGCAAGAAACGCGGCATCTGAGTGCTGATCATCACCGGCTTCGACGCAATGGCCGACATATCCACTCCCGCGCTCTCCATTTCATCGTTATAGCCTACGATCTGAAGGCGCCACGTCGTGTTGAAATCAGGCACTGTAAAATCGATCTCGGCAATGCCATCGGAATCAGTCGACAATAGCGGACGGAAAAATGCCAACGGCATTTCCATAGCGCGATACTCCGGAGCCGTCGGTTCATCGGCAGTAGCCGGACTCTCGACTTCAGCGACATCCATCGCACTTTCCTCGGCACTCTCCATCTTGGGAGCCGCCATATCATTCATTACCATATTCGCAGACGCATACGACGACATCGACTCAGTCACGACAGCGCCATCGATCGAACCCGATGTGGCCGCCATCTTATACTGCACACCGCGACCGCGGATCATAATCCGGCGCTGATAAGCGGAATATCCCCAGAAATTGAAATCCGGCAGATCCAACACGCCGAAACTGAGATCCTTCACATTCCCGCGCGACAGATAGCCATAAGCCGAAGCATTGCGCATATAGGGAAGGCTTATGTTGCCCGGTCGGCTGACATCCGTCAGACGCCGCGGCACATAATTCCACTTGAACGGAGTGAT
Source organism: uncultured Porphyromonadaceae bacterium (assembly GCA_947175695.1). Classification (GTDB taxonomy): domain Bacteria; phylum Bacteroidota; class Bacteroidia; order Bacteroidales; family Muribaculaceae; genus Lepagella. The sequence goes on from CAMWNT010000009.1 coordinate 38,500, forward strand.
CGCATCGAGCGCGACATTCGAAAGCACCGCAATCACCGCCGCATCACTCTGCGGCTTCATATCGCCCGGATAGCCCGCCACAAAGCGGAACTTCCAACTCTCCTGATTGCCCGGCGTCAGACGATCGCGGAATGTGACAACCTCAAACTGCGACTTGCGCAGCATCTCGGCGGGATAGACCGTCACCCGGCTTTGAGCCTGTTCAAGATCATGCATTCCGAAGAATCTGACTTCGGCATTCCCTTCACCCGCTGGCACATCCACCTTCACTTTTACATTCTTTCCATCCGGACTGAGCCAATGGCGTTCTATGATTCCGTTGCCACGACTGATCTCGCAATATACCCGCTCGCCCGGATAGCCGGCTCCGACAGTCACTTCAGCCATCTCATGTCCGGGAGCCGCATAAACATCGCTCATAGGCACCCAGAGCGGCATCGCTGCCGGAGGACATTTGTCGGTCGGTCGCCAGACGGTCACATCGGTGGCCAGGGTATCCGGGATCCATTTCCCCTTCGAATCCTTGCAACCTTCGGCAAGCACAAGCTGCAGACGATATGTGCCGCTCGGCAATGCGGATGCGGCCAGTGAAAGAGCCGGGGTCGAACACTCACCCGTCAACTGACTGACTGTAGATGCCGATCCCGTGGCCGGGACGAATCGATAGCCGACACGCGCCGACACCGGGCGCGAAAGGATATCCGTCACCTTGACCGGAATCGACACCGAATCCCCCTTCACTTCAATCTTATCCGAGGCCAACGGCTCAATACGTCGG
>CAMWNT010000010.1 GCA_947175695.1 uncultured Porphyromonadaceae bacterium
GCATCCCCTGTTCAATAAACACCGCATTGAGATTCTCCATATTGGAGAGACATATAAGTTCATTGATAGAGGCGTAATCCCGGATATTGCCTTTGAGGTCGGGATTGGCGTCACGCCACTGTTTTGCTGTCATGCCGAACATGGCCACATTCAGCACATCGGCTTCATTGGCATATATGATGCTTGCCTGAGCCTTTGTAATCTCGGCAGGTATTAGATTATGCTTGATGGCATCTGTGTGGATTCGATAGTTTATCTTCGACAGCTCACGTTTAGCAGTCCAGCCGATAAGTTTCTGTTCCTCTTCCTTTAGACGTTGGAATTCCTTTACAATATAAACCTTGAACTCGGGGCTTATCCACATCGCAAACTCAAATGCAATGTCTTTATGGGCGTATGTGCCTCCATAGCGTCCGGCTTTTGCCTGAACGGATATGGCATTAGTCCGGGCAACGAATTCTTTTACGCTTATCTTGAAACTGTTAAGTCCCGACTGATTTCTAATTGTGGCGAATTCGCCATAATTAAAATTGGGATTATACACCTTCTCCCAGATTCCGATAAACTCCAAGGTATTACGATTACGAAGCCAGTCGGTAATGAAGAAATCTCCATCTTTAGCCCGTAACATATCGGTAAGGCAGACATAATCCTCTCCGTTGACTTTTAGGATGTTAACCTCAGTGTCTTTTACTATTAGCTTCGCCATGTTGTTTTGTAATTGTATCGAAATCGCTACATTATTGTTTGTGTTGATAAAAAGCACTACTTTTGCAGTGTTGATTCCCGGTAGCCCCTGTATATCAGGATATCGGGTTTCGTTTTTTCAATGCAAAGGTAATCATTTTCACCGGATTGGACAACAGCGAGAAAAAAGGACACCGGGGAGTTTATTTAATCGTGTTAAATTCAAACACTCTCTAAAAGCAAACACACTATAAAGCGGTTGAAATATAAAATGATCCCTGTCGGCGGGGCCATGGCGCCTGCCGACAGGGATTGGGAGGGATTATGTAATCCGGGCTCGTGGCCCGGCGATCGGGAAGTGGTTGGATCCGGTGATGTTGCAACCCGATGTGCGGTCGCGGCATAGGCCGGATGGGTGGCCGCAATCATTTGCGGTCGGACAGAATGGTCAGAAGTTGTAGCCGAGAGTGAACTGGAAGAGGTTGTTCTTCTGGTCGTAGGCCCCATTATTGCTGTGTTTGATCTGATTGACCATGCCCAGATCGCCGCTCAGACCGACATAATAGTTCCGGCAGAAATTCGCGCCGATGCCGATTCTCCATGCGCAATCCACGCGGTTGTAGGCATTCGACAATCCGGCGCCGGTGAACGGGTTGTCTTTATACATCGAGCCCGATGTATGGAATCTGACAGCCTCGGCTCCCGCGATTTCAGTTTCGGTAGTCAAATAGTAGTCATCCGAAAAACCGACTTTAAGCACAGGGCCGGTGAACACTTCCAGTTTGAAATTCGGAGTGAAATCAAAATGATAGCCGAGCATCACAGGAACTCTCATTCCGAACGAGCGCGAGCTATGACTCTTCATCATCGAATTCGCGAGGGTGGAATTGCCCAGGTCATATTTCCGGGTGTCGTAGTAGAATTCAACGCCCGGCTGAACATAGAAATTGGCCACTACCGGCTGTTGATAAATCAGTCCGAGACTGACGCCGGCGCCGGGATTAAACACTGACATCTTCTCATTGCCGAACTTCAGATCGCCCGGAACAGAAGCATCAACCGAAACGCGCGCACCGAAAAATGCGTGATTGTCGGGATTGTTGACTACGCCGGAATCGGCAGAAGCCACAGCCGAACCGGCCAGAATTGCCATTGCGAGTAAAATAGTCTTTTTCATAGTAAAAGTCTGAATTATGGGAGAAGACGGCTTCTCCGTGGATAATAGTATATGATTGAGAGATCGGATTTTATGCCAATATAACACAAAGAATCAATCTTGGGTTTGTCGCTAAAATGATAAAAAAAGTTAGAAGATACGCGCGATTTTGACATTCATTCACTCATGTTGTGGCATCTTTGCCGCCTCCGTGTCAGAACAATTGGCGTGACAGAACGATCCCGCGCCGCTTGACCTTCGCTCCTTTGCGGGACGCCCCATTGCGCGCCGTATGGTCGAGCGCGTATAATCTCCTCTTGAAGTGCGGGTGCACCGGCGGTTTCCGTCTGTTCGGACGATATCGGGGGCGCACCGTCGAAATTTGGGGCATCATAGTTGTGTATTCAACGAAAATTTGCTATTTTTGTTAAATTGTTAAATAAGTGTAGCGAATATCGCTATGTAAAGCCGACGACCAAACACCAAGCAGACAATATATATGCAGACATCATATCTACACAAATTCATGTCGCCACGTCGCCACTCGCCGATAAGCGATGCCCCGGCCGGCGCAACCTGCGGGGAGCCCGCGCGCATGGGCGTGCTCTTCGATCTTGACGGCGTGCTCGTCGACAGCGAGCGCGAGTACACACGCATCTGGAATCGTATCAACGACGAATTCCCGACCGGCTACGACGACTTCGCACTTCGGATCAAAGGCACTAATCTCAACGATATACTCGGTCATTACTACCCCGATCCGGAGGTGCGCGCAAATGTTGTGAAGCGTCTTTATGAAGAAGAGGGCAAAATGGTCTACAGCTATTGCCCCGGTGCGCGCGAGCTGCTCGAGCGATTGAAACGCGCCGGAATCCCGATGGCGTTGTACACATCGAGCAACCATGCCAAAATGGAACACCTCTACCGCGATCTGCCCGAAATCAAAGACTACTTCGACTGCATCGTGCTCGGCGACATGGTCAAAGAATCCAAGCCGTCGCCTGAAGGCTATCTGAAGGCCGCCGCTGAATTGGGCCTGGAACCCGGCGCATGGGTTGTGGTTGAAGATTCGCTGCAAGGGGTCAAAGCCGGTAAAGCTTCCGGCGGCAAGGTGGTCGGCGTGGCCGGCACGCTTCCCCCGCTGACGCTCGAACCGTATTGCGCCGCAGTGGTGGAAACGCTCGAAAACTTCCCTTACGAAATACTCGGCTCCGAAGTTTGGTAAAAAAACATTCTTAACTGCCGGGGTAATCCCGATTGATAACGATATGGCAAACATACCATTGGCCGAGCGCATGCGGCCGGCGACGCTCGAAGATTATATCGGTCAAAGCCACCTCGTCGGCGAAGGTGGAGTGATTCGCAACATGATCAGCATGGGTCGGATCAATTCCTTCATTCTCTGGGGGCCTCCGGGAGTCGGGAAGACCACGCTTGCACGCATCATCGCCAACTCAACAGAAGCTGAATTCTACACACTAAGCGCCGTGACTTCCGGCGTCAAGGATGTCAGAGAGGTGATCGATCGCTGCGAAGCCGCCGGCCGGAGTGTCTTCGCCAAGGCGCGTCCCATACTCTTCATCGACGAAATCCATCGATTCAATAAATCGCAGCAAGATTCGCTGCTCGGTGCGGTAGAGAAGGGGGTGCTGACGCTGATAGGGGCCACTACCGAAAACCCCTCCTTTGAAGTGATCCGCCCGCTACTCTCTCGCGCTCAAGTCTATACTCTGCGGCCGCTTGAACTTGATGAATTGCAGCGGCTGCTCGACAACACACTGGCCCGCGACCCGATCCTGCGCCAGCGCAACGCAAGAGTCGAAGAATCGACGGCCCTGTTCAGATTTGCGGGGGGCGATGCCCGCAAACTGCTCAATATCATTGATCTTATCGAGCAATCCACGCCCGACGGCGAAGATGTGGTCATCACCGACAAAATCGTAATCGACCGACTGCAAGAGAATCCGGCGGCTTACGACCGCAATGGAGAATTGCATTACGATATAATATCGGCCTTCATCAAATCCGTCAGAGGCAGCGATCCCGACGCGGCTCTCTATTGGCTCGCCCGCATGGTGGCCGGTGGAGAAGATCCCGCCTTCATCGCGCGGCGACTTGTCATTCTTGCAGCCGAAGATATCGGGCTTGCCAACCCCAACGCGCTGCTGCTTGCCAACGCCACCTTCGACGCTCTCCAAAAGATAGGATGGCCCGAAGGGCGCATCATACTCGCCGAATGCACCGTCTATCTCGCCACATCGGCCAAGTCCAACAGTGCGTATGCCGGAATAGGCGCAGCTCTGGCAGAAGTGGAGCGCAGCGGCAATCTCCCCGTGCCGCTTCATCTGCGCAACGCTCCGACCAAACTGATGAAAGACCTCGGCTATCATGAAGGTTATAAATATGCCCACGACTACTCCGGCAACTATGTCGAGCAGCAATACCTTCCCGACGCGATCACCGGACGCCGATTCTGGCAAGCCGGCGCCAACCCGGCCGAATCAGCCATGCAAGAACGGATGGACCGACTGAAAAAGAAAAACTGATTATTCCCGATAAATCACGATTATTCAAGATTAATCCCGCAAACTCCCGATAAATCCTGACTAATCCAAATTAATCCCGAAAGCAAAAAAGCTATGATTGAAGAAATTCAATTGCGACTGAGCCCGGCGCAGAGCGCCTCGGCCGAGACAATAAAAAGTGAGGCCGCGCGGGCACTCGGATTAAAGTCCGACCGGATCCGCGATTTGAAGGTGACGAAGCGCTCGATCGACGCACGTCGTCGCGACATAGCCGTCAATATGACGGTGGCGGTCGCCTGGGGCGACGACGCGTCGGCTGTGCCGCCTCCCGCGGTGGTGGATTTCCGGCCGGTTGCGCCCGATGCGCCTGCGGTGGTGGTTGTCGGCGCCGGCCCGGCGGGATTGTTCGCCGCCCTGCGGGCTATCGAATTCGGGATGCGTCCCATTGTGCTCGAGCGAGGAAAGGATGTCGATTCCCGGCGCATAGACATAGCCATGCTCAACCGTACGGGAAATGTCGATCCCGACTCCAACTACTGCTTCGGAGAGGGGGGAGCCGGTACGTTCTCCGACGGCAAACTCTTCACCCGCTCCAAAAAGCGGGGCGACAACCGCGCCGTGATGGAGCTGCTTGTGCAATTCGGCGCTGATCCTAAAATACTCTCAGACTCCCACCCGCATGTCGGGAGCGACCGTCTGCCCCATATTATCAAAGCCATCCGCGAAAAGATCCGCGAATGCGGCGGCGAAGTGCGCTTTGGCGCGAAGGTGGAGCAACTGATCATCGAACCGGATGCCGACGGTCGGCGAGCGGTGGCCGGTGTAGTCCTCGCCGATGGCTCTGCGGAGCGCGGCACAGTCGTACTCGCCACAGGCCATTCGGCTCGCGACACGATCCGCAATCTCTATGCCCAAGGGGTCGGTATGGAGCCGAAAGGACTTGCGATCGGGGTCAGACTCGAACATCCCTCCCAATTGATCGACCGCCTTCAATATCACACACCCGACGGGCGCGGAGAATGGCTCCCGGCAGCCGAATACAGCTATGTGGCGCAGGTCGACGGACGCGGCGTCTACAGTTTCTGCATGTGCCCCGGCGGGGTGGTCGTTCCGGCCGTGTCGTCGCCCGGAGAGAGCGTCGTCAACGGTATGTCGGCTTCGGCCCGCGGCGGACGCTGGAGCAACTCCGGCATGGTTGTAGAGATCAGGCCCGACGATTTCCCTGAATATCAATCCGAAGGGGTGTTTCAGCTGATGCGGCTGCAAGAAGATCTGGAGCATGCGTTTCATCGCTCGGTAGGGGAGACGCTCAAAGCGCCCGCTCAGCGGATGTATGACTTCGTGAAAGGAAAAGAATCGAAAGATCTTCCGGCGTCGTCATATCCTCCCGGACTGCTTTCGCGCCGCGTCGACATGCTCCTTCCCCCCTTCATCGCCGATCGACTGCGGCAAGGCTTCAAAGAATTCGGTCGACGCTCAAAGGGATTCCTGACCAATGAAGCCTGCGTCATAGGACTTGAAAGCCGCACCTCCTCGCCCGTCAGACTCCCCCGCGACCGCGAGACTCTTTGCCACACCGAACTCGCCGGGCTCTATCCCGTCGGTGAAGGGGCCGGATATGCCGGAGGTATCATCTCGGCGGCTGTCGACGGCCGCAGGGCGATCGACTCGATTTGTGGAAAGCAAAAATAATTGTTAAATTTGTAAATTATTCCGCTTCGGCCCAACCGCTCAGGCGACGGCTGCAATACATTCCGGCTTCGGAATGGAAAAACCGGAATGACAAATTATAAAAAAACCGAACAAAGGCAGTGAGTGTAATATTAAATATAGAGACGAGCGGCGAATGCTGCTCAGTGGCTCTCACACAGGATGGAATGGTGGAATATCATGCCGAATCGGAGCAACCGATGCAGCATGCCGTGCTACTCGCGCAATATGTCGACAAGGCTCTTGAACATGCCGAGCGGCGCGAATTGCATATCGATGCGGTGGCAGTCAGCATAGGCCCCGGAAGCTACACAGGGCTCCGCATCGGCATGTCGCTCGCCAAAGGACTATGCTTCGCCAAAGATATTCCGCTGATCGGAATAAACACTCTGGAGTTGCTCGCCGTCAAAGGGATGTTCTCGATTCGCGAGCCCGAGGGTGATGAAGTGCTGATCGGCATGATCGACGCACGACGGATGGAAGTCTATGCCGCGGCCTACGACTTCGCGCTCAATCCGCTCCTGGAGCCCAAGGCAATTGTGCTCGACTCCGACTCCTTCGCCGAATTTGCCGACCGCAAGGTCGTGGCGGCCGGAAGCGGAGTGGCAAAAGCCAAGGATGTGCTCCGCCTGCCGGAAGCGAAATATCTCGACGCGCGCCTGACGGCGATGGATATGACCGCACTCTCCGAGCGAGCTTTCCGCCGGGGCGACTTTATGGACACGGCTTACGGAGTCCCGTTCTATCTCAAAGACTATGAAGCCAAAAAGAGCACCAACAAAGTGCTCGAAGAAGCCCGCAAATCCAAGTGACCCGGCGGGACTGCCGAATAACCCAAAACGAAACCAATGATTCAGAAAATAGACATATTATCAAGCGAAGACTATAAATTTCTTCCCTACAACACCGGGATGCCCCATCTCCCGCTTCCCGAATATGGACGCAATATTCAGAATATGGTCGACTATTGCGTTGAAATCCCCGACCGCGAAGAGCGCACGGCGTGTGCCTACGCGATCATCGGCGTCATGCGTAAACTCTTTCCCGAGCATGTCGGCGAGGGAGATGACATGAAGAAATTCTGGGACCATCTCAACATCATGGCCCGCTTCGAACTCGACATCGACTTCCCTTGCGAGGTAGTAACAGCCGACACGGTCAATCCCAAGCCCCGGGCCATCCCTTATGGAAAGAGTCCCATCCGGATCCGCCACTACGGCCGCTCCCTCGCCGAGATGGTAAAGATCGTGGCCGACATGGAGCCGGGTAAGGATCGCGATGAGAAAATCAATCTCATCGCCAATCAGATGAAAAAGCTCCTTCTTGTTCATAATCCGGAAGGGGTCGACGACGCGCGGGTGCTCCGGGATCTTTACGACCTCTCCGCCGGAAAGATCAATCTCGTGCCCGGCCAATATCTGCTTCATGAATTCCATGAAGTGACTCCGACGGCCAAAAAGACGAAAAAGAAAATGAAGAAAAACCGCAAATACTGACAAATGGGAACATTCATAGTTGAAGGCGGTCATAAACTTCATGGCAGCATTCGCCCGCAGGGGGCAAAGAACGAGGCGCTCGAAGTCATATGCGCCACGCTTCTGACGCCGGAGCGTGTCACGATAGGCAATCTTCCCGATATCCTCGATGTCAGGAATCTCATTCAGTTGCTCGCCGAGCTCGGAGTCAAAGTCAATTTCATCGACCGCCACACATGCGAATTTCAGGCCGACGAGATAGATCTCGGATATCTTGACACTCCCGAATATCATAAAAAGGCGTCGTCGCTGCGCGGATCCGTTATGGTGATCGGGCCGCTTCTGGCACGCTTCGGCCATGCTATCCTTCCCAAACCCGGTGGCGACAAGATCGGCCGACGCCGTCTCGACACTCACTTCATGGGAATGATCTCGCTCGGAGCCGACTTCGAATACGACTCCGAACGCCGAATCTACAAGATCACGACCCCGACGCGCCTGAAGGGGAGATATCTCCTGCTGGACGAAGCGTCAGTCACAGGCACCGCCAATCTGATAATGACGGCAGTGACGGCCGAAGGAACCACTACAATCTACAACGCCGCCTGCGAACCATATATCCAGCAACTCTGCCGGATGCTGACCCGCATGGGAGCCCGCATCGAAGGGATCGGCTCCAACCTTCTCCGCATCGAGGGGGTCGAAACGCTCGGCGGCACGACCCACACATGCCTTCCCGACATGATCGAAGTCGGAAGCTTCATCGGGATGGCCGCCATGACCGGCAGCGACCTTCTGCTCGAAAACGTCGGAGTCGCCGACCTCGGCATTATGCCCGAAATGTTCCGCCGACTCGGAGTGACACTCGAAGTGGAGGGCGACAACATCAGAGTGCGTCAGAACGAAATCTACGAAATCGACACATTCATCGACGGCTCGATAATGACATTCGCCGATGCCCCGTGGCCGGGACTCTCGCCCGACCTGCTGAGTATTTTCCTCGTTGTCGCAACCCAGGCGCGGGGTAGTGTGTTGATACATCAGAAGATGTTTGAATCCAGACTCTTCTTTGTCGATAAGCTGATCGACATGGGAGCCAGGATCATCTTGTGCGACCCTCACCGCGCGGCCGTCATCGGCAGCGGTCGATTCCAGTCGATGCATGGCACAGTCATGACATCGCCCGACATCCGCGCCGGTATCGCAATGCTGATAGCCGCACTTGGCGCAAAAGGCACAAGCCGCATTCAAAACATCGATCAGATCGACCGCGGATATGAAAACGTCGAAGAGCGACTCAGTTCGATCGGCGCGAAGATCATCCGTGTGGCCGACTGAACGCCAAAACGAAAAATAATGATAAAGGAAGATCAAATCATACCGACCGGAAAATTCTTCCGCACCCACGCGCTCAAAGGTGAGCTCAACGCCATGACCGACGGCTATGATCCCGAGATCTGGGAGCAGGGCTATCCGATGATTGTGGAGGTGGAGGGGATTCCGGTGCCGTTCTTCGTCGAGAGCCTCCGTCCGAAAGGCACCCAGGCTTGTCTGGTGAAACTCAAAGGGATCGACAGCGTGGAGCGGGCCGCAATGTTTGTCAACAAGACAATCTTTATGCTCAAACGCGATGTGGCCGAGTTTCTTGAAATTGATGAGGACGAAGTGATGGAAGCCGCCGACTATGAGGGGTGGCAAGTCTATACTGACGACGACAAATATCTCGGCCGAGTGAGATATATCGATTCGAGCAATCCCAACTGGCTGATGATGGTCGAGCCCGAATCGGGCGGTGACGACATCATTATCCCATTCGAGGAAGATTTTATAGTCAGCGTAGAACCCGACGACGAAGGCTCCGGAAAAATTGTGTTCGATCTTCCCGAAGGTCTTGTTGATCTCAATAAAAAAGAATGAAATTATGAGCGGGCAACTTGAATATGATGAGGATATGGCGATAGCCTTTATCCGTCGTGAAGTGGGAGATGAAGTCAGCCGGCAGTATTCCGACGACGAGATTCTCTATGTGATTGATATAATCTGGGATTATTACGAGCGCAAAGGTCTTCTCAAGCTCAACCCTAAGGCTACGGCCGACGAGCAGCTTGACGAAGAGGCTCTGACCGCCTACGTCAGAAAGGAATTGAGCCGTGATGGCGAAATACTGATGGATCCCGATGATCTTGACAAAATCGTAAAAGCCGAACTTGATTATGAAGAATCTCTGGAAGACGCTTAGCCTCTTGATCGCAGTGGCCGTCATGGCGATCGCGCCTCTGGAGGCGTCGGCCGACAAAAACGATAACCTCGACGACATGAGCTTCGCCGAAATCCTGAATTCCGTCGATCTCGGAAAGCAGGTGGAGCTCGTGCAGAAATTCCAGGATCGCGAGGCAAAGAATGTGCTGTTCAAAAACCGCTATATAGGCGAACAGAGCGAATGCTCGATCGACGCGATCCGCAATCGCGAGGTGATCGTCGTCAGCATTCCGGCTCACCTTCTCTTCGGCCCCAACCAGACCGAACTTCTTGAGACTGCGTCGCGCTATCTGGAGCCCTTCAAGCGATATATGAGCAGCAAAGACCCCGATATGTATCGGGTGCTCGCTGTCATGCACACCGACAACACCGGCTCCGAAGATTATCGCGAACAGTTGACTGTCGACCGTGCGCAGGCCGTATCGGAATGGTTTGAGGAGAACGCGCCCAACACGCAGTTTCTCTTCCCCTTCGCCATGGCCGACGACATGCCGCTTGTCCCGAACGACAGCTTCGAAAATCGCGACAAAAACCGCCGGCTCGAAATCTATCTTGTGCCCGGCGAGGCAATGCTGGAAAAAGCCAAGAAGGGGCGTATCGCATTCTGATTTCAGAACGCACCGCCATTTTAATTTTCAAATTCCAACTGAAATTCCCGACTGAATTGAATCCCACTCCTTATTATATCGTCTATGAAGACAAGCTCCGCCGCAACATGGAGCTGCTTCAGGATGTCAGCCGCCGTTCGGGCGTGAAGATCATCATGGCCTTCAAGGCCAACGCGCTCTGGAAGACATTCCCCATCATTAAGGAATATTTTCAGGCTTCCACAGCTTCCTCGCTCAACGAGATGCGACTCTCGCTCGACTATCTCGGCCATGATGTGCACGCATATTGTCCGGTGTATACCGACGCTACGTTTCCCGAATTTCTCGCCGGATGTTCGCATATCACCTTCAACAGTGTCGCTCAATACGAGCGCTTCCGCCCGATGATCGAGGCACACAACGTTTCGGTAGGTGAAGAGGGGAGAGTGTCGGCCGGAATCAGAGTCAATCCCCGATGCAGTGTCATAGAGACGGATATCTACAACCCCTGCCTCCCCGGAAGCCGATTCGGAGTTGAAGCTGAAAATCTCAAAGAGCTCCCCGAAGGGGTAGAGGGATTGCATTTCCATGCTCTCTGCGAATCTTCGAGCGAAGATCTTGAGAAGGTGGTGGAAGCACTCGAAGCCCAGTTCGGCCATCTGCTGGATAAAGTCAAATGGCTAAATATGGGTGGCGGCCATCTGATCACCCGCGAAGGCTACGACATCGATCGATTCATACGCGTAGCAGCCGATCTTCGCCGCCGCCATCCCGGACTGCAACTCATCATCGAGCCGGGCAGCGCCTTCACGTGGCAGACGGGCGACCTCGTCACGCAAGTGCTCGACGTAGTGGAAAACGCCGGAATATCGACGGCCATCATCGACGCATCTTTTGCCTGCCATATGCCCGACTGTCTTGAGATGCCATATCGTCCCGCCATAGCCGAGAGTCTTTCCGATGAAGAGGGAGAGCGCCGCCACGCAGCCGGCGAAGCCGTCTATCGCTATCGACTCGGTGGCAATTCCTGTCTTAGCGGCGATTATGTCGGCGATTGGTGGTTCGACCGTAAGCTGAACCCCGGCGACATACTGACTCTCAAAGATATGAACCACTACACGACGGTCAAGACCAACATGTTCAACGGTATCCAACACCCCTCGATCATACTCCGCAATGCCGACGGCAGCGACACGCTGCTTCGCCGATTCACATACGAAGACTATCGCGACCGCATGAGTTGAACCCCTCCAAAGCGAGGGCCAAGAGCCGCCTTCCAAACATTCAAACCATTTAATCTCCTGCCATTATGAAACGCAATCAGATTCTGGCCACACTGCTGGCCACCGCCGCTCTCCAGATGTTCGGCTGGGGGCAGAAAGGTCACGACACAACCGCCTATATCGCGGAATGCCATCTGACCCCCGCCGCCAAAGCTATGGTCGACAGCCTCCTTGACGGCAAATCGCTCGTCTACTACGCCAACTGGCCCGACAACGCCTGCTATACCGAGCCATATGCCTACACCAAGACATGGCACTATAAAAACATCGAAGAGGGGGAGGAATATGCCAAAGCGAAGGATATTCCCGAAGGTACGATCGTCACCGCCCTCAACAGCCGGATCGATGTGCTCAACGATCCGGCCTCAACCCGCGATGAAAAATGGCTCGCGCTTGTGTTGACAGTCCATTTCCTCGGTGATATCCATCAGCCGATGCATATGGGACGCTATGTCGACCGCGGCGGCAATCGTCATAATATAAAATTCTTCGGATCAGGCACAAATCTCCACACTGTCTGGGATACTCGTCTCCCCGAAGCGGCTCACAAATGGAGCTACACTGAATGGCAGAACAACATCGACCGCGCGACTCCCGAAGAAGAGAAAGCAATCGTCGCGGGCGGCACTCCCTATTCATGGGGTGAAGAGACCTACGAAATCTGCAAGAAAGTCTATGAGGCGACTCCCGAAGGGACAAACGTCGCCTACGATTACATAGCCGACTGGACCCCCACCATAGAACTCCAGTATCTGCGTGGAGGCCTGCGTCTGGCCGACATTCTCAACACTGTGTTCGACCCCGAATATCAGCCCCTTAACGGAATGAATCTCCGATAAGACGCGCCGACTCTCCCCCCGAGGCAATCAATCATTGAACTTATGCAACTCCCACCATTGAATCTTCCACCCATGAGCCTGCGAACCAGGATCGAAGGCGACCTGCTCAAGGTCTACGACAGATTGCGCGGCAAATATGTGGCGCTGACTCCCGAAGAATTCGTGCGCCAGCACTTTGTGGAGTATATGGTGGAGCATCTGCATTATCCCGCATCGGTGATGGCCAATGAGATCGGCATTGAGCTCAACGGCCGGAAAAAGCGTTGCGACACTGTGGTGTTCGGCAGCGACATGCATCCGCTGATGATTGTGGAGTATAAGGCTCCCGGAGTGAATGTGACTCAAGACGTATTCGACCAGATCGTGCGCTACAATATGTCGCTCCGCGCGCGCTATCTCGTGGTCAGCAACGGATTGCGTCATTTCTGCTGTGTGATTGATTATGCGACATCCGCCTATCAATTCATCCCCCGCATCCCCGACTACCGCGACCTGCGGGGCGTCGCGAGCGACAACTGATCTCCTCAACTTGTGTATTATGAATTATCTTGACATACTCAACGACCAGCAGCGTGAAGCCGTCGTCTACAACGACGGCCCTTCGCTCGTCATAGCCGGCGCCGGGTCGGGCAAGACCCGCGTGCTGACGTATAAAATCGTCAACCTGCTCGAAAACGGATATGAACCCTATCGCATCCTGGCGCTGACATTCACCAACAAGGCAGCCCGCGAGATGAAAGAACGCATCATGCAAGCCGCCGGCGAGAAAGTGGCCTCGCGACTCTGGATGGGTACGTTTCACTCCATATTCCTGCGCATACTGCGCCGGCATTCGGAACTGATAGGTTTTCGTCGCGATTTCACGATCTACGATTCCACCGATTCGCGCTCGCTGATCAAGATGATTGTCAAAGATCTCGGTCTCGACGAAAAGATCTACAAGCCGGCGAGTGTGGCATCCTATATATCGAATCTGAAAAACGCGCTCATATCGGCCGAACAGTATAATGCCGACCCCTCCAACCTCGACGCCGACCGTAAGGCAAAGCGACCCATGCTCGGACGGATCTTCCAGCTCTATGCCGATAGATGCCGGATTGCCGGGGCAATGGACTTCGACGATATCCTTTACTACATGAATATCCTGCTGCGCGACAACCAGGAGGTGCTTCGCCATTATCAGGACTTCTTCAAGTATATACTTGTCGACGAATATCAAGACACCAACTTCGCCCAGCATCTCATCATCTCCCAGCTCGCCGGAATGCGCAAGCATCTCTGCGTGGTGGGCGACGACGCGCAAAGCATATATTCATTCCGCGGGGCCGACATCGCCCATATACTCACTATGGAGCGGAAATACCCCGGACTGAGGATCTTCAAGCTCGAACGCAACTACCGCTCTACGCAAAACATCATCAATGCTGCCGGATCGCTCATCGAGAAAAACCGCCATCAGATGCGAAAGAACGTGTATAGCGAAAACGAGCCGGGGGATCCGATCACTGTCATGAGCACATATTCGGATATCGAAGAGGCCTATCTCGTGGCCAATATGATAACCCAATCGAAATATACGGCCCACGACAGCTATGATGAATATGCGATTCTTTATCGCACCAACGCCCAATCGCGTGTGCTTGAGGAATCGCTCCGCAAACGAAATATCCCTTACCGCATCTACGGCGGCCTCTCGTTTTATCAGCGCAAGGAGATCAAAGACGCCATCTGCTATTTCCGCATGGCCGTCAATCCCGACGACGATGAGGCACTGCGTCGAATCATCAACTATCCGGCGCGCGGAATCGGTGACACTACGCTCAAGCGCCTGCAGGAAGCCGCCAATGAGAAGGGCGTCAGTCTTTGGGCTGTCATATGCGATCCCGATGGTTACGAGGCCAAAGTGGCGTCGGCTGCCCGCAAAAAGCTTGAGGTGTTTCGCGCGATGGTGCAGGAATTTATCGACGATTCCGGGCGCGGCTCCACAGCCTACGAACTGGGTCAACTGATCTACAACCGCTCCGGACTGCTGACATCGCTCGCCCACGACAATACTCCCGAGACGATCTCCCGACAGGAAAACCTCAGCGAACTGCTTGCAGGATTGAAAGACTTTGTCGATACGCGACTCGAATCAGGAGAGGAAGATGTGTCGCTCAGTGCATTCCTTAGCGAGGTGCAGCTTTCGACCGACCAGGACGAGAATCAAGACGATGATGAGCCGAAAGTAACACTCATGACGGCTCATGCCGCAAAGGGCTTGGAATTCAAGCATGTGTATATTGTCGGGGTAGAGGAAGAGCTATTCCCGTCGGCGATGAGTATGGATTCGCTGACGCAAGTGGAGGAAGAGCGGCGATTGCTCTATGTGGCGATCACGCGTGCGAAATCCACTTGTGTGATGACCTACGCATCATCGCGCTTCCGCAACGGCCAGACGGTCATGACGCGGCCCTCGCGCTTCATAGGCGACATCGACACGCGATATCTCCATCTGCGCACATCGAGCGATCTGGGGAAAGGCTCCACCGACAAACCCGCGTTTCTTGATCCCCGAGCGTCCTACCGCCAGTCGCAGACATCATCCGCGCCGTCATCGCGACCTTACTCCGCCGGATCGCAATCGTCGTGGTCGCGTCCTGCCGCCGGGACTACGATAGCTTCGTCGGCATCACGTCCGCAAGGCGATACTTCGCGCCGAGTCACGATGCGTCGCGATGCGGAAAGTCCGACGGCGCAGAAACTCGCGAGCGTGACTACGGCAGCCGGAGAAGTCCGGGTCGGCTCAACGATCGAGCACAAGAAATTCGGTCGCGGTCGCGTAATGCGCATCGAGCGGGTCAGCGACAACGATATGATAATGGTCGACTTCGGAGTGGTCGGCGTCAAGAAGCTCCTTCTCCGCTTCGCCGTATTCACCATCATCGGCTAAATCTCAAACCCCTAAAGCCCGTATCTTGATTAATCATGATTAATCATGTTACGCCTAAAACCTAAAACCTAAAACCTAACCCCCATGAAACAAACAGAAACCGTCGATTTCCGTCGCAAACCGGAATGGCTTAAGATCCGACTTCCGCGAGGATTCAAAACTTCGCAGGTGGTCGGTCTGCTCAATGAGAAACATCTTCACACAATTTGCAGCTCCGGCATGTGTCCCAATCGCGGGGAATGTTGGGGTGCCGGCACCGCCACATTCATGATCGGCGGCGATGTATGCACTCGTTGTTGCCGCTATTGCAACGTTCGCCATGGCAAGCCCGAAGCGATCAACGAGCGCGAGATAGACGATATCGTCCACTCCGTGCGCGAACTCGCGCTGCGACATGTAGTGGTCACGTCGGTCGACCGCGACGACCTCCCCGATCTCGGTGCGACGCATTGGGCCAATCTGATTCGACGACTCAAGCAGGAATGTCCGGGCGTCACAATGGAGGTGCTTATCCCCGATTTTCAGGGTAGACTCGATCTCGTCGACATGGTCATAGCCGAACGTCCCGACGTCATTTCCCACAATATGGAGACTGTGCGACGACTGACCCCCGACGTCAGAAGCGTCGCCACCTACGATTGCTCGCTGAAAGTGATCGAACACATAGCCGCCTCCGGCATTCGCAGCAAGAGCGGCATCATGCTCGGGTTGGGAGAGACGGAAGAGGAGGTGATCGAAACTATGGACGATCTTCGCCGTGTGGGATGCGAGGTGATGACGATCGGTCAATATCTCCAGCCGACGAAAAACCACTATCCACTGCAGGCGTATATCACTCCCGAGAAGTTTGCCGAATACGCCCGGATCGGTAAAGAAAAAGGGTTCCGTCATATCGAATCCGCACCGATGGTCAGATCAAGCTATCATGCCGAGCGCCATGTTCACTGATATCTATATCCCGACTGAAGCCGAATTGGTCGCCATGTCGGAGCGCCTCGGCATCGAGATTGAAATCTGCGACGGACTGCAAGACTATGGCCGGATGCTCGATTATCAGCGTGAGCTGTTTGCCGCCAACGTAGCCGCCAAAAGGGAGGGGCGTGAGGTGGCGGAACGGCTTATCATGCTCGAACACAGTCCGGTGGTCACACTCGGGAGGCATGCAAAGGAATCGAATGTACTGGTGTCGGAGGCTTTATTGCGCCAACGCGGTGTCGGGCTCTACCATATCGAGCGCGGAGGCGACGTCACGTATCACGGCCCGGGTCAGCTCGTGGTCTATCCGCTGATCGACCTCGAGAAGCATGGCCTGGGAGTGAAGGCCTATGTTGATCTGCTTGAAGAGTCGGTCATACGCACAATCGCACGCTTCGGCATCAAAGGCGAAAGGGTAGAGGGTGCTTCGGGGGTATGGATCGGTAGGTCGACCCCTGCGGAGCGCAAGATATGCGCCCTCGGGGTGAAATGCAGTCGCCATGTCACCATGCACGGTCTTGCGCTCAATGTCAACACCGATCTCGAAGGCTTCCGGCTCATCAACCCCTGTGGATTCATGGAAAAGGGGGTGACGTCGATGGCAGCCGAATGCGGCGCTCCGCTCGACTTCGCTGCAGTACGCAATGTACTTGCCGAAGAATTGCTCCGATTGCTCAATCGCACCGGATCGCCCGCCCCCCTCTAAGAATCCTCTTTGAGTGAATGGAAGTTTAAACGTGATAAGCCATGACCATCTGAAAAAATAATTTGAGTAAAAAAATAAAAAATATTTGTAATTGTTGAAATATTTATTAACTTTGCGATCAATACACAGACAATCCGTGCTACGCCAAGCGAATGGGTAATGAGTCATCTAAAGACATCAATCTCACTTTCTCCGGCTAAAGGTGTCTACATAGTCACTCTTTTTGCGAATGGAGTGGCCGTTGGAAATCAAAAAGTTATGAAATAATTACTAACCAAACATTGTTATGAGAACAAAAACTGAAACTAAATTCGGCATCCGTGTTTTTGTCTGCGTGTTTTTGATCACTCTCGTCAGCCTAATGCCGACAGCTGCAAATGCATGGTGGTCGTTTGAAGATTTTTCGGAGCTTACAGAGGAAGATTGGAACTATGTACGCGATTTGAAATATGATAATAGTGGAGTATATTATCAATGTTTCATCATTGAGACATTCCCTGTTCAACTTGAAGTCTTGGCTGATCCAAGACATGCGGATTTGACAGAGGTCATAATCCCGGAATCAATCCCCGATTTGATTAACTCTATTTGGACTGCTGAGCCGTTGCAATATACTAAAATGAAATTTGTGCCTGCTGTAGTCGGTAAAGTAGGAGCTAGAGCGTTTTATAAATCAAAGATTGAAAAAATTTCACTATCATCCACTGTTAAATTTATTGGCGATAGAGCTTTTGAAAGCTCATCACTTGAAAATATCACTATTCCCGAGGGTGTCGTATTTATCGGCGACAGAGCATTTGCGCGGTCCAGACTTAAAGATATTGTCATTCCGGAATCAATAAAGTATCTTGGAGCAGGGTGTTTTTACGGATGCGCAACAATGGGGACAGTAGTGCTTCCGTCAACTCTTGAGCGCTTGAACGGCGAGACATTCGCTAATGCTTATCCTACCGATATTTATTGTTATGCTGAGAATCCTCCATTAGCGTCAATCAGCGATTTTTCAATTTTTGAAAGCAAAAATATGCTTGACTGCCTTCCCGATGGCCCTTGGGATGCCGGTACAATACTTCATGTGCCTGCAGAGTCCATTGAACTTTATAAGTTGACAGAACCATGGAAATATTTTCCGCAAGATAGAATTGTCCCGATTGAAACAACCCAATCCGATGAGACATATTCGGATCGTGATGATATGAGTTATGTTGTGGCAAATGGTGAAATTTCTGTATTCGGAGCGGAAAACGATATTATCGAAATTTTTGCGGTAGACGGCAGGCGTCTCGCATTCCATCAATTCACCTCACCTTCCTCATTCGTTTATCATGGAGCAGGAGTTATTATCCTATCTTTCAATGGGAAATCGCTCAAAATATCGCTCTAAGAGTATGTTGGGTTTTAACACGATTAAAGTGAGCCTACTCTTCAGAGGGATTCTTCCCATCTACTCAAAGGTCTTTTTCGGGGCTTTTCGTTTGAATCCCTCGAAGAATCCTCTTTGAGTGAATGAAAGTTTAAACCAACCACTCTCTAAAAGCTGAAATGGAGGGAGACGCGCAATCCGCTCCGGGGCGCGTCGGGCACATGGCGATAGGTCAGTCGCCAGATATAATCCAAGCGGATACAGGTCAGGATGTTGTCGATTCCGACGCCCAACTCCATGTAGGGAGTGGAATTAAGTCGCGCTGTCGCCGTGTTGTCGGGGAAACGGTAGAGATTGTCGTTGCGGGCAGGATCGTTTTTCGATGTCAGTCCGCCCATCAGCCCCTTGAATGTGATCACTTCACGCAGTCGCAGGCGATTGACCAGCGGTATGCGGTTGAAGAGGATGCCGTTGCCGAAATAGGTGAGGTCGAGCGATCCGAAATAATCCATCGGAAACTCCATCGGATTCATCAGTGAATACGACTCATTCTGAATCGTAAACGAAAGGTTGGCATTCTGCCACATTAACGCGGGATACTGCACCTGCGACCAGATCTTGCCAAACTTCATGATCACATCCGCGCAGCCGAACGCCGAAAACCAAAAGCGCTTCGACATCGAAAGCTCTGTGGAATTCAGACAGAATTTATTGCCGAGTATGCCGCTCGGCATCCATGTCTGCGTCAGCATGACAATCGGTGCGTCATGATTGACCGGCACTCTGACCGAGCGTCCCTCATAGAACTTCTCGCCCGGGGCGTAGCGCAATTCCAGTCGAAAGCCCGCCTGGATATAACTCGTTGTCCCCCCGCCATGCGCATCCCTAAACGGAAGCCACGGCGTCGACTCATAGATATTATGAGTGAACTGCCCGATGATCGAAAAATGATTCGGCCATTCGATCTGATAAGTCGCACCGGCCTGACGGCGATACAACGCCAGATAGCTTTTTTCGCGCTTCAGCGAAAGGAAAATATTGTCGGAATTGGTGTAGGTGTAATGCTGGCCTATCTGATCAAGGTCATACTTATAATGGAGTCGCAGAGAATTGATCGGGAATTCATGTGAATGATACTCCTTCCCGACGAAAGAATACTCAAGCTCCGCGTTATACTTAAACTTATGGTCATGGAAACCATAGGCCACGTATCCGCGACCAAACCAATGGGGCGAGAGATAAGCAGTCGTCAATCCTCCGACTCTGACGCGCCATCCCTCGATCGAATTGTAAGAAGCGAGCGTGTTGATCGGTCCGAGATCCACTTTCGACTCGCGACCTGTGGCGACATAACCCGTCACAAGAATCTTCAGCACCTTCTCGGTCCAATAGATAGCCGGATAGCGCCGCATCTTCGCCATGAAACTGCCCATACCCCCCTCGGCCTTCGACAGGGGGATCATCCGGAAATCATTCCACTTATCCCAAGGCTGGAGATTGGCCGATTCATAGACGATATAACTGTTGGCGTCGACAAGGAAGTTATGTAGCGAATGATCGAGAGTAAACTGCGGGCTGCTCTTGCGGGTGACGCGCCGCGCATAGAGTGTCGGTGAGTTGGGAATGACAGTCAGTTCGAGCGACATATCGTCGAGAATCTTATGCCGCTTCCCATAGATATCCTGCAGATACTCCTGAGTGATATAGATATTGTCGACGTAATTGACATTGACATAGCGCGGCACTCTCATCTCCACCCGGCTGATAAATCGCTCCGGGGAATCCGCATCCACGAGCAATTTGCCGGTGAATCCCATCGACTCCGCGTTGCGCGGCACGAATTCAAGTTCGACATATCGGCGATTGCCGACTCTGACCGTATCGCCAAGATAATACTTATAGAAATCCTCTCCAATGGCTGCGAGCGGCGACACAAAGCGATGCTGCATGAGCGGGATCTGCTCCGAATAAATGTCGCCCTCGGCGAGGATGTCGTCGAGAAGTTTCCCGACATTTGCCTGCTCCAGCTCATCATCTATGCCCACACTCCGCTGACCCTTGACGATGGTCTTGTCTTTCAGAAAATTGAGGGAATGTACATACGTTCCTGCCTTTTCGCGCAGCGACAGCAGCATGACCGGCAACCCGGTATGGGCCGCCGTGTCGGCGTAATCCTGAATAAATTTCAGTCGGTCGCGGCCACGGAAATCTTCCGGTCGGCAATTGTTGATTCCATAGACGGTCTTTGTGTAGAACTCCTCCGAATACTCCGGCAGTAGGCGCGGATCGGTGGATTCGCGGGCGGCGCGGATCTCCCGAAGGAGTGCCACAGCCGGATTGTCGCGCTTCGAATACTTGCCCGTGCGGGCCACAACCTCAAGCGAATCGAGCGTCGTGACCGAAATATCGTCGATACTGTCCGACAACGCTTCTCCAATCTCTACGCCGCCGGGAATCGCAGATTCCACAGCCGCCGGTGCTCTCCGGACCATCGCCGAATCCATTGCGGCAGATTTCGCCGACTCCACACCGGCCGACGCCGGCAGGGCAGATAGCAGCAAAGCCGCGACCGACACTATGGCCGACCGCAGCTTTATAGCGTGAGGAAAATTCGGATTATGGAACAATTCTAAATCCTTATTACTAAATTCCTTATTACTCCCTACTTCCCTTGGCTTTGCTGCTCACGCTCAAGCACGAGCTTCACCTCCTGGAAGAGTTTCGAGGCGAACACAAAATCATTGAGGCTCTCGGAATGCGCGCGGAAGATATTCTTATCGTCGCCGATCCAGTCGCAATGTCCCCGATTGATGAATACGATCTTCTCGCCGATGCCGAGCACAGAATTCATGTCGTGGGTGTTGATGACGGTGGTCATGCCATACTCATGAGTGATGTCGGAAAGCAGTTCGTCGATCAGGATCGAAGTCTTGGGGTCGAGGCCGGAGTTGGGCTCGTCGCAGAAAAGATATTTCGGATTGAGGGCGATGGCCCGGGCGATTGCGACGCGCTTCTGCATGCCGCCCGAAATCTCCGAAGGATACTTATTGTCGGCATTCTCCAATCCGACGCGCCGGATGCAGAAATATGCGCGGTCAAGCTGCTCCTTATAAGAGAGGGGAGAGAACATCTTCAGCGGAAACATCACATTGCCCAACACCGTCTCATTGTCGAAAAGCGCCGAGCCCTGGAATAGCATACCGATCTCGGTGCGCAACTGGCGACGCTGGTCGGTGTTCATGTCGCGGATTTTGCGGCCATCGTAGAGAATCTCGCCTTCCTCCGGCGTCATCAGGCCGATAAGACACTTCATGAACACAGTCTTTCCCGAGCCGCTCTGACCGATTATAAGATTTGTCTTGCCACTGTCGAATGTGGCGGTTATATCATATAATACCCTTTGGCCGTCAAACCATTTGGATACATTCTTTGCTTCAATCATAGATCTGAAATTTTGACTACTGGAGGAGGAGCTTGGTGAGGATCACGTCGGCAAGCAGAATGAGAATCGAGCTGGCCACAACCGCATTCGTGCTTGCCTTGCCCACTTCGAGCGCGCCACCCTTGACATAATAGCCATAGAACGAAGCGACCGACGTGATGATAAATGCGAACACTACGGTCTTGATAATGCCATACCAGACATACCATTCCACAAAAAACGACTGAATGCCATAGTTATACGTCTCGACAGTCAGCATTGTCGTGAACTGCGCGATAAACCATCCGCCTATAAGTCCGAAAAACATTGACAGAATGCAGAGCACCGGCACAAACAGCGTGAAGCCGACAATTTTCGGCAGCACGATGAAATTGGCCGAGTTGATGCCCATGATGTCCATGGCGTCGATCTGCTCTGTGACACGCATTGTGCCGATCTCCGAGGCGATATTACTGCCGACCTTGCCGGCAAGTATCAGACACATCATCGAACTCGAGAACTCCAGCAGCAGGATTTCGCGGGTGGCAAGGCCTGTCGAATAAGAGGGAATGAGAGGAGAGACGATATTGATGGTCATCTGAATGCAGATCACGGCTCCGATGAAGAGCGAGATGATGATCACGAGAGGGATAGAATCGACGCCAAGCTTATAGATTTCGGCGACAAGAGATTTGAAAAACACTTTCCACTTGTCGGGGACGCGGAACACTTGGGTCAGGAAGGTGCAATACTTTCCGAAAGTCTTTATTGAAGATACAATCATTCGATATCGTGCGGGAGAGGATTAGGGTTATATGAATGCCGGAACGTCTTGATGGATGAATGGATTCATACTAAAAGGCGGTCTTAATTTAATCGGGTTAAATTTAGTCCGTTTCTTAAAGTCAAACCCGCTCCGGCCTGCGGCGGATGAGAGCACGCGAATGCAAAATTACAAAAATTATCCCACTAAGAGAGTGTTTCGATAGGGATTTTTTGCTAATTTTGCGTTCGGATGCGAGGTCTTGGCCGGATGCATCCGTATTTATTCAACAATTTTCTCCGCGTTTTAGACATTATTTAAAGATATTATTCTATGTTGGTAATCGGCATCGCAGGTGGCACAGGCTCGGGAAAGTCCACCGTTGTCAGAAAAATCATCGAGTCGCTTCCCAAAGAGGAAGTGGCAGTCATCCCCCAGGACAGTTATTACAACGACAACCACGATATCCCGCTGGAGGTGCGTCAGAAGATGAACTACGATGAGCCTGCGGCAATCGAATGGAGCCTCCTCGCTTCGCATCTCAAGTCGCTCCGGGAGGGTCAGGCAATCGACATGCCGACCTACGATTTTCTGACATGCGCCCGGATGAAAGAGACCGTGCATGTCGAGCCGCGTGAGGTGGTGGTCGTGGAGGGTATCCTGATGCTGACTCAGCCCGAACTCCGCGACATGATGGATGTCAAGGTGTTTGTCGATGCCGATCCCGACGAGCGTCTGATTCGTGTGATCCACCGCGATTGTGTGGAGCGCGGACGCACTCCGAAGATGGTGATCGACCGCTATCAGGATGTGCTCAAGCCGATGCATGAGCTGCATATCGAGCCCTCGAAGCGATATGCCGACCTGATTGTGCCGCAGGGCGGCCATAACCGTGTGGCAATCAAGTTGCTGACAGACTATATCCGCTCCCTGCTTCCCTCCTCGCGTAAATAACCAGCGCCACTTGAAATGTCGATATTCAACAGAAAACGAAAGAAAGAGCCGCAAATTGATCCGGCCGTTGCCGAAGCTGAATCGGCAGCCATGAAAGCCGCGTCGACCGATGCTCCGCAGCCCGATATGCGCGAGAGCTTGACAATGGCCGAAGCTGTCGACGGGGGCGGCGATGATCGGCTCGGCGTCGAAGTGACCGCCGAGCGCCCGAGCCCCGGAATACTGCGCACCTGCGACCTCGTCAAGCGCTACGGACGGCGCACAGTCGCCAATCATGTCAGCATCGAGGTGAAGCAGGGTGAGATTGTCGGACTTCTCGGCCCCAATGGAGCCGGAAAAACGACGACTTTCTATATGACAACGGGCCTTATTACCCCCAATGGCGGCAAGATATTTCTTGATGATAAGGATATAACCAATCTCCCGGTCTACCGTCGCGCAAAGCTCGGAATCGGCTATCTTGCCCAGGAGGCAAGCGTATTTCGAAAACTGACGGTGGAAGACAATATACGGGCCATTCTTGAGATGACCAATCTGACAGCCGAAGAACAAAAGGAAAAACTCGAATCGCTGATCGACGAATTCTCCCTCCAGGAGGTCAGAAAAAACTATGGCGACCGACTGTCGGGCGGCGAGCGACGTCGCACGGAGATCGCGCGGTGTCTGGCTATCAGTCCGAAATTCATAATGCTCGACGAGCCTTTTGCCGGCGTCGACCCTATCGCGGTCGAAGAGATTCAGACGGTGGTCTATAAACTCAAGGATAAGAATATCGGAATCCTCATCACCGACCATAACGCTCCCGAGACGCTTTCGATCACCGACCGCGCCTATCTGCTCTTCGAAGGTAAAATCCTATTCCAGGGCACATCGGAAGAGCTGGCCGAAAATCCGATTGTCAGAGAGAAATATCTCGGTAGAAATTTCATGTTCCGCAGAAAAACTTTTGACAGATGAATTTGAGAAAAATGGGCTTTGACGCGGAGGTCGAAGCGGCATGGAGTCAGGAGTTCGCTCCGCGAATGGTGATCAACCGTCTGATTGCGTTCGCCTTAAGCAGCTTCGTGATGCTGTGCTTCGGCACGTTGGTCGGATTGTGGCTCGGGTCGTATTTCCCGGCGGGTAGCCGGGAGATGTATCTGGTGCAGTCGCTGTCACAGAATCTTATCGGCTTCTGCGGTTGCGCTCTTCTGACGGCATGGATTGTGTCGCGCCGTCCGGCCTCATTCCTTGGTCTGACGCAACGCTGCGCAGGCCGGGCCTTGACGGGTGCTTTCATATTGTTTGTGATATCATTTCCGCTCATCGAGGCCACTATAATTTGGAACAACGCCATGAAGCTCCCTTGGCCGGAAGTGGACGCGGCATTCCGCACAATGGAGCGCAGCGCCGCCGAACTGACCGACGTCATACTGGGGGGCACATCCGTAGGCTCGATGCTCGCGTGTGTGGCGGTGGTCGGCGTCATCACCGGCTTCTCCGAAGAGCTGCTTTTCCGAGGCACACTTCAGCGCATACTTTACGCCTACGAGCCGTTGCGCAAGTGGTCGGTGGTTATAGCCGCCGTGATATTTTCGGCCGTGCATATGCAGTTTTTCGGGTTTGTGCCTCGACTGCTTCTCGGCTTGTTGATGGGATATCTGCTTTATTCTACAGGCTCGCTTTGGCCCGGAGTGATGGTGCATGTGCTAAATAATTCGATCGTCGTCATCGGGCAGTGGGACGAGAATGTCCGTGGCCAAGGCATGAAGCAGATGGTGGACTCTGTAGAAAATCTCACTCCGACTGATCCCATAGTGTTTGGGATGGCCGCACTGAGTCTCGCTGCGATCATCGTGTTTTTAAAGCAATTCCGCCACTACTTCTTCGGGCCGGAGGCGACTGAGATTGACGATTCCGACTCCTCCGATTGAAGATCAACAATCCGATTGAAGATAACAATCCGACTCCGACTGAAAATCAACTATTCCGCATATGGCAAAAAAAGCATCGGCTCAGGCCGACTTCCGCTCCCTGCTGACCGACATACAGAAAAAGCAATTCAGCCCCGTCTATATCCTTATGGGTGAAGAGACGTATTATATCGATCGGCTGACGGAGGCCCTTGAGGCCGGAGTTGTGGCCGTGGATGAGCGCGATTTCAATTTCAGCGTGTATTACGGTCAGGATGCCGATATCGCGGAAGTGATCGCCGGGTGTCAGCAATATCCATTCATGGCGGAGCGCCGGATCGTCTTGCTCAAAGAGGCTCAGAGCATGGATCGCGCGAAAGTGCGTCTCGACGCGCTCGCGCCCTATATCGAGCGTCCCAACGATCGGTGTGTGCTTGTCGTGGCGTATAAAGGGGAATCGCTTAAAGCCACTTCCGCGCTTATCAAGAGCGCCTCAAAGAGCGATGCGGTGGTGTTCAACAGTCCGCGACTGCGCGACTGGGATTTGGCGGCGCCCATCACATCCTATTGTCGTGAACGCAAGATCGGGATCGGCGACGACAGTGTGCAGATGCTGATCGAATATATCGGCAACGACTTGTCGAAGCTTTTTGGAGCAATCGACAAAATGATTGTTGCCGGCGCCTCGGCCGACGGTCGCATCACTCCGGAGCGCATTCGTGCCAACATCGGGGAATCGAAGGAATATTCAAACTTCGAATTCCAGACGGCTATTGCCAACAAGGATTACGACCGGTGTATGAAAATCGTCAACTATTTCGAGGCCAACTATCGTAAGAATCCGACGGCAGTCACCACCGGATTCCTATTCGCCTTCTTCTCAAAACTGCTGATCGCCCAGTTTTCCCCCGATCGCTCGCCGGCTGCATTGAAAGCGGCTACAGGCTGCAAAAGCGACTTCGCATTCCGCGACTATGGAGCCGCATTGCGAAAATACTCCGCCATGCAGACGCTTAATGCCATCCATTTGCTTCGAGATTTCGATATCCGCTCGAAGGGAGTCGGAAGTTTTCAGAATGAGCATGCCCTGCTTCGAGAACTGATTTTCAATATATTCGCCGGCAATCCGGATGCCCGCAAACGCAATTGACCCATCATCGCTATGATACTCTATTTTTCAGCCACAGGCAACAGCCGCTCGGCGGCATGGCGGCTCGGCCGACTGCTGGGCGAAGACACAATGTCGATATTCGATGTGGCTCCGCAACAAGTCGAGATGACCGGCACGACGCTCGGTTTCGTATTTCCGATCTATTCGTGGGGCGTGCCCCCAATTGTGACGGAATATGTCAGGCGTCTGAACCGTAAGTTTGTCGAGGCGGCCATTCTTCATAGCGTCTGGATTGTGGCAACATGTGGTGATGATGTCGCGATGGCGCCTGAAATGATGAAAGCGGCCCTTAATGAAGCCGGATTATGTCTGACCGGCGGATGGAGTCTGCAGATGCCAAACACGTATGTGCTCCTGCCCGGCTTCGATGTTGATTCCGACGAACTCGCGCTCCACAAACTCATAGCCTCGGAAAGCCGACTGGCCGATATCGCCGGACGCATATACAATAAGAGATGGGAAGAATCTTATGTCAGAGGTAGCTGGCCCCGGCTGAAGAGTGCAGTCGTATTCCCGTTGTTTAAGAAATTCGGAATATTTCCCTCGCGTTGGCATGCCGACGATTCATGTGTGGGATGCGGAAGATGTGCCGCCGCTTGCCAGATAGGGAATATCGCCATGAAGCGTGTCGACGGACGTCGGCATCCGTCATGGGGCGCCAACTGCATCAGTTGTCTGGCCTGCTATCATGTGTGTCCGTATCATGCCGTGCAGTATGGAAAGATCACGCGCCGCAAAGGGCAATATCTAAATGGCGGCAATGACGAAAAAATTGAGATGTAGACCAATAAGCTGTAGTCTAACGAACTGTAGATCGAAAGGATAGCCTCGCCGCGAGATGTTTAGCGCCGGTCGAGCGCTTTGAGCAATTCCTTCAGCTCATTGCGCACAGAGGTCAGATTGTCGACAATCTTTTGGCGCCGCGACACATTGCGACGGTTGTGGCGGAGTTCATCGCGCACAGCCTCGATCTTCATTCCCCGGTCGTATAAGAGATAGCGGATCATCCTCAGAGTGTCGATCATCTGAGGAGTGTAATATCGGATGTTGCCGGCATTTCTCACGGGTGAGATCTCATCCGGAAACTTCTGTTCCCAGAATCTGAGAGTCGATGGAGGAACGCCGACAAACTCGGCCACATCCTTTATCTTATAAAACGGTTTGGTAAATTCCGGGTGTTGATTTTCGTGAGTAGTCATTGCCAAATATTCAGGTGAAAGAGATCAGTCGAGCACTTGGCCGGCGTCATCGGCGATGCGGAGCATTTCGCCGAACTGCTCGGGAGTGAGGTCAAGAAAACAGAAATTCACGGGATTCTGTGATTCCCCTTTGAACCTGACTTCATAATGCAGATGCGGGGCGGAAGACTTGCCGGTCGACCCGACTTTGCCGATCAGATCACCGCGCTTGACGTATTGTCCCGGCTCGACGAGGATTTCGCTAAGATGGGCATATCTTGAGAGATAGTTATAGCCGTGGGCGATATCGACGCAATTGCCATAAGTCTCCTTACGTTCGGCCACTTCCACCCGGCCGTCGGCAGTGGCATAGACGGGAGTGCCGGTCGAAGCTGCGAAATCGATTCCGGGGTGGAAAGTCCGCTGGCCGCTGACCGGGTCGCGACGAATGCCGTAGCCGGCCGACAGAGTTGCGTCGGCGGCGGCGATCGGGAGAGTGCCCGGAATATGTGTCAGCTTGTCGTCCTGGCGCCCGACGGCTGCCCGCAGGCGGTCGAACGACTGGATCTGAGAATATAGGCGACGGTCGAGCAGATCCACTTCGCCGGTCAGTCGCTCAACGATTGCATTGTCGTCGAGCCTTCTGATACCGGCATAGCTCTTTTCATAGTCAAAGCCGGCATATCGTCGGGCTGTGCTCATCGGATCCATCTGCATGATGACGCGATAGAAATTGTCGTCGCGATTCCGGATATTCTCCATCACCTTCATCGAAGCGTCGACGCGCCGCTCCAGCACATCATATTGGGCTCGGAGGCGGGAGTTTTCGGCGCGCAGCTCTGTCTCCGTGCGATCGGCGAAACCGAAATATACGAGTGCGAAAAGCGCCCCGCCGATGGCCGCGGCCAAAAGCAGGATCGAGCCGCCCTGCAAGATCCGGTCTTTCAGCGAGGGATACCAACGCTCGAAATCGTCGGTGGCCGGATTGTAGGTATATAGAGCCTGTTTTTTCATTGAATCAAAGGACTTGCGGTTGGCTTGCCGATGAAAAATTCTATCCTGCAACCAACATTCTTGCAAAAATAGGCAAATTTTGTTAATTTTGCAAGTCAAACAATTAGAAGCAAATTAGAAGCAAACTATAAGTAGATATAATGACAGCTAACGAAATCAGGGAATCCTTCAAGGAATTCTTCCGTCAGAAAGAGCATCAGATCGTGCCTTCGGCGCCGATGGTGATTAAAGACGACCCGACGCTGATGTTTACCAACGCCGGAATGAACCAGTTCAAAGACATTATTCTCGGCAATCGCGCGGCTCAATACAAGCGTGTGGCCGACAGCCAGAAGTGTCTCCGCGTATCAGGTAAGCACAACGACCTCGAGGAAGTGGGCCACGACACCTATCACCACACAATGTTCGAGATGCTCGGCAACTGGTCGTTTGGCGATTATTTCAAGAAGGAAGCGATCGACTGGGCCTGGGAATATCTCGTGGATGTGCTCCACTTGCCTGCCGACCGTCTCTATGCCACTGTGTTCGAGGGTTATGCCCCCGAAGGCCTCGGCCGCGACGACGAAGCAGCCTCAATATGGGAAAAGCATCTTCCGGCCTCGCATATCATCAATGGCAACCGTCACGACAACTTCTGGGAAATGGGCGAGACCGGCCCTTGCGGCCCCTGCTCCGAGATCCATATCGATCTGCGCACCGATGAAGAGCGTGCCGCTGTCGATGGTGCGTCGCTCGTCAATAAAGACAATCCTCAGGTGATCGAGATCTGGAATCTCGTGTTCATGCAATATAACCGTAAAGCTGACGGCTCGCTCGAGCCCCTTCCCGCCAAAGTGATCGACACCGGCATGGGATTCGAACGTCTCTGCATGGCTTTGCAGGGGAAACGAAGCAATTACGACACTGACGTCTTCACCCCCTATATCCGTCGTATCGAAGAACTGACCGGCCTCAAATATGGCGTCGACCATAAGATCGACGTTGCCATGCGTGTGGTCAGCGACCATCTGCGCACAATCGCCTTCTCCATCGCCGACTCTCAGCTCCCCTCGAATGCAAAGGCCGGCTATGTCATCCGCCGCATTCTGCGTCGCGCCGTGCGCTACGCCTACACATTCCTTGGCCGCAAGGAGGCTTTCCTCTATCAGCTTGTCGACACTCTCGTCGACAATATGGGCGGTGCTTATCCCGAGCTGCCGGCTCAGAAGGATCTCATCAAGAAAGTGATCAAGGAGGAGGAGGACTCCTTCCTGCGAACTCTCGACAACGGCATCCGCATGCTCGACAGCGAGATGGAAGCGCTCAAGAAGAACGGCGGGAAAGTGCTCTCCGGCAAGACTGCATTCACTCTCTATGACACTTACGGCTTCCCGCTCGACCTGACCGAACTTATCCTTCGCGAAAACGGTCTTGAACTTGACTCCGAAGGCTTCAATGCCGAGATGGACAAGCAGAAGCAGCGCGCGCGCAATGCCGCCAGCGTGGAAGCTACCGACTGGGTAGAGGTCAATCCCGGCGAGGAAGAGTTTGTCGGCTACGACAACGACTCCTGCACAACCCGCATCCTGCGCTATCGCAAGGTGAAGCAGAAAGGCAAAGAATATTATCAGATTCTTCTTTCGAAGACCCCCTTCTATGCCGAAATGGGTGGTCAGGTCGGCGACCGTGGCCGTCTGATCGATGCCGACGGCAATGTGACTGAAATTTTCGACACTAAGAAAGAGAACAATGTCGGAGTGCATCTGGCCCATAAGCTCCCGGCCGATCCGGCGGGAGAATTCCGTGCGGAGATTGATCGTGAGGCTCGTCTGGCGACATCCTGCAATCACTCGGCGACCCACCTCCTCCATGCCGCGCTCCGCGAAGTTCTCGGCAGTCATGTCGAGCAGAAAGGCTCTTATGTCAGCCCGACTTCGCTTCGCTTTGACTTCTCTCATTTCCAGAAACTGACCCAGGAAGAGATCCGTCGGGTGGAGCATCTCGTCAATCAGCGTATTCGTGAGGCCCGCGCGCTTGAAGAGCGTCGTGAGTGTCCGATCGGCGAGGCCCGCGAAATGGGTGCAATGGCCCTTTTCGGAGAGAAATATGGCGATAAGGTCAGAGTCGTGAAATTCGGCGACAGCATCGAACTTTGCGGCGGCACGCATGTGGCCAACACCGGCAACATCGGCATGGTCAGAATCGTCAATGAAAGTTCGATCGCCGCCGGCATTCGCCGAATCGAGGCCTTGACAGGCACGGGAGTGGAAAATATGCTCGACACCTTCCAGGATACGATGAGAGACCTTCACGAGCTTCTCGGCAATAACTCCGATGTGAAGCAGGCTGTAATGCGTGCGATCAAAGAGAATGCGGATCTCCACTCGCAGGTAGAGGAATTTGTGGCCGAACGTGTGCAGCAGATGACTCGTGCGGCATTTGATGCCGGACAGATTGTCAATGGCGTGAAGATCGTATCGCTGACAGGCGTGCGTATGCCCGATGTAGTCAAGAATGTGGCTTTCAATGTCCGCAAGATGGCAGATATGCCGACAGCGTTTGTGGCAGCGACTCAATCTGAGGGCAAGCCGTTGCTGACAGTGGCTCTGACCGACGATCTTGTCAAGGATCATGGACTCAATGCATCGCAGCTCGTGCGCCAGGCCGCCCGCAACATCAAGGGTGGCGGCGGCGGTCAGCCCTTCTTCGCGCAGGCCGGCGGCAAAGACACCGATGGTCTTCAAGCAGCCTACAACGAACTTGTCGACGCAGTCGGCAAAGCGTAACTCAATCCGTCAACAGTCGATCGCGCCGACAACGCACGGCGCAAGATCAAGATAATGAAAGAGGCTCCGGAATCGAAATCCCGGAGCCTCTTCTCTTTTTTATAATACAGTGGTATAAATCACATTGATAAATAAGATCACTAACAGATTACATTTAATTGTAAGAAGCCATGTAATTGGCGGGTCACTTGCGGCTGCTGCCTGAGAAATCCTTGCGGGGTTCAGCCTGATGCTGCTGCGTGAGAGAGCCCGGGTAAAGGGCAGTGTCGCGAAGTGTCGGGCCGATCGAGCGGATCAATCGGTAGGTGAGGGAGAGAAGGCGAGGCTCGTAAAAAGCCGTTGTGCCGTAGGAGTGGCTACGTGATTACACGCGAGTCCTTTTACATCGAGTAATCGGCCAGCTCCATGCGCAGGCGCTTGCGGGCAAAGAAGATGCGACTCTTCACTGTGCCGAGCGGAAGTCCGAGCTTTTGGGCTATTTCGTGGTATTTATAGCCGGCTACATACATATTGAAGGGGATGCGGTATTCATCGGAAAACGAATTCAGAGTGGCGCTGATCTCCTTCACGGCATATGAACCTTCAGGGGTTGAGAGGCCTGAATCCTGAGAGATATTCAGGTGATAGAGGTCTTCAGTCTGGTCGATGACTGTAGCCTGGCGCACATTCTGTCGATAATTGTTGATGAAGATATTGCGCATGATTGTGAATATCCAACCCTTGAAGTTGATATTGTCAACATACTTGCCTTCGTTGTCGAGGGCTTTGAGAGTAGTGTCCTGAAGCAGATCTTCGGCTGCCTCACGATTGGAGGTAAGCTGATAGGCAAAACTTAATAGATTGCCTTGCAGGTCTAAAAGTCGGTTTTTGAATGATTCGTTAGATTTCATGTTCTTGCGTCTTATGTGGTGTTAGTGATGTAATTCATCCAAGTGGGATCCTGAGAAGAGAGGATGCGGGATCTATCTCCCGAATCGAATTACTATGTTAAAACAATACCAATTGAAAATAGTTATCCTATTTGTCTTAATTTTTTCGTAAATTTGTAAAAAATTTGTTAAGCCTTTTCGGATGAGGGTGATTGCTGATTAATCAGATGCTGAATATCAGGTGTTTATGATGGTCGATGGCCCTCTTCTATATATACAATATTTTAAAATGAGATTCGACGATTTTTTTGAAAGCGATGATCTTCTCGACGCCCTTTGGGACATGCATTTCGAGGAGATGACGCCTATTCAGGAGCAGGCCATTCCCAAAGTGCTTGAAGGCCACGATCTTCTCGCGTGTGCCCAGACCGGCACGGGAAAGACTGCCGCATATCTGTTGCCGGTCATCGACTTGATCTGCACCGGTAATTATCCGGAAAACCGGGTCAATTGCGTCATAATGGCCCCGACGCGCGAACTCGCCCAGCAGATCGATCGGCAGATGCAGGGCTTCGCGTATTTCCTTCCGATCAGTTCGCTTCCTATCTATGGAGGCACAGACGGTCACACCTATGAGCAGCAACGTAAGGGCCTTAAGATGGGCGCCGATGTAGTCATTGCGACTCCGGGCCGATTGATAGCGCATCTTCAGATGGGATCTGTAGATCTTTCCAAGGTGTCGTTTTTTATTCTCGACGAAGCCGACCGCATGCTCGACATGGGCTTCCATGAAGACATCATGAGCATCGTGAAGCATCTTCCCGCCGAGCGTCAGACTCTTCTCTTTTCGGCGACAATGCCCCCCAAGATCCAGCAGCTCGCAAATACGATTCTTCGGAATCCGGCCGAGATCAAACTGAGTGTGTCGAAGCCGGCCGAGAAGATCGATCAGCGTGCGTATCTTGTGCGCGATGATCAGAAAGACCGTCTTCTTCAGCATGTGCTTTCTGACGAAGGGGCGAAGCGTGTGATTGTGTTTGCTTCCTCGAAATTGAAAGTGAAGCAGCTGGCGCGTTCGCTGAAAGTCGAGGGACTCAAGATAGGGGAGATGCATTCCGATCTCGACCAAAACAAGCGCGAGGATGTCATGCTCGATTTCAAGGCGGGCAGAATCAATGTGCTTATTGCGACGGATATTGTGGCGCGCGGAATTGATGTCGATGATATTGAGATGGTGATCAACTACGATGTGCCTCGCGAAGGGGAGGATTATGTGCATCGTGTCGGTCGCACGGCGCGTGCCGATCGCGATGGCAAGGGAGTCACATTTATATCGGAGCGCGACCGCGGCAAATTCCAGCAGATCGAGCGTATGCTCGGCTCCAAGATCCGCAAGGCCGAGCTCCCTGAGGGCTTCGATGCATGCGGGCAGCCGAATGGTGATCGCAGGGGTTCGGGCGGTCAAGGACGCAAGGGGGGCTTCGGACGCCGCTCGCAATCTTCGGGCCAATCCAAGCCACATTCCGGGCAGCGCCGCAGCAATGCGACTCGTCAGAATCAATCGGCGCCTGTCGCGGAACGAAATCAGCCGACTGGCGCGGATTGCCGGATATCCGGCAATCAGGAGAACCGTCAGACCAAGAAGCGCAGATTCTATCGTCGCCCCAAAAAGACGGGACAGACGAATGAAAGCTAATGGCCGGCAATCGCCTGCAATTTGACAAAGCTAAATCAGCTCCATATTCCGCATGAGAATATGGAGCTGATTTAGCTTTGTAAGTTGTATGGATGTCGGAAGGAGTGTCAGAGCAACGCGCGATCGAGCACTTCCGCCACATTGTCGACAAAAGTGAATTTTAGTCCGTCGACATATTTCGCTTTGATTTCATTGATATCCTTGCGGTTTTCTTTCGAGAGAATGATTTCTTCAATTCCGGCCCGCTTGGCGGCTATAATCTTTTCGCGGATACCTCCGACGGGGAGCACTTTTCCGCGAAGGGTGATTTCGCCGGTCATTGCGAGTTTCGGACGCACTTTCCGCTTGCAGAAGCTTGATGCGAGGGATGTGGCCATGGTGATTCCGGCCGACGGACCATCTTTCGGGATAGCCCCTTCAGGCACATGGATATGGACGTCGGTGGTATCGAACGTTTTCGGGTCAATGCCGAGGTCGGCGGCATGGGCTTTGATATGCTGCAGGGCGAGAGTGGCCGACTCTTTCATGACATCTCCGAGATTGCCGGTCAGGGTCAGTTTCCCTTTACCCTCCGTGATGGAAGACTCAATGAACAGTATTTCGCCGCCGACCTGAGTCCATGCCAGGCCTGTCACCACGCCGATATTGTCGTTGTTCTCATACATCTCGGGGTTGAATTCCTCCTTGCCGAGAAGTTCCGAAACGACTTCGCGAGTCACAGTGGTCGGGAAATCGAGTCGGCGCACACGGCGGATAGCCAGTTTGCGGAGCACCTTGCCAATTGTCTTCTCAAGCTTGCGCACACCCGATTCACGGGTGTAATATTCGATGAGATAGGAGAGCGCGTCGTCGGTGAATGTGATGTCGGTGTCAGCCATGCCGTTGGCTTCGAGCTGCTTGGGGAGGAGATGCTGCTTGGCGATCTCGATTTTCTCTTCGGCGATATATCCCGGGATGGAGATGATTTCCATTCGGTCGCGAAGGGGACCCGACACAGTCTCCAGCGAATTGGCTGTGGCAATGAAGAGGATGTCGCTCAGATCGTAATCGGCGTCGAGATAGTTATCGTGGAAATGGGAGTTCTGCTCCGGATCGAGCACTTCCAGCAGGGCGGTCGAAGGATCCCCCTTATAGTCCTTGCCGATCTTGTCGATTTCATCAAGCACGATGACGGGGTTGGAATGTTCCGTCTTGAGGAGAGCTGCGATGATTCTTCCCGGCATAGCTCCGATGTATGTGCGGCGATGGCCTCTGATTTCGGCCTCGTCGTGCAATCCGCCGAAAGCCACCCGGCCGTATTCGCGTCCCATTGCGTTGGCGATCGACTTTCCCAGAGAAGTTTTGCCGACTCCGGGAGGGCCTACGAGGCAGATGATCGGCGATTTGTTGTCGTTGCGCAGTGCGGTGACGGCCATATGTTCGAGAATGCGCTCCTTGACACGTTCGAGTCCGAAGTGGTCGTTGTTGAGGGTGGCCTCTATCTTGTCGAGATCCGTATCGATCTCGGCAGGGTTGATCCAGGGGAGATTGAGGAATGTGTCGAGATAGGAATATTGTATACTATAGTCCGGCGTATTCTGGTTATAGCGTTGGAGTTTTGCCAGTTCGCGGTTGAAATGTTCGGTTGTGGCCTCGCTCCAGTTTTTCTTCTCGGCGCGCTCCTTGAAAGTGTTATAGTCAGAGACAGCGCCTTGACCGATCTCTTGCTGCAGGAGGTCGATCTGATGCTGGATGAAATTCTCACGCTGCTGCTTGTCGAGCTGTTTGTTGACTTTAGTGTTGATGTCGCGTCGCAGTTGGAGAAGATGCTTGAGATTGTTGATATGATAGAGCATATCCTCAATCACTTGCGTGAGGTGGGGCCGAGAGAGAATTTCGTTTTTGACTTTGGGGTTGACGCTGAGGGCATAAAGGAGAGTGGCGACAAACTGACGCTCCTTCAACTGGCCGAGCATGTCGGCGGCCTTGGCCGTCGGACTTTGTTCGAGATCATGGATCTCGTCATATCGTGCGGTCAGTTCGTGGAAATATGCGGCGAGACTGATGGGGTCATCATTTGGATTGATAATCCATTCTTTGATATCGACAATCGCGGAAGTCTCGCCGTTTTTCGACACAAAGCGATCGACTTTGACCCTCGGGCCTCCGATTGCAAAGATCAGAGTGATGGAAGAATCATTGGGGTCGACCATTGACTTGACGATCTTGGCCATGACTCCGAAGCGGGAAAGCCCTTTTGATGTGCCCCGTTCGTATTTTTCCGTATCCTGGAAGAGTAATATGACCGGTCGCCCGGAAGCGATGGCATCGGTCACGATGTGGTCGTTTTCATCAAAAGTCTGCGGGATAGTCATCGGTATGCCGGGGGAGGGGCAGGCATAATTGACTCTAACCACAGGCATACGCCGGCCGCGAATCTCAATGTTGGAGGGGAAATCCGCAGCGTCGTTCGAGAGTCGTTCTATATGTGGGAAATTCATATTGTCGTTGGATAAATCGGTGTCGAGTGGCATGTCTGCCGAGAAATTATCTTCGGGGAAATCGTCGTAGAATTCATCGTCGTCGGCATATCCGCCCGGATTGAGATCGAATTCGTTGGGGTCTTCACTAAAATTAGCGAAGTCCATGACGGCATTGATATCATCGGCCGGATTGGAGTCGTCAATCTTTTTATCCTTTGGGGAATTGGGGTTCAGGGTCTTTTTTTTCTTCATATCGCGATAGTCCGCACCCGTGGCGTGTTGAATGTGTGCAAGCCGTCGTTGGCCCGAGGGCTTTCAGCCGGCGGCCGATGGCTTTCCGCGGCGGGGCTTACTGACGAAATATTGCCATTCGCGGCCGCCGCTCCCGGCGGGAGCGAAATTTATTGCAAAGTTAATACATCTTGCAGAATATCGCAAGAGTCAGCGATGTCGGCGGGGCTGAAAGATTCTCGTTGAAGCATCAGATTTTATATAATTTTATCAGAATTGAACTCTTTCCGGGAGCGGGCGAGGGCGATGTGGGGATTTTTTGGTAATTTTGCGAATTATGACGAAGTTGAATCAATGGATGGCCTCGGTAGCGGCGCGTCGGTCGGCCCGCGTGGGATTGATCGCGTCGGTGGCGCTGATCGCCCTGATGTCGCAGATCGGATGCAAAGATGCCGGGTCTGCTTTTCGGCAGGCGGATGGCGAGGTATGGACCACTCGTTATCGGGTGGTCTATCGGGCTGATATTCAGTTGGACGATTCAATTGTGGCTGAGCTTGACGCTGTCGATCGGTCGCTGTCGATGTTCAATCCGAATTCGGTGGTGTCGATGGTCAATTCGAATCAAAGCATGGCCGTCGACAGCGCGTTTGCCGATGTGTTCCGGATTGCCCGGAGGGTTTGGCAGTTGAGTGGCGGGAGTTATGATCCTACTGTGGCGCCGCTCGTGGATCTCTGGGGGTTCGGCCGGAGGGGGTGCGACAGTGTCGCTCCTTCGTCGCTACGACTGAGAGAGGCCTTGAAGAGCGTCGGAATGGGGGAGTGCTATATTAGCGATGGGACGGTGGTGAAAAAAAACGGGGCGACTGAGTTTGATTTCTCCTCGATTGCCAAGGGCTACGCTGTCGATCGCATAGTGGGCATGCTTCGTCGCAACGGTGTTGATGATTATCTTGTGGAAATCGGCGGTGAAGTGGCGGCCGGAGGGGTCAACCGCGAAGGCCGTCTCTGGGCGGTCGGCATAGAGAACGCGTCGGATCTGTCGACGACTGATGAGTTGTTGCTTCTCGAGAATATGGCTGTGGCCACGTCGGGCAACTATCGCAGATATGCGGAATTGCTTAGCGCCGGCCGCACCGAAGAATATGGCCATATAATTGATCCCCGCAGCGGATTCCCCCGGAAAGGCAGTGTGGCATCGGCGACGGTTGTGGCGCCGACATGCGCCTTGGCCGATGCCCTGGCCACAGCATGCTTTGTCATGTCGCCGACTGAATGCCGGGCATTGGAGGATTCGATAGAGGGAGTCAGAATCATTCTAAATCCATTGGCGCCGCAATGACGCTTCGGAGAATCATGAGTCAGATTATGGGAAAGAAAAAAGAAAAGAACAGGATATTTCGAATGAAGCGCTTTGATGTCGGCGATGGTCACAGTGGCAATAAGATCGGTGTCGACGGGGTGATGATTGGCAGTTGGGCGGCCGATGGTCAGTCACCAAGGCGTATCCTTGATGTGGGGTGTGGATGCGGCGTGATATCGCTGATGATGGCTCAGCGGTTTGATAAAGCGGAAGTTGTCGGCATAGATATCGATGCGGGATCGCTTCTTGACGCGCGAGAGAATGTAGAAAGAAGCGAATGGAAAGAAAGAATTCGGATATGCGAAGCGGATTTTGGGGGAGAGGCTGAGCGGATCGCCTCTATGCAGGAGTCGGAGCGTTATGACTTGATTGTGTCGAATCCGCCGTTTTTTGAGAGCGGTGGCGATCCGGGCGAATCAAGCCGAATGCTTGCCCGCCATGCGGGATCACTCTCGCCGGAAGTACTTGTGCGCCGGGCGCCTGACATGCTGACTCCGGCGGGGCGGCTGGCGATGATTGTGCCGGTTGCGGATTGGCCTCGATATGCAGGGATCGGTTCGGAAGTCGGGTTGACGATTTCAAGAGTATGTCTTGTCAGGGGCAATCCGAATGTCGCTCCGAAGCGAGCGATGATGGAATTCAGCCGCGTTGGAGAGCAAAAGGGAGCAGTTGTCGCTCCGACGACCCTGACTATAGAGACTGCGCCGGGTGAATACACCGATGAATACCGTCGGCTCGGACGCGATTTCTACCTAAAATTCTGATTCGTCGGGAAAACCGGGTTAA
>CAMWNT010000011.1 GCA_947175695.1 uncultured Porphyromonadaceae bacterium
CATTGCGCGACCGACCGACATTCACACCGTTGCTCGCTTCGTTTTCATGCCCATAAAAGCATCATGGCCGCTAAGTTACCAATAATTTCTTAAATTGCAAATATTTTTGTAAAAAATCGAAAAATATTTTGCGGAGATAAAACAAAAGAGATAAAACAAAGATAGCCGCCTCGGATTTCCGGGCGGCTATCTTTTCATATTTATTCGATGGGTTGTACTCGTGAGGAATGTTTGAACGTAGCTCAAGGTTCGCGCATCCCTATATGCGCAGATATTCAATAAGCTAAGTGGTGTCGGATGCCGGTTGGCCTCCACGCATCTGCGTGATTCCCGGGCGGATGGTTGCGCGCGAACGTCGTCGCTACCGAGCGACGATCATGCTTTGACGGCGTCGGAGCTGTAGCCGGCAGAGCGCACCATCGATTTCATTACGCGGCGGATCGTGCGCCATTTCGGGAATATCGCGTTCGGACGTATGGGAGTGTAGAGTAGCAGAATGAATGCCAACGAGACAAGACCGACAATCAACAGCCATCCGTAGATCTCCTTCATGCTCTCCAGGAGTGCCTGACCCTGGATGATGCCGAAGAGTTGAGATGCGGGGATATGAGCCGCCTGCTGATTGGTGGCTGTCATCGCCATGGCCAATTCGGATGCATTACGCGCGACGCT
The DNA here is from genome assembly GCA_947175695.1 of uncultured Porphyromonadaceae bacterium. Lineage (GTDB taxonomy): Bacteria > Bacteroidota > Bacteroidia > Bacteroidales > Muribaculaceae > Lepagella. Next base: position 673 of record CAMWNT010000011.1, read on the forward strand.
ATGGCTCAGCCACTCCCCTATGATCGCGGGTCCGAGCGTGGCCCCCATCACGGCGCCTGCAAAGCCATTGACCGTCAAAGCCTGCGGGAATACGAAGAAATGCAAACCGCTTTGCACTATTGAAGTCAGATACACCGTAGAGATAATCACCGACCCCGCGCCACGCAAAAACAGCGGCAGGAAAAGCATCTCCTTCTCCACTCCATAATCGATCATGAAATAGAAATAGGCCAGATAGCCGCAGGCAAACGCGAAGCCTAACGCAGTCATCGTCTTGTAGCTCCAATGACGAAGTGCAAAGCCGAAATAGCAGAGAGCGATCCCGACTACAATCCCGACCATCACATACCAATTGAGATCGATCAGATTCGTCTCGACGAAACCGAGAATATGGATCGCATACGAATGCTCGAATACATGCTCTGTGGCCATGATTGTGAAAAACACGAGATACACCAATATCGCTCTGACCACATTCCGATTCGTCAAGGCCGGAATCGAAATGTAAGGATGATGGAGGAAGGTCGCGCGCCAGAGGTTGATGGCTACGCACACCGCCCCGAAAATAGCGGCGGCACGAATTTCCTCGGCCTCAAACCAATCATAATGATTGCCATAGACGCAGATGAATGTGAAGCAAAGCATAAAGCAGCTCCAGAGAATCGAGCCTATCCAGTCGATGCCGAGCAGAGGGATGCGCATCATCCCCTTGAACGGCTTGACGAATATCACTACGAGGATCATCATCAGAATCAGAAGCGCCGACATCAAAGCGTGCATGTGCTCCCAATTGTGATAAAACGAAGTATAGACCGTCACGATGCCGCTAAGCTGAATGGCGCCGTCGACGAGCAGATAGACATAGCAGAAGAAAATCGCCATATCGCGCTTCGGAGTCAGCCAAAGTTGGATTGTGGAGTTGCAGATAAACGTGGCCCACATTCTGAACCAACCCGCGACAAAGCAAGTCGCGACGAGCACGACCATATTTGTCGACGATGCGCAGATAATGTTGGCCGCGAGTAGCACCGCGCCACAAGCCAGCATGCCGATGCGGGCCGAAAAGCGGAACTTCAGCCGAAACATCACGGCGAAATTGATCGACATGCCGACAAGCTGGGCATATCCGGCCATGAGCACATCCTCCTGCATGAGCGCGCTTGTGCCGACCATGTCGGTGACGGCCGCGAGGTAGACGCCTCCCGAAAACTGCACGATGACGACAAAGAGGATGAAGATCCAGGGTTTCAGCCGCCGTGGCACCCAATCGGGCACATCCGGAATATCGAAAGGACCCTGAGGTCCGTGGAAATCAGACATTTTATTCGATTAGAAACGGCTTAATACTTCACAAGACACTCTACATTCATTCCGGCGCGCAGACGCTTCATCGCGTCGGCGGGATTATCCGAGGCAAAGCGGATTCTGACCGGTATTCTCTGGCGGATCTTGACGAAATTGCCGGCAGAATTGTCTTGCGGGAGGAGTGAGAGTTCGGCGCCGGTAGCCTGTGAGATGGCGGTCACAGTGCCGTGGAATTTGACGTCGGGGATTGCGTCGACCTCGATCTCCACTTCGCTACCGGGGAAGATGTGGCGCAACTGGGTCTCCTTGAAATTGGCTGTCACCCAGATATCGGAAGAGTCGATGATGTCGAGCAGCGTCTGGCCCGGCATGACGAGCTGGCCTGTCTGAATGTCCTTGCGTGCCGCATAGCCATCGCAGGGAGCGATGATATAGCAATAGCTGAGATTGAGCTCGGCCACATCAAGCATTGCCTTGGCAAGATCGATGCCGGCGTCGCTCTGAGCGATGCGACCCTTGCTTTCGGCCACAACCGAATTGGCCTGATTCTGCTGGCGCAGGAGCATCTCATAGCGGGCTTTTTTAGCTTCATAATCGGTCTTGATGGCGTCATACTGTCGGCGAGTGACGGCATCCTTGTCGAGGAGCGCCTGATAGCGGGCATAATCTGCGGCGGCATTGTCGAGCACAACCTTCGCTTCCTTGATCGAAGCGTCGCTCACTCCGGCCGATGCCGATGCCACTCCGACGGTGCGGTCGGCCACTCCCCTTCCGGCGAGTGCGTTCTGATATTCGGCGCGGGCGCGGGCCACATTTAGTCGGGCGTCGGAATCGTCGATGATCACGAGAGTGTCGCCCTTATGGATTTCGGAAAACTCGTCGAATCGGATTTCGTGGATATAGCCCTGCACGCGGGTATGGACCGGCACAATTTGTTGTTCGACCCGGGCGTTGTCGGTGAATTCCATATCGGCGGGATGATAGAATTTCATGACCAGCCATGTGGCGCCTGAGGCTACGGCCGCGATTGTGATGATATAGGAGAGGATTTTTTTGCTTCTATGTGTCATTTGGTCAGGATTCGGATTTAATCGGATTGGATATGACCCGATTTGATTGTAATGGATCGGATTAGATTGTGCCCGATGTGAAGAGCAGTTTATAGTAATTGTAGATGATGTTGATGCGTGCGTTGATGAGTTGTTGATCGGCGTCGAGGCGAGCGTTGGCGGCGTCGAGCATATCGGTGATCAGCGCCATGTCGGCCGAGTAGCGTGTGGCGGTGACATCGTAGTTGCGGTTGGCGAGTTCGACGCTCTTTTCGCAAGTCTTCAACTCTTCATATGCCTCGAGATATTTGATATATTCGGCGCGGATCTGCATCGTCAATTCATCGGATGTGGCGGCCGCTTGATCGACGGCTACGGCTGTCGCCGCGCGACTGCGGTCGAGATTCCTGCGACCTTTATAGAGCGACGACACGTCATAGCTGACTCCGAGACCGACATACCAATAGCTGAGATTGCGATTGATCGGCGGCACTTCAACAAGCACGGGCCCGTCGAGCACCCACTTGGCCTGCACACCGATCTTCGGGAGCAGGTCGGACTTTGCGAGTCGTTCGGCCTGCTTGCTGATCTCGACGCCGCTCGAGGCGAGTTGCATTCGGGGGGAATTGCCGAGTGCCTCGCTCTCCCACCACTCGCCGTTGCGCGACGGGAGAGCCTTGTCGAGGATCGACGCGTCGGGGGTAAACTTCAGCGTCGGGTCCATTCCGGCCGTGATGAGAAGGTCGGAGGAAAGGATCGATATCATATTGTCGATCTTGACGAGCTGTAGATTATAGTTGGAGAGAAGCAGTTCGTAGCGGGTGATGTCGTTGCTGAGTGCGGTGCCCTGCTCATAGCGGGCGCGCATTTCCTCGAGCACTTTCTCCGCGCGGGCGATGTTCTGCTCCATGACAGTGCGCAGATTCGAGAATTTATAGATATCGAGATAATATCCTGCGAGCCGGAACCGGATGTTGTCGCGTTGCAGATCGGTTGCGAATCGTGAGGCGGAAGATTTGAGTTCTGCCATTCGGATTCCGGCCGTGATTGCGCCGCCGGTGTAGATCGGCTGTTCGATATCAATTCCGGCGCTGTTGCCATAGTGAGGGATCGGCGCTTTCTGATAATCGGAGAAATCGCGGGCTGTAGTGAACCCGTCGCCGATGAAACTGAACGCGATGTTGGCGTTGATGTCGGGGAGTCGGGATGCTTTTGCGACATCCACAGCCAGCTGAGCCTCGCGCTCTGCGGCGAAACTCGGGCGCAACTGACTGCTGTTGGCCTCGGCGCTTGCGAAGATCTCCTCGAGGGTGATGACTGCAGCGGGCGTCTCGGCCTGAGCCGCGGCATTCATGCCGGCGGCGGCGCTCATGGCGGCCGCGAGAGCCGTCATGAGCAGTCGTTGTTGGATCATGATGAAATGGTGTAAGTTGGGAAAAACGTTTATCCTATCCCGGGCTGCGTATCGATTGGGAGAGGCGTCGGGCCGGTTGCGGTGGCCGCACCATGGCACGCCCCTGCAAGGTGGATAAGTTCAACAGGTTAAACTCACAAAACTTAAAACGGTGAAATATCGTCAGCGCAGGGATAAGTCTATCCGGCCCTGTCAGGATCAATACGATGTGACGGGCTTACGGGTGAAAATTAAATTGCGGGAATATGAAAATTCCGGAGGAGGCTCATTGCGTGCTCTTCCAGTTCTCTTTATGTGCGAATGTGAATAAGATCAAGCCGTTGACGGCTTTCAGGATATAGTTTATAGAAGTCATTTAGGGCGACTCTTTGTGAATCGCAGTGCAAATTTACGAATTTTTTTCGATAGAATCGATCGTCGGAAGCATATTTTTCGCGGGAGCAATGCGATAATCGGCGTCTTCATCGTCGGATATTGAGATGGAAACATACTCTAAAAAAAGTCAGTCCTTGCAGGTCAAAGAACAACCGCAAGGACTGATATCGTGTAAAATAATAGGTTTCAGTTATTGTCAAGGAATTGCTTCGTAGGCTGCGAGAGTGTCTTCGAAACGCTGTTCGAGATCTTCCAGGAGATAAAGGCCGTCGGCGTTCTTGGTCAGGCCGGTGAAGCTGAGGGGATAGATCATCGGGGGATTGTCGAGGTCGAGAAGCTGCATGTCGCGGAGTTGGTCGACTGTCTGATAGACGAGATTGACATCGGCATATTCCTTGCCGTCGGCTCCTTCGAATTTCTCAAACACCACCTTGCAACCGATCGGAGTCTTCTTCTCGATAGCCTGCGGCACTTCATATTCTTCGACTCCCAAAGCAGTGGTCAGGCTGGTGACGTTGCTGTCGTGGCCCACAAGGAATGTGAAGCGGCGATCGGGCGAACGGAGCTCGTCGTAGATATACTGTACGAGCGGATGCGAAACATTTGTGGCGACAATCGGGGCGGCAAACAGCGCGTCCTGATATGTGTCTTTGACATGAGCGAGCTGTGCCCATTGGTCGCGTGTGAGATTATGACCGAAGCCCGCTGCCACCGAATCCGGCTCCTCATAATACTGAAGGATGAAAGCGTCGCTCGCCGAATTGAGCTCTTTTAGTGCGGATCCGGATTTGAGATAAGGCTCTTTCCATTTTTCGAGCACCACCTCAGTGTTGTAGTTTGTCAGACCCTGCAGTTTGGGATCATTCTCCTTCGCCATTGGAGAGTCGTCGACATCGAGCACCTCCATCATCAGCGTATAATCGGGTTTGATCTTCTCATTGAGTCCGACCAACCCCTTCTTTCCTCCCATTGCAGCAATCTGCTTCTGAGCCTCGGCTTGAAACTCCGGGCTGTTCTTCGTCAGCTGCGGATTGAAAAGGGGATCCATCTTTGAAGGGGTGAAGCGATGGTTGACGGTCACATTACCGACGGGCATAAATCCCGACGTGAAATATTGGGCTGTGGCGATGCAGCGCTGCATCGAATTGGCGATGACGTTGAGATCGTCGGCAGTCGGCACATAGTTTTCAGGAAATAGGCCGGCATCGACGGCCCATTTGCGGAAATACTGTCCCATCATTGTTTCCAGCGCTCCGCCGCGCGACGTCAGTTCGCTCTTTCCGGAGCTCCACTTGTGCCATTTGTGAGGGGTCATCCTGCCCAGATCACTTTTGGAGTCCGACAGGGGCGAACGGATATTGTGGCGACTGAGCACGACCGCCTCCTTAAGTTTATATTTATCCTTGAATTCCTGAGAACGTTGTTGTTGGGCGAAGATTGATCCGGCCGACATTGAGCATGCCAAGATCAGAACAGCAGAAATAACCGATGTTTTCATAGCGTAAGTTTAGTTAGGCGGCAGATGTCGTGAAGCTCGCTGAGCCGACACGACACGCCGCAGGGTTGGTGGGTTATAGTGGATATGAAATATCGGAACACGATTGCTCGCATTCCGATATTTCAACGTGTGGATGTCGCAAAAGGTTGACGCCGGGTAGCGTGTTTGAAAACTATGCTATGCAGCATAATCGCCAAAATCGCCAAAATCGCCCAAATAGCTAAGATAGCTACTTTAGCTAATATTGCTATTCATTATTGAATTTTCTCCGAGCAGCGCGGGCAGAGGCCTTTCAGCATGAAATTGATCGAGCGGATGTGGAAATCCTCCGGGAGTCCGACATCGGGCACTCCGACATTTTCGAAGCAGAAAGTCTTATGGCAGCTTTCACAATAGAAATGGGCGTGCATGTCGCTGATCGAGCAATGCCCTTCGCCGTGACACACTTCATACTTGACGATTCCGCGGCCATCTTCGAGGGCATGCACGAGATCATGCTCCAGAAGCACATTGAGCACTCTGAACACACTTGACTTCTCCATCGTCTCAAGCCGACATTCAAGTTCACTCATGCTCAGCGGACTGTCGGATTCGAGCAGAGCGCGGATGACGAGGATTCGGTTGGCAGTCGGCCGGACGCCCCCTTTCTCCAATATCTCAACGGGTTGTTTGGATGTCATTCTATAGGAATATATTCGTGGTCAGCGTTCGGTGAAGAAACTCGTGAATTCGCCACGCTCCTGCGCGGGCAATCCTTCAGCGTCGCGTTGCGAGCGGATCGCCTTGATTAGAAACGCCATGTTGCGGGCAAGATTGCGCATTGTCTGCAATCCTTCGAGATCGTGCTCGACATCCTCGGCTGTAAAGCCGTGGACTTCATTCCAATAAGTCGACGAGGCGACCGGCATCGAACAGATCGTGAAATATTTGTTGATCTCGTCAAACGCCGAAGTGCTGCCTGCGCGACGCGAAGAAGCCACGGCCGCTCCGACCTTCATCGTCTTGTCAATGGTCGATGCCGATGAATAGAAGAGGCGGTCGAGAAAAGCGAGCAACTGGCCGTTGCCCCCGGCGTAATACACCGGTGTGCCGGCGATCAGGCCATCGGCCTCGGCAAACTTCGGAGCCGTCTCGTTGACAAGATCGTTGAAGACGCAACGTCCATGTGTGCGACAGAAATTGCAACTGATGCATCCGCGCACATCCTTTGTGCCGACCTCGATGCGCTCCGTGTCGACGCCACATTCATGAAGAGTCTTTTCGATTTCATCGAAAGCCCGGGCCACACACCCCTCGGGGTGAGGACTGCCGTTGAGAAGGATAACTTTATATTTTTCAGCCATAAAGCGTATGTGTATATATGAATTGACGGGTTATGGGTCGTTGGCAGCCCGGCGCCGGCGCCATTCAATGCGCCGAGGCCGTCGGCCGACCGCTCAAATGATTAACGCCGCGAAGAGATAAAAGTTGTATATTCGCCGAGAGCCGCGGCCTCAGTCTATAAAACTATTTCATGCGCGGGTTGTTAAAACAATGTTATTGCATGTAGGATCCATCGATCCGACGAATCCGACATACGAAAAATGAGAATATAGTCATGGATATTTCTATTATTGTTTGGAGTATACTTGTCGGCGCGTTTGTGCTGATGATGGCAGTGAAATCGATAACAATGATTGTGAGATTTATATCCCATACCCAACCATTGATATCCATCGGAAAGGAAAAAGATGAATTCTTCATTCCGGGCGACGACATAGATTCCGAAATACCAGAAGCAGATGCAGATGAGGAAAGCTGATAATGCGGCCTTCAGAGAAAGAGCGACGTTTCTGACCGATTATGCCTGCTGGCTATTCGGTTGCGGCGCGACATGCACCCGCATGGAAAAGAATGTGGCCCGTATGGCGGAGGTGTTCGGCATGCATGTGGAGATCTACATCATGCCGCGGCATCTTCACCTCGCCATATCCGACCTGTCGGGCAGCGAGACATCGACCTTTATCGTCACCCCTCGCCCGACCCCGATCAACTTCGCGGTCAATACTCAGCTCAGTCGCCTCAGCTGGGATGTGGCCGACGGAAAATATACATTCGAGCAGGCCTGCGATGAATTCTTCCGCATCCTCACCCCCCGCCCCGAACGCCGGTTGCCGCTGCTGCTGATCGTAGCGTTGGCCAACGCCTCGTTCTGCCGGCTCTTCGGGGGCGATGCTGTGGCCATGCTTGTAGTCGGCGTGGCCACACTGGCCGGATTCTGGCTCAAGGGGGAATTGCTTTCGCGCAAGCTCGACTTCCGGATCGTGACATTCCTTTGCGCCCTTGTGTCGTCGATATTGGGGAGCACTGCCATACTCTTCGACCTCGGCGAGACTGCATATGTCGCGCTGGCCACAAGTGTGCTCTATCTTGTGCCCGGCATCCCCTTCCTGAATTCCTTCAGCGACTTCCTCGGGCGTCATTATATATGTGCCTTGAGCCGCTTCACGGATGCCGTCGTCATGACGTGCTGTCTGTCGGCGGGGCTGTGTGTCGGCATGATGTTGATGAAAGTCGGCATGTTCTGATTCCGGCTTGCTCTCCCCTCCCGATGAAGATGAAGAACTCTCAGACGATGCTATAACCGCTATAAAAAACTTTGGCCTATGTTGACGTTAATACTTCAGGATGCGTTCTTCTCCGCTGTGGCGGCCGTCGGCTTCTCGGCGATCAGCCGCCCTCCGAAAGTTGCATTTCTTTGCAGTGCAGTGACAGCCGCTGTCGGCCACAGTGTGCGCTTCTGGCTGATGAATCCCGACTTCGGTCCGGGATTGCACATTATACTTGCCACTCTGATCGGATCATTTGTCGTCGGGCTGCTTGCAGTGTTTCTCTCCCCGATCGCCGGTATTCCGGCCGAGACAACCCTTTTCCCTTCACTCCTGCCTATGATTCCCGGCATCTACGCCTACAAGGCATTCGGCGGTCTGGCTATGTGTGTGCTCTCAAAGACGCAGGATATCTATAACTTCTATTTCTATCAGTTTTCGTTCAACGGCTTCATGACTCTTGCCCTGCTGCTGTGTATGGCCGTCGGCTCCACCCTCCCGATATTCTTCTTTGAGAAGATCGCCTACCAGGCCACCCGCCACCGCAAGGCGCTATGACCACCCTCTAATGCAGATGATTTATCCCGACAGATGAACCCGCCCGTGGCGCAGAATGTTAAAATTATATCACAACTGTCTCGCATGCGTGGCGCGTGAGAGAGACTTGAAAAATATATGCTATGGAAAATCCAATGTTTAAGATTCCCTATGGATTATATGTCGTGACGACTACGGTCGACGGTCGCGACAACGGTTGTATATCCAACACTTTTCAGCAGGTGACATCCACTCCCAATCAGGCTTCGGTCTGCCTCAACAAGAGTTCGCTGACATGCGAGATGATTCTCAAGTCGAGAGTCTTCACTGTGTCGGTGATCGATGAGAAAGCGTGCTTTTCTCTCTTTCAGCGTTTTGGCTTCCAGTCGGGTCGCGATGTCGACAAGTTCAAAGATTTCCCCGACACGAAGCGCATGGCCGACGGCACTCTTGCCGTCACTTCCGGCACAAACTCCTGCTTCAGCGTCAAGGTGTCGCAGACTGTTGATCTCGGCACTCACATGATGTTTATCGGAGAAGTGACTGAAATGGAAGTGTTTGATGATGTGCCCTCGGCTACATACAGCTACTACCAGCAGAACATCAAGCCTCGTCCGGCTGAATCGAAAGAGGCGGCCAACGGTCATACTGTATGGCGTTGCAAGGTCTGCGGCTACGAATTCATCGGCGACGAACTCCCCGCCGATTTCGTATGCCCCGTTTGCAAACATCCCGCCGCTGACTTCGAGAAAGTCGAGATCACCGACCAGGCCTCGGATCAGCCGACCAACCAATATTCCGGCACCCGCACTGAGAAGAATCTTCAGGAAGCCTTTGCCGGAGAGAGTATGGCTCGTAATAAATACACCTACTTTGCTTCCGTGGCCCGTAAAAACGGATTTGAGCAGATCGCTGCCATCTTCGAGCACACAGCGGCCAATGAGAAAGAGCATGCCGAACTATGGTTTAAAGCTCTTGGCGGCGTGAGCAGCGACACAGCGGTCAACCTCGTTCATGCGGCAGATGGTGAAAACTACGAATGGACTGATATGTACGACCGGTTTGCACGCGAGGCCGATGAAGAAGGCTTCCATGAACTCGCAAAGCAATTCAGAGGCGTTGCCGCTATCGAAAAGCATCACGAAGAGCGTTATCGCGCTCTACTCCGCAATGTCGAGGCCCACGAAGTGTTCCGTAAGAGCGGAGTCACTGTCTGGGAATGCCGCAACTGCGGACATATCTGCATCGGCACTGAAGCTCCCGAAGTATGCCCTGTCTGCTTCCACGCAAGAAGCTACTTCGAAGTGCGTGCTGAAAACTATTGATCGGCTCATTTGTCAAGCAAAATATTGAATTGGTCAAATCCCGGCTGTCATGTGGAGCAATCCGCTAAACGGTCGGGATTTTTTCATGGTGTTGCCGGATATAAATTTTTTCGCTAACTTTATTGCGGAATTCCTGACCGGGCATGCTCGAATGCATGCTTATGGACGGGGCGTAAACAGTTTATAGAAACTAACGAAAGAACTATCAGACAGTGAAACTTACTCATGCACTTCCGCTGGCAGCATTGCTGGCAATGGCTGCCGCCTCGCCCGACGCAGCGGCCTGCACAAATCTTATCGCCGGTAAGAAGGCTACGGCCGACGGCTCGGTGATGGTCACATACGCCGCAGATTCACATAATCTCTATGGCATGCTCACGCATACTCCCGCCGCCGACCATCCGAAAGGCGCGATGCGCAAAGTCGTGGAATGGGATACGGGCAAACCGCTCGGAGAAATCCCCCAGCCGGCCCACACCTACAATGTTGTCGGCAATATGAACGAACATCAGGTCTGTATCGCCGAATCCACATGGGGCGGTCATCAGGAGCTGCAGGATACGACCGGCAACTCTGTGATCGACTACGGCTCGCTGATGCAGATCGCCCTTGAGCGATCGCGCACAGCCCGCGGGGCGATCGATGTCATGACCGACCTTGTAGGCAAATATGGCTACGCTTCGAGCGGCGAATCGTTTTCGATCGCCGACAAGAATGAAGTGTGGGTGCTTGAAATGATCGGCAAGGGTGCCGAAAAAGGTGCGGTGTGGATCGCAGTCCGCATTCCCGACGACGCGATATCGGGCCACGCCAACGAGCCCCGTATCCGCAAAGTCAATCTGAAAGACAAAGAGAATGTGCGCTATGCGAAAGATCTGATCCCCTTCGCCCGCAAGCGCGGCTACTTCTCGGGCAAGGATGAAGACTTCTCCTTTGCCGACGCTTTCGAGCATCACACAGCCGACACGCGTCGCGGTTGCGATGGCCGTGTATGGACCTACTTCCGCCGCTACAATCCCGACTCCGACAAATATTTCGCCTGGGTCAACGCCGATTCCGATGAGCCTATGCCCCTCTACGTCATCCCCGACAAGAAGGTGGATCTCGCCGGCATGCAGGCTTCGATGCGCGATCTTTTCCAGGATACTCCCTACGACATGACAAAGGATGTCGGCGCCGGGCCCAACCATGTCCCCTATCGCTGGCGACCGATGACCTTCACCGTCGACGGCAAGGAATACACTAACGAGCGCGCCATCGCAACTCAACAGACCGGCTGGAGCTTCGTCAGCCAGAGCCGCGATTGGCTGCCCGACCCTGTCGGCGGCGTACTGTGGTTTGGCACCGACGACACCAACACGACCGTCTACATGCCCTTCTACTGTTCGATGACGGAGGTGCCGGCTCAGCTGGGTCACGGTGATGTCAACACCTTCGACATGAACTCCAATTTCTGGATGAACAACTGGGTGGCCAATCAGGCCTATGCCCGCTACGACCTCATGATCTCCGATATCCGCAAGGTGCAGTCGGCGCTCGAAACCGATTTCATCGCTACGCGACCCGAGCGCGAAGCGCAGCTGAAGGCTCTTGCCGAAGCGGGAGATATGGCCGCTCTTGAGTCGGCCGTCAACAGCGAAGGCGCCGATATCGCACGTCGCTCCACCGATGCTTATCGCGATCTCGCCCAGTTTCTGATGGTGCGTTTCATGGATGGCAATATGAAGAAGCTCGATGCCGACGGTAAGTTTATCTTCAGCGAATACGGCTTGCCGATCTATCCCGAATTCCCGGGCTACGACAAAGAATACTACGAGCGTATCGTCAAAGAGACCGGCGATCACTTCCTCGTCAATCCGCGCAACTGACGCGACGAACGCCCGGCGCGTTGTGATCCCACATATCAAAGGGGCAATGACTGAATCGACTGTCATTGCCCCTTTCTACATACTCTAAGTCAGTTGAGGCTTTTGCCGAATGGGAAGAGAGCAAGGCGCATCAGTTTGAAGTGTTGCAGTCCGAAGGGGATGCCGACAATAGTGATGCAGAAAAGCAGCCCGAAGAAGAGGTGGGTCAATGCGATCGGAAAGCCACCGACAAACCACCAGATGATGTTCATCACGCCCGCCAGGCAACCCGAAGGCCAGCCTGTGTTGAGCGAATTGATATCCGTGCCGAAAGGCCACATTGCCAGCGCCGCCAGTTTCAGCGACTGCAACCCGAACGGTATGCCGACGATCGTCACCATCATCGCGACGCTCGAAAGCACATACTCGATGGCGATAGCGGCCCCGCCGAATACGACCCAAATAATGTTGAGAAAGATATTCATATCGTGTGTTTATATTTGCGTTTATATTATTGATGATTTATGATTCCGAGAGAGATCGAACTTGCGTCAAGATCAGCCATAATAATCGTCGGTTATAGGTTTTCTATCGCAAAGATAAGCAAAATTCGGGATAATCCAAACCGTTTCTTAAAGCGCGGGCGGACAAGTTCATTAAAAAAGTTGGGGCGGCAAATTGTTGGCATGCGATTTTATTTGTAACTTTACGCTATTAAATCAGGAAAGAACGCTATGAAACTTCAATGCCCTCACTGCAAGACTCTCTTTCAGGTCGACGAGAGTGAATATGCCGCTATACTGGCGCAGGTGAAAACCAACGAATTCGAAGCCGAGGTGAATCGCCGTCTTAAGGAGATCGACGCGCAACGTCGCGCCGAGGAGAAGTCGCGTCAGCTCGAGGCGGAGAGCCGAGTGGAGAAACAGCTGGCGGAGAAGGAGCGTGAAAAAGACCGCCTGACGGCCGAGATCGAACGACTCAAAGGGGTCGTCGAGAGCTACGACAACGTCAAGAAGGCAGAGATCGCCGCACTGCGCGCCGACAGCAATCGCGATCTCAACGAACTGTCGGCGTCAAAAGACCGCGAGATCGACAAACTGAAAGCGACGATCGACAAAGATCGGTCGCAGCACGAGCTCGATCTCGCAAAGGTGCGCAACAGCGTCAATGAAGAACTACATAGCAAAGAGCGCGCGATTGTAGAACTCAACTCGCGACTTGAAGCACAGGAAATCGCAGCCCGAAACAAAGAGCTCGAACTCCGTGAGCACCATTCCGCCATACTCAAGGCCAAAGATGAAGAGATCGAGCACTATAAGGATATGAAAAGCCGACTCTCGACGAAGATGCTCGGCGAAACACTGGAGCAGCATTGCCAGATGTCGTTCGACACGGCCCGCAGTCTGGGTAATTTCGCAGGTGCGTATTTCGAGAAGGACAACGACGCCAGCAGTGGCACGAAGGGCGATTTCATCTTCCGTGACTATATCGACGGCGAGGAGTGCATCTCGATCATGTTTGAGATGAAAAACGAAGCCGATCAGACCGCCACGAAGCACAAAAACGAAGACTTCTTCGCAAAACTCGACAAAGACCGCAACACGAAGAAATGTGAATATGCCGTGCTTGTCAGCACGCTCGAGGCTGACAGTGAATTCTACAACGCCGGCATCGTCGATGTGTCTTACAGATATCCCAAGATGTTTGTGATCCGGCCACAGTTTTTCCTGCCGATCATCGCTCTGCTTTCGAAAGCGTCGCGCAAGAGTGCGGAGACGGTGGTCAGACTTCGCAACGAACTGACCGAAGCGCGGGCACAAAGTGTCGATGTCACCCGCTTCGAAGAGCGCCGCGACAAGTTTGTGGCGCAGTTCATGAAATATGTCGATGCCCACAAAAGCAAACAGGCCGATGCCCTTGAAGCGATCGACAAAGCGATTGCCGCCGCCGAAAAGCAGATCGACAACCTCCGCAAGATCAAAGGGCTCTTCGACACCGGCACTCAGAAGCTGATCAAAGCCGGCGAGGTGATCGAAAACGACTTCACCATCAAAAAACTGACCCACGGCAACCCTACGATGCGCGCCAAGTTCGACGAAGCCCGCACCAAAGACTCCTGATAGTCTGATAGTCAGAACCGTTAAACTTAAACATACTCTTAAAGCGCGTAGAATCCTATATTTGCAGCGTTATTCACATAGGTGTGTAAGTCGTTGTGGAATAGATGCTTTTTATTTGCAGAGAAAATCACAGCTCTTATATGTTGATATAAATAAGGCGCGTTTATTTGCAGCAATGCGACTGCAAATAAACGCGTCTGTATTATCCGGCCGGGGGGATGCGGGTCAGTTGAGCGACTGCATGGGGGTCATGTGATAGCCGAGTGCGGCGAGCTCCATGGCCATGCCCATGAGGTAGAGCTGCCGGAGGGCCGCTACGTAGCAGTGGAACGCTGCGGGGGTGCCGGGCTCGACCGGCTCATGGTTGAGTAGCGAGAGGACACGCGAAGCGCATTCGGCTACTTCGGCCGACACTTTCTCGCTCTGCTCCTCATCATAGCCGAGAACATCGCGAAGCACAGTCTCGTCGAGATTGTCGAAGCCATGTTTGTCACGGAGTCGGATATACTGATCGGTGAGCTGCGAATGGTGCTCCCAGTCAGTGTCCCAATACCAGGCCATCGCCATGCCGACAAACATCATCCATCCGAGCGACACGACAGGGTAATTCTGAAACTCGCGCGCACCGTCGGGGAGATAATCCTTCAGAATGGCGTCACACTTCTCCTCCACGTCCGGACAGACCGGCAGATGACTGTCGATCAGTCCCTTTTGGAGCAGATGACGATAGAGGTCGTCGTGAACCTTCGATTCAAACGCCTCGCTATTATTTGTTTCCATAATTAAATTCGGGATTTATCCCAATATCTGAGCGGCGTGGATCTTGGTCTTCACCTCCTTGGGGGTGATGACGCGCTCCACGACGCCTTCGGGTGAGATGATGAAGGTGGTGCGGAATGTGCCGAAATATTTGCGGCCATACATGCTCTTCTCGCCCCACACGCCGAATTCCTCGACAAGGCGATGATCGGCATCGCTGATCAGCGGGAACGGCAGCTGATGCTTCTCGCGAAACTTCTGATGCGAAGCCTGCGAATCAACGCTGACACCGACTACCTGATAGCCTGCGTCGAGCAGATCCTGATAGCCGTCGCGCAGGCTGCACGCCTGAGCCGTGCATCCGCTCGTATTATCCTTCGGATAGAAATAGAGCGCCACCTTCCTCCCCGGGAAATCGCTCAGACGCACTTCGCGCCCATCGGCGTCAACACCGAGAAGATCATCGACTTTATCACCAACATTCTTCATGGCGCGATCAGAGATTTGGAGCGTTATACTTGCGTTGAGCCATCTGGAGGTCAAACTGATAGAGGCCGGCGCCATCCTCGCCGATCAGATTCAGCGAATCGATGATGTGGGTGACATTCTCCTCCTCCTCTACCTGCTCGGCCACAAAGCCGTTGAGCTTCTGGCGAGTGGCGTAATCCTTCTCCTCCTCGGCCAGGCCGTAGAGATTGTTGATCATGCGGGTCACTTTACGCTCGTGGTCGTAGGTGGCAGTGAATGCGTCTTTGAGCGACTCCCAGCTTGTCGGGACGTCGGCGATCGACGAAAGCACTACCTTGCCACCGCGGGCGTGGAGATAATCGAGGAGAGCAAGAGCGTGGGCCTGCTCCTCCTGAAACTGGATTCTGAACCAATTGGCTACGCCATCGAGGCCCTTATCGGCGAAATGGCATGACATGGAGAGATAAAGATAACCCGACCAGAATTCGGCGTTGATCTGCTCATTGAGAGCGTCTTCGATTTTTTTGCTAAGCATTGTGATTATAATTTTTGAGGATTGATGATTCTTGTCGACTATCGGTATTAATCCCGATTATTGGAGCCGCTGTCAGTGAGGGAGGGTCTGCAGACGGTTGCGGCGATTGCTACGACGCGGATGAGAGATCTCGATCGAGCCCGGCTTCATCACGCGCCAGCCGAGCACGCCGGTGCCCGACAGGGCTGTGGCGGGATCCCCTTTGTGGGCCTTGACGAAAGTGGCCACGGGGATATTCACATCTTTCTCCACGCCGGAATCGAATGAGACGCGTGCGAAATACTCCGTATAGGTCTCCCCTCCTCCGACATGGCGTCGGCCAACGCGTCGCTCGCGGGTGCGCTGCTGACTATAGACCTTGACTACCCGGCCATGCTCGTTGGGAGCGTCGGGATAGTCGACCGTGAAATAATTCACGGCGAGTGGCACGAGTGCGCCGCCGGCCATGAGGACCGCGAATGTAATCGCGTACTGCTTCCAAGGGATATCGCGCATCTTCGCGCCCTTGCGCATCGCGACCGCAAGACAGGCCCCGAGAATGATCAGCGCGACAACGATTACGATCGCGACGAATATCACCCTATTGACCTGCGTCGCGCCAAGCAGAAAGATATCAAACACAACCGCTCCGGCGAGCAACAGAAGTCCCATCACCTGACCGACGGGGCGTAATATTTTCATCATTGCGTTTACATTAGTATTTCATAATACTAAACTCACAAACGCGGGAATTTATTGGATTCAGAGATGAAATTATCTGCGTGCCGATCTCGGGATATCACGTTACAATCTGAGCAATCATTCCGCAGGCGCGGTCTCGATCTTCGTGAGGCGGGTCTCTATACTTCGGGCAAGGCGCGCGTTGGTGCGGATGAAATTGACCAACTCTTCATCCGGAGCTCTAAACTTGTCGATCTCCGAAAGCATCTGAAAATTGGCTACAAACGCGAAGCAGTCCTCAAGTAGCTCAGGCCATATCGAAAGGTCGACTCGCTGCTGAAGCGAGTCGAGAAAGAGCGACAGCGAGTCGGTGGCCTTCACCAGACTCCGGATCGCGCTCCTTGTGGAGAGATCGGATATCAATCCCGACGGGCGATGCATATCAAGCATATCGTCGGCTGTGAAATCATCCGAATAGATATTCTTCTCATCGCGTTTCGACAACGGAGTGGTCACGGCATAGCAATAATCAAGGAAGAGATTGATTTTGTGGAGGGCCACAGGAATGTTTTTGATCAATTTCTCGCGTTCGCCGGCCGCATGGACGCGGCGCTGCTTATCGATTTCCGATTCCACGTCGATCTCCGACTTCATTGATCCCACGGCATTGAGGAAAAAGCCGATGGTGATCAATCCGAGGAGCACCTCCACGGCCGTCACCCATTGCGCGGCGCTATGGGCCGGAGTGTAATCACCGAAGCCGAGCGTCGTGATGGTCACGATACTATAATAGAGCCAATCGCAATAATTTGTGGATCCGCCGTCGGGGACTCTGAACTGTCCGTCGGGCAGCCAACTATAGATAAGGGCGAAAGCGGGCACAAGGCAGAGATACAGCCCCAGCCAAAAGATCGGCCGGATGTTAGACACCGTGTGCCAGAAATGTATCAATCGGCGTGAAGCCGTCCGGAGTGCTGACATAGTGAGTTGAATGAAATTTCGCGTGCGCGTCGACCGACTATAGTCGACCGGCTCGGCATCATGCCGAAGCCGACGGCCATCGACCTCTGCGTTCTACTTTTCAACAACCCGAATCTTGCATTGTTCAAATACGATCATTGTCGCGCCGACCGACTCCGCGCCGGCTTCACTCTCTGCGACTCTGACATTGCCGACGAAATCCTGCATCGCGCCGCGCAGCAATTCGCGCCGCTCCTCATCGTCGATCCGACACACAATCTCCCGCTCCGGATACATCAGCGCGAGCGTCAACGCCAATTCTCCCTCGCCAAAGCGATCGACCACGGTCAGCGTCTTCTCCCCCCTCAGCCCGACGAGCGTCGCCGCCTGGCTCCGTATCGCGCGCAAAGTCTTCCGGGCACGCATCTCAATGTCGCGACCCTTATACAGATAGCGGTCGGCTACAATCGGTGAGACCCCGTCAGGGTCGGCCAGTTCATGGTGGATCCGCATCAGCGCCGAGCGATAGATATCGCGCACGGCGCGAGCCTGCGAAGCCGTGTCGCCCATACTGTCGAGCATCGCTCGCGACATCCTCACGCCTACCTCGATATGAATAGTGCCGCCGTTGGAGAGAGCCGAACCCTTCGGCATCACCTCCCTGACGCCGGCAAGCATCACCGGCACGATATCCAGACCGAGACTTGCGGCGATGTGGAACGCCCCTTTGCGGAAACGCTTCACGTCAATGTCGGTCGCTTCGGGTCGCTCTCCCTCCGGGAAGATCACAACACTGTAACCCTCCTCTGCCATCGGTCGGAGTTGCCGAATGATACTCTCGCTTCCGCCCGAGGCGGTCAAGAATCCGCACCAACGGAAAACAGGTCGGATCAAAGGATTCATCCTGACGTGCTCATTGGCCAAAAGGATTACATTGGGTGAAAGTGTCATAATGCAGAAAGAATCCAGTATCGACTGATGATTGCTGATTATGACCGCCGGACGCTTGAAATCCTCATTCGACGGATTTAGCATCTCAAACCGGATTCCCGGCATCCGACGAATGTCAAACCGGAATACGGAGCAGATATAACGACGATAGAATCTCCGCTTCCCGCGTGTCGGGCGCGTCAGCGTGAAGAGCAGAAAGCCCAAAGCATAGGCCGTAGATAATTGAGCGAAAAACACTATGGCGCAGAACCCCGTGAAGAGAATCTTGCGGAGTGTGACCGGTCGATAGCGAAGCCGGCCGCCCCGGCGAGTCAGCCATCCAAATACGAGCGGTGGAAAAAGCCAGGCCATCAGCACCACCGACAGCATACCGACCACCGTCACCTCGCCCAGCGAACGCAACGCCGGATGACGCGCCACAAGTAGTGTGCCGATGCCGATAAACATAATCAGCGCCGACACGATGATACTGTTCTTATATGATGCCAACAGTTTTTTGCGATATGCGAATTCATACGTCAGTCCTTCGGTCATGAAGATTGTATAGTCATCCCCCTGGCCGAAGATAAATGTGGCGAGGATGACATTGACGATATTGAACCTAATACCCAAAATCCCCATAATTCCCAGAATCCAAATCCAGCTGAACGCCATCGGCAGAAACGACACGATCGCCAATTCGATGCTCCCCAGCGAAATCCAAAGAAATACGAATACGATGCAGCCGCAAGCCACTCCGATATAATTGAAATCCTGCGAGAGAGTGTCGGCTATACGACCGTTCATGCTCCTGACATAGAAAAGCAGACGCAACGGATCTTCGATAGCCGACAGACGTGCTTTGACCGACTCCATATCGGCCGGTGCGACCGATAGTACCTCTACCATCGACTTGCGCCCGTCCCGACTATCCTCGCTCAGATTGCCGTCGAAGACGGCAGATGCGAATCCCCGGAAATACTCGAAATCCTCCGGCTCAAACTCAGCATTCAAGATCCTATGGAAATCATCGAAAGCTTCGGCACTGAATCCGTGTCCGACAGCAGCCTTATCAAGATCCTCGGTTAATAAATCCGAATACCGCGCCTTGAAACGCTTCCATTTCTCAAGACGCCCGCGCTGCGTGGTCTCGGAAACGATAAACGATGATGCATTGCCCGAACGCATAGCCATGCCACGATCTACCACCGAATCCACAATCGGCCGCAGACGATCGGCCGCAGTCAACGCCTCATCCCATGTGGCTCCCGAGCTGACCACATAGAGCGACTCCCGATCCGACTTTTGATCGAGCAATTCGCCGAAATACTCCATATCGGCCTTTTGGCGCTCGCTCATATAATTGATGTTGCGCATATCCGAGTCAAACTCAGTGTGGAGGCTGAAATAGCCGAACACTACGGTCAGCAGTAGTATGACGACTATGGCCGTTCGGTTTTTTTCGATATTCATTGAAGCCAATCGCGTGATCAGTTTCGGTTCGGTCAGCGATTGATCGCCCGACCGGCGTGTCTTGACAGCATGCGGGAGAAACACGAGCACAAAGAGAATTGTGCCGACAAGGAGTAGCGAACTGAAGAGCCCGAGATCGTGGAGCGCCGGCGAATCGAGCGGTACGAGGCATAGAAACGCACCGACTGTGGTGACATTTCCGACCACCAACGGGGAGATTATTTCCCTCAGAGCGGCACGCGGATGCGAACTCTCCCTCAGATGATCGATCAAATGAAGTGGATAATTGACAGCTATGCCGAGAATCACCGATGCTATGCCGATAACAATGATCGAAACCGAGTCATAGAACAGCGCGATAGCACCCATCGCGAAAAGCCACCCCCAGCCGACCGAGACGACTATCAGCAAAATATTGCGTGCACTCCGAAACACATAGATCAACAACGCAAGGATCAGCACCCCCGCGATGCACACCGCAAGCACACTGTCGGACTTGATCTGACGTGCATTGCCGACTGCTATGAGCGGGCCGCCGATCAGATGGATCTCAACGCCGGGAGCGGCAGTTTCAGTGACACTCGCCGCATTCTCCAGCATATCGGCCAAAAGCGCGTTCTTCTCCGACTCATGCGCACCGAACGCCGACTCCATGATGACGATTGCCTTCTTGCCGTCGGGGGTGAGGATATAGCCATCATAGGTGTCGAACTTGACCGGCATATTCGCATGCGTCAATCTTCCCGCCACCGGAGAAAAGAGGTCGAGAGGATCGCGCGAGATATTTGCCGTCTGCAAGCCGGCCGACGGGAAAAGCAGTGATTCGCGATCAGCGGCCACGCGTCGGTCGACATACTCCGGTTGAGCGAGAAGCGAATCGATGCGGGCATAATCGGCATCGGTCAGAAAATATGGAATGTTGTCATAGACGAAATCGGCTGTGGCAAGTATACTCTCCAGATCCACTTCCTTGATCAGATTGCCTATATAACGGAGCGAGTCGGCCGCTTCGACATTATTTACGAACTCCTCAACGCCATCGGCGAGCAACTGCGGATCATCCGCCTCGGCATCGCGGGCCGACACGATAGCGAAGATCCGATTCGCCCCCGATACATCCTGATACACAGCCAAAGCCGTGTGATTCTCCTTGTCGAGCGGCAGAAAATCGGAGATATCCTCCTGATAGCTTAAAGTGACTACCGAAGCGATCAGCCCGGCGGTCAACAGGATAAACAGTCCCCAAGCCAAAGCCGGGGATTTCTTAAACAGGTCGTAGATTTTGAGAATCAGGTTGTTCATGATCGCGTGAATGAAAATCGTGAGCAGGGTGCGTGTAATTAAGCGCGGCGATGTTATCCGATGTCGCTCGGCTTCACATGTCGGTCGATCGCAAGTGCTTTGGCATGCGTGATGACAGGATTGGCATAGATGCCGAGGAAGATATCGAAAAGTCGGTCGGGCTCATCGGCGATATATCGCGAAAGCTCCATGAGCCGATTGCAGAAAGCCTCTTTCTGCGCGTCGGTGTAATTATCGACATAGCGATGTGTGGCATACCGCAAATCATAGGCAATATAATTATTGGGATGCAGACGATAAGCGGCGTTTATGCGGCGGTCGAGCAGTGCGGCCACAGCCTTGACATACTCCTGGCGAGTCATCGGACCGAGCGACTCCAGCTCCTCGGGCTCCAACGGGCGACATATCGTGATGTCGACATTCCCCTTCTCGGCCACAATTCCTGTCAAAATACTGTTGAGATCCTCACCCGGACGCTTCACGTAGCGGGCCGAAAGCGACTCATAGAGCTCGAGAGCCTTCAGGATGTCGCAGGGTTCCCACTCATACGAAACCGCCACAGGCACGATATTCAGTTCAGTCAATGCCTTCACCTTGTCGTCGGGCATACTGCTTGCAAACATCCGGATAAGCCCCGGCTCTGTGTGGTCGATGCCATCTTTCGTGCGACCGTTGCGTTGCGCGATCCATACCGACTGCCGCTTCTGCGTCAAAGTATGCCGGATATACTCCGAATTCAGGAGCGACGACTGATAAAAATCTTTCAAATTGCCCCCTCTGACCACTTTGAACATCTTATTCGACCTTCCGATATCGATGACGAGCGGATTGCACATAAGATTCGCACCGAATGTGATCTCCGAAGTCTCATGGCCATTTATATGGAGGATATATTGAAGCAGGCTCGAATCGAGCATGATGTCGCGGTGGTTGCTGACGAAGAGATATCGCTTCTCCGGATCGAGTCGGTCGAGACCGGAATATGTAAAGCCGGTCATGCTGCGGCGGATCACCTGCTCATTGACCTTCGCCATCACTTCATGCTGAAACTGATCGATCGTAGAGATCGAACCGACGTGCCGGCGTGCGGCGTCGATATCACTCTCGGGAAACACGTAAGTTGCAATCAAAGGGAAAAGTTCGCTTTGGGCGATGCGCTGCATGGCGGCCGGAATCTCCCGATCGGTATACGGACGAATATCTTCGAAGCGTGGATATTGCATAGTCATTATGGTTTAGAAGTGAGGCTTTGTGGTCGACGATCGATGAATTTCAGTGGCTTACGATTGGAGCCCGGATTGAGTATGGCATTGACGTCTTCGGGCGACATTATCTCCACGATCGGGGCCACGCGGATGCGCGAGCGGAAACGATCTTTGAGATCCTTGATCATATCAAACCCGCACTGCGAAGCCACTCCGACCTTCACCGCCACTTCATCCGTGCCGGCGAAACTGCTGCCGACCTCAACGACGTAATTGACCACGTAAGGGGTATTGTCGAGCACATCGTTGATGGCAGGCGGATAGATTGTAGTGCCCTTCAGCTTGATCATATTGTTTTTGCGACCTACGAGCGGAGTCAGTCGATAGGAATTGCGGCCACACCGGCATGGGGTCGTGATCTTGCAACTGATGTCGCCTGTGCGGAAACGCAACAAAGGCATACCCTCGACCCCGAGCGTCGTCACCACTACCTCACCTGTCTCGCCGTCGGCCACCGGCAGATTGTCGTCGCCGATGATTTCGACGATGATCAGCTCCGGATGCACATGTCCGCCGCAGGCGAAAGCGCATTCCGAGAATGTCGCCCCCATCTCTGTTGATGAGTACGTGGCGAAGAGATCGACATCCCACTTCTCGCGGATTCGCGAGCCCAGCAAATTCAGACTGAAATCCTGATTGCGCAGACCTTCGCCTATGCCGATGATCCGTCGGACGCTCGAATTGCGATAATCGATGCCGTGGCGTTCGGCATATTCGATCAGTCGGAGAATGAACGAGGGGACACACATCAGAGTGTCGGGACGCAGGCGGCGGATGGTGTCCCACTGTAATTCGGGCATACCGTTGCCGACGCGGATCACACTCGCTCCCAATTCGCGAATACCGAGGAAATATGCCAATCCGGCCATGAATCGTTTATCGATCGTAGTCATCAACTGCACGATATTGCCCGGGCGCAGACCTGCGCATTCAAACGACTTCTTCTCATTAAAAGCAAGCCGCTGAAGATCTTTCTCCGTGCAACCGAATGTCACCGGATCTCCCAGAGTGCCGGAAGTGGTCACATAATCGATGATTTTCTCCTTTCCGACGCATAGGAACTCATCATTATATAGTTGCAGATCCTTCTTCTCGGTAAATGGAAGTTTGACGAGGTCGTCGATTGTCAGAATCGATTCTACGTCGATCCCTTCGCGACTGAACATGCGACGGTAATAAGGGGAATTGCCTGCGAGATAGCGGAGCGCTTCTCGCAGACGAAGATTCTGATAATCGCGTATTTCCTCGACGGAGCGAAATTCAATATCGATATTGGAGTCGGTAGGGTTCATTTGAATATAGATCTAAGCCAATTGATAAAATCCTCCTTCCAGGCGATCGCCTCGCGGGTGGTCTTTTCGGGATTGGCGCCGAAGCCGTGGCCGCCGGTGGAGTATCTGACATAGCGGTGGTTGACCCCGGCGGCGGTCAATGCCGAATCAAGCAGAATGGAATTGCGGTAATCGACGATCGGATCATCGGTGCAATTCATCAGATAGACCGGCGGCATATCCGGGCGCACATGTCGTTCGAGCGACAACGAATCCTTCATCGCGGCCGATATCGCTTTACCCTCGCCGAGCAGCCCGCGGCGCGAACGGCGGTGGGTCGACTGATCGACGAGCGAAACTACCGGATATATCGGCGCTATGAAATCAGGGCGCAGCGACACCGACGGCTTGATTCCCGTCAGCTCCAGCACACCCGAATCGAAGAAAATGCCCGACATCGCCGAGAGATGTCCGCCGGCCGAGAAGCCCATCACACCGAGTCGGTCGGGGTCGATGCCATATTTTGTGTGGTTGACACGCAGCAGCTGAATGGCGCGCTGCACATCCTGGAGCATATCCGGATAGCGGTTGCCTCGGGTTAGCAGTCGATGATGTGTGATGAAGCCGGTGATGCCCGCCGTGCGATACTCGAGCACGAACGCGGAGATGCCGTTGGCTTGCAACCAGCGTGCCACGCCATGTCCCTCTGTAGCTTTATCAAGCCAGAAATAACTGCCTCCCGGGCATACGATGCATGCGATATTCGAGTCGCCCTCAGTCGGATAGGGGGTCAGCTTCACGTCGGCGCGACAGGGCGATCCATCCCAAATATTGATCGCCTCTTCGTATTCCAAGGTTGCTGCGGATAATGGAGAGATTAACGCCACGGCAGTCAGTAAAAATTCAAGAATCCTGCGCATTGTTGATCTGATTTACGATTGTGTTGATTCCGAGGATCGCCTCGGCTGTGTTGACGGCGGTCAGTGGCACGCCGCAGATGCCATGGAGATTGATGTTCTGTCCGGTCAGCAGCAGATTCCCGACTTTGGTATAGACCGGCAGTTGCGAAAAAATCAGATTCTCGCAATCCTTTCGATAGCCGAATATCGCGCCGTTGCGGGTGTTGTAGTAGTCGCGGATCGTCAACGGACTGGCGGCGTAGATATCCTCGATCATATCGCTGAATTCCGGGAAGATATTCCCGAGCTTGGCGACTATGCGATCAACGCAATCTTGCTTCCAGACTTCGTAATCTTCGCCGCGCCGACCGACACGCGTCGTCTCCCAGCGCTTCACTTCGTCGTAGCTCATGATGCAATGCACGAGCAATCGCGTCGCATATTCCCCCTGCCTGGCGTCGGGCGGAGTCATATACATGAATCCCTTCGGCCAGTCGGCCGGGTCGAAACGGTCTTGAGTCCACATTTCGCCGAAGTCCTCCATATAATAGCAAGTATGGTCGATATATGGCAGGCGGTCGGGCTTGAGGGAAATGAATAGCGAAAAGGCGGAGTAGGAATCGGGGATCTCATTCAATCGGCGCACGAATCCTTTGAGGAAAGTGCCCTGCGGCACCATCCGCAGCATCTCCAGGGGATGCACCGAAGAAATATACCAATCCCCCTCGAAACGTTGACCCGTAGCAGTCACTACCCCTTTCGCCACCCGGTCGGCCACGTCGATGTGCGTCACCTCCTGTCCGGCAAGCACACCGCCTCCCCCCTCCTCAATGACGCGGCGGAGGGCGTCGGCGAGTTGCTGGCTACCATCGATGAAGCGTGAGGCTCCGTTGATATAGAGCACATTGATTAGCGCATGAATGTAAGCCGGGGTGTGTCCTTCGACTCCTCCGTAAAGCGGATTGAGCCACGCGAGCAGTTCGCGAAGTCGCGGATCGGATACATAATAAGCGATCAGCCGGTCGGCCGCCCATGTGAATTTCTCCGAATGCATAGTGATTCCCGCCGGCTGCTCACGTAGATAAAAGAGTGGCACTTCCTCTGTCAGGCGGTAGAGTTCATCGACATATTCTTTGATTCCATGCGCTTCATCGGGGAAATATTCCGATATGCGCTCGACAAAAGCTTCGCGTCCCGAGGGGATGCGGAATGTCTCTCCGCTACGGTGATAGCGGATCTCATCCATACAATCGCCGTCGATGTGATGGATATTGAGAGAATCGAGTATGCCGAGCCACTTGCAGATACGTCGCAGGGTTCCCCCATCCTCAAATCCGCCCATGACGTGCATGCCCGTTTCGAAAATCCGGTTCTTGCGTCGGAAACATTGCAGTCCTCCCCCGATAATGGCGTTCTTTTCAAGCACCACCGACCGGATGCCGCAACGCGAGAGTATCGCTCCCGTGAAGAGTCCTCCGATTCCACCCCCGATTATAATAGCAGTCTTGCTCATCTGTCGATATCTGTTATCTGTTGGTAAATTGTCTTGGACGTAAATAGCTCCGAGCATGTCACGATGCTACCGACGATTACTCCCAGCATGCCGTGGGAATTGATATTCTGACCGGTCAGAAGGAGATTGGGCACTTTCGTGCGCTGTGGCACTCGGCAGGCACTCCCGAGCGTGATATCCTTCGCCACGCCATACATCGACCCGTCGGGGGTGCCGGTGTAGTCGACATATGTCAGCGGTGTGGCTGTGTAATACGTCTCCACGCCATCGCGGAAACCGGGGAAATCCTTCTCCACGGCATCGAGCAACGTCTCGGCCTTACGCCGCTTGAACTCCTCGTAATCATCTCCGCGCCGCCCTAACGGGAGATCCTTCCATCGCTCGACATCCCGGATATTCATGTAAGAAAGAATGACTCCGCTCGATGCATGCCGCGGAGCGTCGGAATCGCAGAAATGCATGTAAAGATACCCCTTCGGCCAATTAGCGTCGGTGTAACTCTCGCAACCCCACGGCGACCCGGAATTGAAGCTGTAGAAATTGGAATTGAGATAATCCACTCTATCCTTCTTGAATTTCAGATAGAGTGAGAATCCGGCCGTGGTGTTCTTCAGATTCATCATACGCTTTTTAAAAGCGGGGCGTATCATTTTCGTGTCGAGCATTTCCATGACCCGCTTCGGATGAATGGCGGTGATGACGATATCGGCCGCAAGGAATTCACCTTTGTCGGTCGTAACCCCCGTGGCCTTCTCTGCATCGCATTCGATATTGCTGACTTGGCAACCGACGCGCACCTCTCCCCCATGTCTCCGGATGGTCGCGGCCAGCGACTCGGCGATACTGTCGCTACCGCCTGCTATTCTGAACGCGCTCTGATTGTAGAAATCCATGATGAACGCATGTTGCGAAAAGGGGGTCTTCCCCTTTTCCGCAGCATAGAGAGGAAGATTGCCGACGAGCACATCCTTCAGCCGTTGGTCGGTGAAAAGAGAATCAAGCACGGCATCGATACTGATCGTCTGATAATGGGCATCGAGCATCAGATCGTTGTCGGCATAACGCAACGAATGGAGCGACGACCCCTGAGCCACACTCTCGATGATATCGAAATAGCGAGCGATGTTGTCTTTCTCATGCGGGAAATAATCCGCCATTTGTTCGATAAACGGTTCGCGACCGTTGGCGAACCGATAGCGATCGGATCCGAATGCCACAATGTCGTAGGCTTTCGGATCCAGGCGGCTTAGTCGTATGTCGTCAAGTCGCAGATAGCGCATCAGTCGGTCGAGCGTCTGACCCGGCAATGCGCTTCCGATGAAGTGCATTCCCGTCTCGAAGCGCGCGCCTCCGCGACTGAAGCACTGCAGGCAGCCTCCGATCCGGGAATGCTGTTCGAGCACAGTGACGTCATAGCCGTTGATGGCGAGAATCACACCACACGACAGACCGCCAAGCCCACTGCCGATTATGATACATTTCTTGCGTTTCATTTCAGATTGCGTTTCATGACTTGATATTCAGTTTGAGCGATTCGCTGTCGCGGCCTCTGCGATTGTCGGAGTCAAGAGCGATAGTCAGGTCAAAGTCAGCGTCGTCGCCATAATCACTCTCCCATATGGCATTTTTGAAATGCAGGTTGGGGGGCAATGCCGGAGTGCCCGATGCCGTCAGATGGTCGGCCCGACAGCTCTCGAAGGCAAATACTTCACAACGTGGATTGACGAGAGCGTAGAGGAGCGCGAATGTGCCGATGCCGCTGTTGACAATGCGTATTTTAGCGCTCTCCTTTGGTGCGGCGAAGGCTCCGGGATGGGCCATCGCCTGCTTCAGCGTTGACTTGCAGCGGGCCACAGTGCGCCAGCCGCGCCATGCATATTTGTAGAGCACAAGGCTGCGGAAATATTCCACATTCTCCCGGCGCGTTGCGATGGCTGTGTATTCATCACTGATCATGCGCCGGAAGACTGATGCCCATTTGCGTGTCGGCAGGTCGTCCATCGTAGCGGTCGATATGCGCGGGAGGATCTTCAACGTGATTCTCCCCTTGCGAAACATGAAATCCTTCTTCGGCAGATAATGGCCGGCGCCATGGAGCACCATCGGCACAATGTCGAGCTCCAGTTCGCGTGCGAGCATGAAGGCTCCCTGGCGGAAGCGTAGGATGGAGCAATCGGCCGAACGGGTTCCTTCGGGGAATACTACGATCGAATAGCCGCGGTCGCGCAGATCGCGCAGGCGCGGGAGAATGACGTCCATGCCGGCCGAGACCGGAAGAAATTCGGCCTGATGTATGATCCGGCCATAGAAGGGATTGTTCCACACCCAGTCGTTGGTCAGGAATATCATTTTCGGACTGATCGACATCAACACCGGCAGATCGAGATGCGACTGATGATTGCAAATGATGAGGGCCGGGCGATCGAATGTCTCGGCGGAGGGGTTTTCGTATTCAGTTGTCGCTCCGGGAAATCTGACAGTCAGAAAGTTGGATATCCATTGCAGCATGCGGTGGAGTCGGCGTCGTTTTCGCTCGGAGTCTTGCCCGATGCTGAAATAGAGATGAATGCCCGGGGTGAAGACACACACGCTCCAGAATAGGAAATAGCTGAGTCCATAGATTGATCGGGCAAGTCGATCGAGTGTGACGGCGGCTTCGCGCTTATCGCCATTGCGGCGCGTGAAGATCTTGAATTCGCGGTTGAAGAGTCGCTTTTGGGTCAGCGATGTGATGATGCGTGCCGGCAAACCGTAGGCTACGGCTCCCGCACAAAGTATTGTGTTGAGAACGCTGATGCGTGCGAAATCGGCAATGGGTCGGAAGTGGGTTACTCTCTCTTCTTGAGGGGGATAGTAGACGTTGATTGGTATGCCGACAATCTCCACGCCATGCCAGGCGGCGAGCACGAGCAACTCGAGCTCCGCCTCATAACGGCTTGTCAATAGTCGGAGTCCGTGGAGTTTGCTCAGCGGATAGGCGCGATAGCCGGTCTGGGTGTCGCGCAGTCGGCATCCGGTCTGCAATCGAAACCAGAAATTGGAGAATTTGTTGGCGAAAGCACTTTTTGCATTAATGTCGACACCCGACAGATCGCGCTCGCCGACGATCAACGCACCGGGATTCCGGGCGATAGCTTCAGCAAACATCGGGAGGTCGGAAGGATAATGCTGGCCGTCGGAATCGATCGTCACCGCATATTCGAATCCCATTGACGCTGCTTTCCGGAAGCCGGCGCGTAGCGCGGCTCCTTTCCCGCGGTTGGCCGGGAAATCGACGACAGTCACACTCGCGTCCAACGTAGCCAAAATGTCGCGCGTAGCGTCGGTGCTGCCGTCGTTGACCACTATGAGATGGCGGCAATAGCGCGCGGCCCCTTCGACAACGTCGCGCAGCGTGGCGGCGTTGTTGTAGGTCGGGATGACGACGCAGATTCCGAGTCGCTCGAAGTCGGATAGGTAGTCGGTCGGGGTGGTGTGATTCATTTCTGATGGCAGAGGAGAGATAATTTTGTGAATGTGATGTCGCTGCCGCCGTCGTCTTTCCCCTCTACAACAACGGCAACTTTGACAGTCTCTTCGGCATCGGCCGGAGAAATCTTCTTGAATGTATAGCAGACACGCGCGGATATGGCGGGATCGACGACTGCAAGGAATTTCGCATTGGTGACCCCTCGGAGTTCTGTCGGTCGACCTGTCAAATGCTCGATCAGTTCGGTTGCAGTCTGGATGATGCATACTCCCGGCGTGATAGGTCGGCCGGGAAAGTGGGCGCGATAGATCACGCTGTCGGGAATGAGCGAAAGTTCGACCCGACGCGCATCGATGTCGGTGGTCTCGATTTTATATAGGTTGTCTTTTAAAGTCATTATGCAATGGGCGTTACAATCCGGGAAACTCCGGAATTTGATAGAGAATGGATGAAGCTCAAGAGTCTTTAGTCGGCTTGGGAGCGAGGGGTGTGAATGAGTAGCTGATTTTTCGCTTGAGATTGATAATTGTTACAGAATCGGATTCACGGCTGACCGAATATCCTTTGAAGGCTAAATCGGCGGGATCGGAGAGCGTCCGCAGGCAGACTCCGATGTCGCGCTTCAATGTCATCCGGATATACCATTTATCGAGAAACTTAGCGACTCTTAGAAGCTTCACTTTCCGCTTTCTTTTATTGTAGGAGAAATCCAGAGCCGACACTCCGAACTCGTTGATCATGCATCCGTTGATGGTTTCGCCTTCATCGTGGAGCAAAAGCAGACCCGAGAATGATGCCCCTTTGAGATCGATTCGGAATGTATAGTGCAGAGTCGGCGAGGATTGAAGGCTATCGGCGTCGATACATTTCGCATCCGGATTCTCGGGTTGTGTAGCAGCCAAGTCATGCGAAATCGAAGTTGATGTTGATAGCGGAGCGTCGCAGACTGCAGAGGCGTCGGCTGCCGCAATATGCGTCGCGACAGTCATTGCCAGTGCGAAAGTTGCCGACAATCTACTTGGGAATAGCGAAAAGCGTCTCATTGACATTCTGGTTTTTCTTTACGCCTCGCAGCCGGATGTTGGTGCGGTCGTTGTTTTTTTCATAGATGTTGATTTCGGCCACCATCAAATCCGCTTTGTTGAAGAGCAAGACGATTTTCGAAAACATGCTCTTCATCTCCTTTTTTTTCGGCACAAGCGTCACTTCCCAACGCTGGCCTGCATCGGCTACAGTCGGCGTGAAATCGGACGAGCCGGAGAGAGCCGTTCCGGTCACGGTCGACATCATTATGCGTGCCACTTCCTTGAAGATCTTGTTGTTGTCGGTGTCAATGACATCCTTTCGAGAGCTATTGCCGACATAGACCTTCGTGCCGTTGAGGATAAACAGATATTTATATGGAGAAGAGTATTCCCAGCGAAGTTTGCCGGGTCGCTTATAGCTCATTTTTCCCTCCGACACCATCTTGTCGCTAAGGAGCGACAGATGCTTTGTCTGAGTGAACGAGCACTCCATCGAGCTCATGGCCGAAGCGGCTTTATTGATTTTGGATATGACGTCTTGCTGCTGCGCGGCCGTCAGTCGGGCGGCCGTCAGCGTCATCGTGGTTGCGATGAGGAGAAGTAGAATGACAGTGAGTTTCTTCATATATTGAGTGAATTCATCTCTGCGAGAGCGGGAGATTTTGAGTTGAAATGTCGTTATCGCGCTACAAACACGCATCCAGCCATTATGAGCGCCACTCCGAGCCAGCGATTCCATTCAACGCTTTCATGCAGGAAGATCGCCGCGAATATCAGCGCGAATACGTAGCCCATACTTGCCATCGGATAGGCCATGCTCAGCGGAAAGTGCTTCAGGATATACATCCAAAGGAGCGACGCGCCACCGAAGAGAAGCCCGCTTGCGAGAAACCACCAATTGGTCAGCAGGTCGAGCCAGAACACGCGGGTCCAGCCGAACGTCGGCATTTTTGCAAGGGCCAGCTTGAGCGTCAACTGCCCGCATGACAGCATGATGCTTTGTATGATCGAAAGACCGATTAATTGCCACATAAGACGTCAATGCGTTAAGTCGTTAATTCGGTTTGACACTCTTCAGGCGGACAATCGACCAGTTCGAGCCATCGCAATGGTTGACCACCGTGATTCGTTGCGGATGCCGATTGCTTGCCCTGCAGTCCGTCGGATTGCCGTCGTCGTTTGCAAGCATATGGCAGGGGATTCTCCCCTTCTCCAGAATCTTAGCGGCAGCGTAGACGCCAACTGCGGGGGCTGAGAAGTTGTCGCCGAATATATGCCGATAGCGCAATAGAAGCGGTGCATAATCGATCGACTCTGTCAGTTGAGAATAGTGACTGTCGTTGTGCGGATTGCCGTTAAGGCCGAGCATCAGGAGTGAGTCGTGGTCGGCGTCAAACATTCGGCAAAGATCGGCAATGTCGGGGCGGTGAAGAATCCTGACGGATTCGATCTCGCAGATGTCTGACTCATCCGGGGCATCTCTGCCGATCGCGATCATGGCTACCGAAGCTTCCGACACAAACGAATACTCCGGATGGGTCGATTCCATCACGAGATCCATGAACGGGGTCACTTCATCGTGAGATCCTACAAGTGCGTTGCGAAGTCCCCCCGATCGAATCTGCAACCAAGCGTCGAGCAAAGCGCTTTCAAACGATATCCCCTTGTGGGAATATGTGTTGTTGTAGCCGTGACACTTCAGGATGATGGCTATCAGCGAACCGATAGTATTGTGGGTCGACTGCATGAAAAGCGTGGGCTTCAGGCAATTTTCGCCGAATCTACTGAGGTCGATTAGAAATTTCTCGGAATTTTCCATACATCCCATCCCCGTGCCGGTGATTATGCCGTCGGGATGGTCGATCGCAGAAGAGTTGAGCGCAGTGATCGATGTGCACACTGTGCGCTTGAGTATCCGGCTCATGCGGCGAGCCTCGGAGGGGAGAATCAGTCCGCGGGTGTCGGGCTCGACTGCACGCGCATACATCTCTTCATAGAGGCGCGGCGAGTCGAACCACTCGTCGGAAAGCGGCTGCTGACACGACACTTGTGCCATCGAGTTGATAAAGCATCTTCGTTGTGGATTCATTGACGCGCGACTAATTAGCGGGTGAATAACGTGAGAATATCAGAGTCGAGTCGTTGCCCCCGAAGCCGAAAGAATTGTTGACGACATGGCGGATCTCGACGGCGGCTCCATCATGGCCGATACTCGTATCTACAGGCTTCGCCTCGGGATGCAGCGGATTCCGCAGACCGAGATTGCAGGGCATGAATCCCTCGCGCATGGCGAGCAGGCATACTACCGACTCGATCGCACCCGAAGCGCTTGTGGTGTGGCCGGTGAAGGATTTTGTCGAAGAGAATTCCGGGAGAGCGTAATCCCAGATGCGATGCATGGCGGCCAATTCGGTTGCGTCGTTGTTGGGAGTGCCGGTGCCATGGGCGTTGATATAGTCGATGTCGGCCGGGGTGAGGCGCCCCATATCCATTGCTTTGCGCATGGCAAGATATGGTCCCTCACCATTTTCGGAAGAGGCTGTCTGATGGAATGCGTCGCAGGTGTTGGCATATCCGCTCAGCTCCGCCAAGATATCGACGCCCCTTGCGCGGGCCGATCGCTCGCTTTCGATCACGATATAGGCAGCGCCCTCGCCGAGGTTTATCCCGGCGCGATCACGGTCGAATGGCCGACAACTCTCCCGATCGAGGATCATCAGCGAATTGAAGCCGTTGAGATGGAATCTTGTCAGAGCTTCCGCGCCGCCGGCCACTACGATATCTACCAATCCGGCCTTGATCATATTGGCCCCCATGATAATGGCATTGGCGGCGGAAGAGCAGGCTGTAGAAGTGGTTGTGACCATAGTGAATCGGCCGATATTATCAGCGATCAGATCGCCGGCATATCCGCAATCGTTGTATTTCAACTCCACGCAATCGGGCGAATGGGTTTCGGAATCAAATACGCTTTTGAAATGCCGTTCGGTCTTGTCCATGCCGCCGACGGTTGTGCCGTTGATAAACGCCGCATTTTGGATATCGACATCGGTCAGTCCGGCATGTCCGACAGCCTCGCGGGCGGCTATGATTCCGAGCAGGACAGTGCGCAATCCCTCCTCGGGATAACTGACGCTGAGCATTCCGGCCATCTCCGAATTCGACAATTCGACCTCGCCGACCGGAAACTCATCGTGGGTTGTGGCGAGGTGACGAAGCGGGCCGATGCCGCTTTCGCAGCTCAGCAGCGCGCGGAGCGTCGCATCTGCGCCGACCCCTAAGGCTGATATTATTCCGCAGCCGGTGACGAAAATTCTCTCTCCCATTCAGGCAGGGTTATTTCTTTCGGTTGCGGCTGATGTAATCGGCGATCGAAGCCACCGACTTGAAGATCTCCTTCCCCTCGGCCGGATTTGCGAGTTTGATGCCATATTCGCGCTCGAGGAGCACGATCAGTTCGAGGGCGTCGATCGAGTCAAGACCGATTCCGTCGCCGAAAAGTGCTTCATTGTCGTCGATGTCGGCGGCGGTCATATCTTCGAGGTTAAGAGCCTCGATTATTTGGTTCTTCAGTTGTAAAATCAAATTTTCCATTATGTCGAAGGTTTTTGTCGTTGTTGTGGAATGTGTATTGTGGAATATGTGTTTTTGTGGAAAGTGCGGTTACTTTCTCACTAATTTCAGTTTCGCCTCATAGTGGTGATCATCGTCATAATCCAGCCATCCGGTCAGAATGAATGAGGGCGATGATGTCAGAAATGCGCCGGCGGCGATTTCCTCCATAAGCGGGGTGTCGGGACTGTCGACGACGTAGAACGACGTCTCACCGTAGATCTTGTGGCGGATCGCGATCTCCCCTGTCACGATATTTGCAAGCGTATAGACAAACAGTGCCGGACTCGGGAAATAGTTGTTGTCGCGGATAGTCGCCTGATAGTTGCGGTCGGTGAAGAGCGAAGCGTTACGATTGAAGAGTATTATGGCGGCGTTCTCCTTCTCTTCCGCAGAGATATCTTTGAGAAGAATCTCGGCTGCGACGAATCCCAATTTGCAGAGGGAGTCCATCTTGAAGAATTTCGGATAATCACCGGCGAATTCCCGGTAGAGTCCCGTTATGTCAGCCGTTGATATCAATCGGCCTTTAAGGATAGCTCCTGCCGGAGTGATTGAGATTTCTGCTATAGTAGTCATAGTCCGCCCCCTTCCTTCCGATTTGGATCTCTCCTCCATGCAATCCCCGCATTGGAGCCGCCGAAGCCGGACAGCAGTTTGATGAAAACTCCATTTTGGATGCATTGCCCGATCTGATTGGCGATATTCAGCGGATAGGATGTGCCGGTGGATTCAAAACCGATTGTTGGCAATATAATGCCGTTTTCAAGCGCTTTCATCGAAAGGATAGTCTCGATGATGCCGGCGGCTCCGAGAGTGTGGCCGTAGAAGCCTTTCAGCCCGTTGACCGGCACATTGTCGAGTGCGGCGCGATGGATTGCGATCGATTCCATTTCATCGTTGTAGGGTGTGGCTGTGCCGTGGGCGTTGACGAATCGGATCTCGTCATTATCGACGACTTGCAGCAAATCTTTCAGCACACGATAAGAACCTTCGCCGGTGCGCGACGGCCCGGAAATATGGTTGGCATCGTTATGGATGGAGGACGCCGCATATAACCAATCGGAGTTGCAGCACTCATCTTCTTCGCATGATTCCAGAATCATAGTGCCCGCTGCTTCACCGAGGTTGAGTCCCCTGCGATTCTTATCATAGGGGCGACAGCATTCCGGGCTTAGAGCCTTGAACGACTGAAAGCCCGATATGATAAACTTGGAAAGCACATCGCAACCGATCACTATCGCATAGCGATATTTGCCTCCAAGCAAAGCTCTGACAGCCGCTATTTGTGCACACACTCCGGATATGCAGGCGTTGCTGACTACGATCGGCTCATTGCCATTACCGAAATGCCCGGCGATTTTGCGAGCCGACGTTGCCAGATAGGCGCGAGGATCGTCAAGATCATTCTCCAAAGAATCTACATTCCCCTTTGTGGTGGAAAGGATGAATATGACATCATCGGAAGCCGCTTCTATTCGATTGGCCGTAGCTGCGTTCATTTGCGCGTGAGCTATGGCATTACAAGCCGACAGGATGCATAGTGACTCAAAGAACGTGTAATCTTCGGAGTTCGGGATGCATTCCTTGGCTCTCGCGAGAATTTTATCGCGAAGAAAGAGCGAGCCGCAGAACGGCTCGGGCAGGTCGAACGCATTGTCATGCACCCGAACTTGAGTTCCGAGCGACAGAACATAGTTATAGTTTGCAATAGTGTCGAGTCCTGCCGGGGATAGGATATTGTCGGCTATCTTTCTGATCATAACACTCTCCATTCCTCCTTCCATTTTTGATAAAACTCGGGATTTTCCCATATGAGACGGTAATCCTTGTCCATAAACACCTGCACCGAGCGACCGGTGGCGAACACCGTGCCATCTCTCTCATCGATGATTTCGTAGTGAAACACAATCTTGGCCGCTTCCGTTGGCACGTAAGTGATCACGATCGACGGCTTCATCTCGTAGACGAGAGGCTTTTTGTATTTGAACGACAACTCTACCAACGGCGCGAAATAGCCGTTGGAAAAGATTGTCATGTAGCTTAATCCGTACTTTTCGCCGAATGCTTCGCGGGCATCTTCGAAATAAAGCGGATAAGAGCCGTGCCATACGACATTCATCGAATCGACTTCGCTGAAACGGATGTCGAATCGTCGGGTCGCCGATAGTTTTTTCTTCATTCAATATAGTTTCTCACTCGATGAATCGCTCACTCCGGCTCGGCGTCGCTCAATGCGATTTTCATTTCCGACTCCGCGATGATCTCCTCGCCGGCTTTGACGATGGCCTTGACCAAGGTCATTCCGAAAATTTCCTCAATCGTTTCGATCGATGTGACGATAGTCTCCCCTACTGCAGGACAGCGGCGGATATTCAGATTCCGGATCGCACCGATGAAACCTATCTTGATGCCTTTCTTCAGAATATACTTGTTGACATATCCGATTCGAGCGGCACACGTCTGTGCGATATTCTCGATTAAGCCCGACGGCGAGAACACGCCGTTGTCGACAAATAGATTATCGGCGGCTATCTCTGTGGCCGTGACCGTCATAGCCATATCGAAATGGCAAAGCCGGCCTATCATTACAAAAGGCTCCCGCTGAGGAAGCAATTCGTGGATGTCGATTTTTTCTAATTCCATTAGAATCGGTGTTGATTTAATGTCCGGCCACTCAGCGTCCGGGATAGTTGACTATATTCTGGTCAGCCGATGTGTGGTTCAGTCAGCCCAGAAATCAAAATAATTATACCATTGTGTGGGGTAGCGTCTGACTGTCGTTTCGAGCAGTCGCACATACTCGGCAGCCAAGGCGGCCGCTTTTTTACGCGCCGGCCCCGGCTCGTCGCTTTCAATCGGAATGACACTGATATGGTAGGAGCCTGGCGAAGTCTTCATGACGGCGACAAACAGCATCTGCGCGTCTCTCATGGACGCCAGAATGAACGGTCCTTGCGGAAACTTCGCCTTCCTGCCCATAAAGTCGATCGAAAACGACTTCTGCGAACCGAACACTCTGTCGGCCGGCATGCTGAGGATCTCGCCCTCGGCAAGTGCCCGATCAATCGTGAAGAGATGCGACATGTCGGCCTGCATCGGAATCATGCGGATGTTGTTGTCGTCAAACATCCGGCTCCGGTTGGTCATCACACTCTTCTTCTCGCCACCAAACACGAGTGCGTTGAAGCGCTTCGTTTTGGCAGCGAGCGAATAGCCGGCGATTTCATAATTGCCGATATGCGAGCTGAGCTGCACAAAGCCGGCGTCTTGCGCCGACAGTCGTTGGAAATGCTCAAAGCCGTCGATGGTGATGTCAAACTTCCGACCGGCGTACATGGCAAACTTATCAATGACCACCTGCGAAAACGCGCAATGATTGCGATAGGTCATCCACCACGACCGCAGCCGGCCGAGCCCCATCCGGCGTCGATAGAATCGCGTTATAGCTTTCCGGGCAGCGGAGTTGACAATCATTGTCGGTGGCACTACAAACACGGCTGCGAAAGCATAAAGCAGCCGCACATCGACCACTTT
Source organism: uncultured Porphyromonadaceae bacterium (assembly GCA_947175695.1). Lineage (GTDB taxonomy): Bacteria > Bacteroidota > Bacteroidia > Bacteroidales > Muribaculaceae > Lepagella. Next base: position 38,409 of record CAMWNT010000011.1, read on the forward strand.
CAAAAATCTGACAAGCCATCGATGCATCCAGCCGTTGCCGTAGGTAGTGCCGGCCCAATTGTCGTGTTTGAGATCACTCACAGCGACGATTGAATTATTTCACTTTCGATTCGATATAGTTATAGAAATCATTGAGAGTGACTACGCCGGTCATCTCCTCGGGCTTGATCTTGAAGCCGAAATTCTTCTCAACGATCACTACAATATCGACGAAATCAAGACTGTCGATACCTACATCCTCTTTCAGACGTGCTTCGGGGAAAATCTTATCCTCGTCGACTTCAAGATCCTCGATCAGGAAGTCGCGCACTTTGCTTTCGATAATTTGTCGTTCCATTTTGTGATAATATTGATTTTTCTAAAGTTATTTGAGTTTACAAACCATTATGCTGTGACCCTGTCC
>CAMWNT010000012.1 GCA_947175695.1 uncultured Porphyromonadaceae bacterium
GTCGCGTTGTCATTGACGCATTACTGCGCGTTGACTGTCGAAGCGGCATTGGATGTCGAAGACTGCATCTGACGGCGACCCCCCTTCTTATTCATTCCATTCTTTTGCGACGCGCTCTTCATCTCAGCCTTGCGGGCAGCAGCGTTGCTGACGTTCTGCTGATACTTCGCATACTGCTCGGGGGTGAGGATCTTGCTGAGCGCCTTGTCGTATTTCTCGCGGGCCTCTTTCTTTGCTTCGGCCACTTTCTCGCGGGTCTTTTCCTGAGCCTTCTTCACATCGGCCGAGATCTCCTGACGCTCCTCGCGACTCTTGGCGCGAAGGTCTTTGATCTGCTGTTTCTGGGCATCGGTCAGTGTGATGCCGGCGAAAAGGTCTTGCTTCTGTCTCTTGCCTCCCAAGCGCTGTTTGCCACCTTTGCGAGCGCCGGCTTTAGCGTAGCGAGCGCCATCCTTTGCGGCTTTGCCGTTGAATGCCGACGTGCTGTCGTTGGTTTGGCATTCCTGACGCCGGCCGTCGCGACGCTTGCGGTCTTTACGCTCTTTGCGCTGCTGTTGAGTGTTGGATTCGCCGACATTCTCTGTCGAGTTGACAGGAGTCTGGGCGTTGGAAGTTGCGAGTGCGGGTACAGCCGTCGAAGCGGCGAGGAGCATGGCGAGGCCAAAAATTACTTTCTTCATGTCAAAATTTCGTATTAAAGGGCCGCACCGCCTGATCGCCCTGACGGCGACCTCCATTGAGGAGAGCGACGGGAGAAAGGATCGAGTGAGATGAGAATCTTCACGATGCGGCTCTGTGATAGTTTCTGCATTCTCAGACTCTGATATAACACTTCCGTTTAATCGAATCCGTCACATTTAACGCGCTTTAACAGCAATTCCTTTCACACTGAAAGTTTTTAAGCTATTTTAATCACCATGCCGCCCATTTTGACCCGCTTATCTTATCATATTGAACAGTTACGACAATTCAGTCTGTGATCGCCACCACCAGCTCGCTCAGGATCGTGTAGGGGACGGCGAGGCATTCGCAGCCACGGATATCGCGACGACAGCGACATCCGGCCGGAGGCGATTGAAGGAGCGAACGGTCGCCGGCCGCATCGGCGGGATAAAACATGTGCCACGTATCCCAGACTCCTCCATAGCGATAGCGCGTTGCAGCGGCAACGCCGCCCGGCGCCGGAGCAAGTAGAGCTACGCAGCCCGGCTTCAATCGATCGATCACATCCTGCTGACGCCCGATCTCATCTTCCGGCAAACGCTCGCGCCATGTGGCGGCAAACGGCGCGCCTCCGGCTTGCGGAGACTGCATTACATCGTCAATTTTATCCATAACTTAAAAACTTGCGAGACTAAATACTATTTATTAATTTTGCACGACCGAGCCGGCGTCATTACAACGCCAATCTCACGGCTTTTAACAATTCTTATGCCCGGAGGCGAGAATAGCCCAAAAATCCGAGCATCCGACATTGTTATAACATTGGCATGAGTTGCAGGGTTGGCATCGCCATCCCGCAGATTGCAATTTTTCTCAAAGCCATTCTTCCGGCTTCGGGGCGACGCCCCGACTGTCGGAACTTAGAGAGTGTTTGAATTTAACACGATTAAAGAACTTAGTCGATCGAAAGAGAATCTTTTCATCCAAACACTCTCTAAAACATCGACACATTATATAACCCGGCCGGACGCGCCGACAGCTCAGCGACAAGTTGCCACAACAGCAGCCCGACAGAGCCACCAACCCGCTCCGGCATTCTGAATTTAAATCATATTATGGACAAATTATCTTATGCATGGGGTCTCGCAATGGGCATGCAGCTCAAGGCAATGGGCGTAAAAAGCATCGACTCCGAATCGTTCAAAGACGCAGTCAAAGTAGCTTTCGACGGCGGCTCTCCCGAAATGACTCCCGAAGAAGCCCAGACTCTCATCAACGAATATCTTGAAGACCTCCAGCAGAAAGCAACTGCCGCCGCTCAGGCCGAATCAAAGGCTTTCCTCGACGAAAACGCTTCGAAAGAGGGCGTGAAAGTGACTGCCTCCGGCCTGCAGTATAAAGTCATCAAAGAGGGTGAAGGCGCTCAGCCGACTGCAGAAGACGAAGTGACTGTACACTATACAGGCAAACTCCTCAACGGCACTGTCTTCGACAGCTCCGTCAACCGTGGCGAGCCCGCTACATTCCCCCTCAACCGCGTCATCCCCGGATGGACCGAAGGCGTGCAACTCATGAAAGAGGGCGCTAAATATGAATTCTTCATCCCCTCGGATCTCGCTTACGGCCCCCAGGGCATTCCGAATGTCATTCCGCCCCATTCGACTCTCGTGTTTGAGGTAGAACTGATCAAGGTTATCAAAAAAGCCTGAAAATGAAGATGATCAATTCAAAGGCCGCTTTCGTCGCACTGATGGCCGCAGCTTCGCTCGCCGCCTGCAATTCGGCCGATAAGGATTCGAAAACAGCTGATTCGCAAAATATCACTGTCGATGTGACTGAAGTCCAGCAGCCGGCGACTCCCGCGAAGACTCAGATGCCATATTCGGCTCAGTTCTTCCAGGATTCCGCCAATAAGGCTGCTTCAACATCGGCCGCTGATTCGACATGGGTCGAAACTCCCTCCGGACTCAAATATGCAGTCATCAAAGAGGGCACAGGCAAGTCGCCTCAAGCTACCGACATCGTCACTGTCAACTACGCCGGCCAGCTGACCGACATCGACGCCACTGAATTCGACAGTTCCTACGCCCGCAATGAGCCTGCGAGCTTCCCCCTCAACCGCGTCATCGCCGGTTGGACCGAGGGCCTGCAGCTCATGAAAGAGGGTGCTGTCTATGAATTCTACATCCCGGCCGATCTCGCCTATGGCCCGCAGGGCAGCGGACCGATCCCCCCGAACGCACCCCTCGTGTTTCAGGTGGAGCTGCTGAAGGTCGGTCAGCCCGACGCAGCCCAATAACATTGATCCGACATTGATTCCCCCTTCGGGCTCGACCGGCGGTCGACCCCGATCCGCAAAAAACGAAGCGACGCCTTTCGGAACTGAATCCGGCAGGCGTCGCTATTTTTTGCTTGCTGTGTAATCGACGATTACTTCAGATAGTCGGTCACATTCTTTTCGATGCGGGCAGCGAGGTTGGAATCGTCGGCCTTGACGAATTTCCGGCCTGTCACATGCTCATAGAGCTCGATATAGCGCTCCGATACGCTCTCCACAAATTCAGGAGTCATCTCCGGCATCTGCTGACCCTCTTGACCCATGAAGCCATGGTCGATGAGCCACTGACGCACAAACTCCTTGCTCAACTGACGCTGAGCCTCACCCTTCTCGAAACGCTCCTCATAGCCCTCGGCATAGAAATAGCGCGAAGAGTCGGGAGTGTGGATCTCGTCGATCAGAATCACCTTGCCGTCGCGCAGACCGAACTCATATTTGGTGTCGACAAGGATCAGACCCTTCTCGGCGGCCATCTTTGTGCCGAGCTCGAAAAGACGACGTGTATAGTCTTCCATCACCTTATAATTCTCCTCGCTGACGAGGCCCCGGGCGATGATCTCTTCGCGCGAGATATTCTCGTCGTGGCCCTCGGCGGCTTTGGTGGTCGGAGTGATGATCGGCTCGGGGAAGCGCTCATTCTCGCGCATACCCTCCGGAAGCTTCACGCCGCAGAGTTCGCGGCATCCGTTCTTATACTCGCGCCATGCGCTACCGGTCAGATATCCGCGGATAATCATCTCCACGGGAAACGATTCCGCCTTGACGCCGACTGTAGCCATCGGATCGGGCACAGCCTGCTTCCAGTTGGGCACAATCTCCGATGAAGCGTCGAGAAAATATGCGGCGATCTGATTGAGCACCTGCCCCTTATAAGGGATACCCTCCGGAAGGATCACGTCGAAGGCCGAGATGCGGTCGGTCGCGATCATCACCATCGTATCGTCGTTGATTGTGTAGACATCGCGCACTTTGCCGTGATACACACCCGTCTGTCCGGGAAACTCGAAGTCGGTCTTGACCAATGTTGTAGCCATAACTATTTGAAAGTATAAGTTTTAGTTTAGCGGCAAGCGGACTCGCAAGCCCTTTGCCATAGATTGGTTTTCGGCTGTAGCCGGTGGATTCGCCACCCGCCGCCGGTTTCACTCTGCAAAATTACTAATTTTTTCGCTATTTTTTATTAAATTTGCATGTCGTTTATGCTTGACGGCTCGCCGCGTCGCGCGGCGCGGTCGCCGGCAGTGTTCCCAACGACGCCTCTGAATATGAAAACCTCCCGACTCCTTTGCGCAGCCGCCGCCTGCGCCGCAATCTTTCTGACAGGCTGCTCAGGCCGCACTGCCGACAATATGGTCCCGACAGGCGAGACTGTACATGTTGTCATCCCCACCGACGATGTGGCCCAAGATTCGGCCATCGCCAACAGCGAGGAAATCAACCTGATCGACCAACCCGCCACCCCCGACCGCAAATAATTCCAATTTTTAATAAACTCCGATAATGAAACTCAGCAACTTCGCATATCTGGCTTCGGCAGCCATAATCGCCGCCGCTTCGCTCGCCTCTTGCTCGGGCGACAATGATTCAAAGACAGTCCGCCCCCTTTCTGACTATAAAAATCTCACGACAGGCGACTCTGTGGCTTACTACGTAGGCCAGCTCTCCTCGCTCTCCTACTGGCGCGCCGCCAATCAGGACACAACTCTTCAGACTCGCGAATCACGCGACCAATATCTCAAGGGTCTCCGCGCCGGATATGAAGCCATCCGCGACAACGAAGCCTACAATCAGGGCTACTATATGGGCATGCAGCTCGCCATGCAGCTGAAGGAATTCAACGAAGAATATGGCACATCGACCAATAAGCAGGTGCTCTTCAACGCCATCGAGGATGGCCTGATCAATGATTCGATCGTCGACATCAGCGAAGCGCAGATGAACTTCACCCGCCTCAACGACGAGCTCAACGCCCGCAAGGAAGCCGAAGACAAAGTGAAGGCACTGGAAGCTCTCGCCAAAGACGCCGCCGCCAACGGCTGGACCAAAATCAACGACACGCTCTACGCCTCAGCGGCTCAGGGCGGACAGGGGAATGTGCTCCGCATCGGCGAGAAGGCCAACGTATCCTTGTCGATCTTCACTATGGCCGGTCGCGAAATCGACCGCCGTCAAAACCCCGACACCGAGATCGGCAAAGGATTCCCCGGAGCTATCGGCGACGCTCTTCAGACTATGAAAATAGGCGAAAGCCGCAGCTTCTACACCTACGCCCAGGCTCTCTTCGGCCGACTCTTCGCCCGCTACGGCCTGAAATCCACCGACATCGTAGAAATCCGCATCAGTGTGGCCGCACCTGAGGCAAAATCCGCTGCCGGCGATGAGCAATCTCAAGACTGACTTCAACCCCGTCGACTCCCTGCGCGATAAAATCAGCGCAGGGGAGCACGCGGCGATCCTGTTCGTCTGCCTCGGCAATATCTGCCGCTCGCCGGCCGCCGAGGAAGTGATGCGCTCGCAGCTCGCGGAGCGCGGACTCGACAAGCTCGTCACCCTCGACTCGGCCGGACTTTATGCCGGCCATCGCGGCGAGCTCCCCGATCCGCGAATGCGCGCCCACGCTCAGCGAAGAGGCTACACGCTGACCCATAGAAGCCGACCTGTCAAGACTTCCGACTTCGAAGATTTCGATCTCATCGTCGGAATGGACCACAGCAATCTCTCGCGACTCCGGGCGTTCGCACCGACCGACGAAGACGAGCTAAAAGTCGTCGGCATGATCGACTTCTGCCGGGCTTACACCCACTTCGACCATGTGCCCGACCCCTACTATGAAGGGGCCGAAGGCTTCGAAATCGTGCTCGACCTACTCGAAGACGCGTGTCACGGCCTGGCCGACAGAATCGCGCCTCAATCAAACTGAATACACACACTATACGGAATTTCTCCGCCAATCCCCCCGATCCCTCCGGCGGGGATTGACGGTCGATCCCGCCGGCTTACCGATTTTTTATGAAAAGACTCTTCTTATCCCTTATTCTCTCCGCTGTCGGCTTCCTCTCGATGATGGCCGATTCACCCGCCTCTTTCCCCGGGGGTGAGGAGGCTATGCTCCAATATTTCGCTGAAAACACAAAATATCCCGAGGCCGCGCGCGAGTTCGGCATCGAAGGTGTGGTCAATGTGGAATGCCGCATTCTGACCGACGGCAAAATCGGAAATATCAAAATCACACGCATGCTCGACCCCGATCTGGAGCAGGAAGCAATACGTCTGATAAAATCGATGCCCGCCTGGACCCCGGCTGAAAAAGGGGGACGCCCGGTGGAACAGACTGTCACAATCCCCGTCAAATTCACTCTCCCCACAGAGTAAATTCATCATTTCAACCTTCAATCCCAACACTCCGACCCATACCACATCGTGAAGAGTTCACATACACTCCACCATTCCTCTTCATTACTGGCAGCCGCAGCGTTGTTGCTGTGTGGCGCGTGCGGGCATTCCATGGCCTCAGAAGATTCTTACTCAGAGACTATCACCGCCGAGGAATTCATGGCCGAATGTGAGATCTATGACACTCCGGCCCCGGCCGCCGATTCCTCCGACGCCGCAGCGAAAAACGCCGATTCCACCTCGGGCGCCGACTCACTCCACGCCGCCCCGGATTCCGCCGCGGCGCCGGATGCGCCGGCTCCCGAAGCCGATCCGCGTCCTCGAATCAGGGCCGGTCGCGGATTGGGGAATCTCGCCGAACTCTTCAACGACTCCAACCACTATCAGCTGCTCCACGCCCAACGACTCGGAATAGAGCCTATCACCGACCTTCGCTCCTTCTATCGCACCAACAGGCCGCTGGTCAAGATCGTCACCAACGAAAACCTCGTCATCGACAAGCTGACCCACTCATATCCATATCTTGTGCCTGAAGCGGCTGCGCTGCTCGACGACATCGCACGCAACTTCCGCGACTCCCTCCGCTCGAAAAAAGCGGCCGACTACCGCGTCGTCGTCACAAGCATTCTGCGCACGCCAAACACGGTCCGCAAGCTGCGACGCGTCAACCGCAACGCCGTGGAGCTCTCGACCCATCAGTTTGCCACAACCTTCGACATCTCCTACAATCATTTCGAGCCCGCCGGAGCCACACCTTCCGCCCTCCCCCCGGCCGACATGAAATATGTGCTCGCCGAAGTCATCCGCGACCTCCATATCCAGGGCCGATGCATGGTCAAATACGAACGCAAATCCCCCTGCTTCCACATCACGGTCGCCAACTGACGGCGCTGTGTGCCGAACCTGATACTACGACATAACGGTTGGCCGGAGAAAGATTGACTGAACATCTTTCCCCGGCCAACCGTTATAGATTTGAATCGATTTCCCCTCACGATATCATCCTAATATATCCGCAATTAGCGGCATTTGTCCGCTATTTGACGCCACACTTATCACTCATTGCAGTCGCCCCGGCCTCGCGACTCCGCTCTTTTCAATTCCGCTATGAACCACACTCCCGTCAACCCTCCACCGACCGACACGGCGCGGCAAGCCGCCCCGCAGCCGGACGCCGCCGCTCCCGCCCGCCGGAAGCGACGCAGAAGAGTGTGGCTATGGCTCTTAGCGACCCTTTTCTGCCTGATCATCGTGCTGCCGATGGCCATTATCGTCGGCGTCTCGTTATGGCTGACTCCGACCCGACTGACCGATCTCGTCAACCGCGAAGCCAGCCTCTATCTGAACGCCGACATACATGCCGAAAATGTCGATTACTCCATTTGGTCGACTTTCCCGAGATTCCGCGTCACAACCGGACACGTCAGCGTCAGATCGCGCACTCTCGACAACGTCACAGCCGATATCCGACGACAACTCCCCGACAGCGCCGACCGCCTCGGTTCGATCCGCAGCTTCTCGGGAGAAATCAACGTGGTCGATCTTTTCATGAACCGCTACGTCATCCACGACGTCCGGGTCGACGGTCTCTCCTTCAACCTCGTGGCCTATAACGATTCGATCAACAACTACAATATCATCCCCTCCTCCGGCCAACATCTCAAAAGAGTGCCCTACATCTCGGCCAACCGCATCGCGCTCAAGAACCCCGGCACACTCTCCTACACCTCGATCTCCACCGACACCCGGGCCTCCGTCAGCCTCGCCGATCTCTCGCTGACACGCCTTCACGGACGCGACATCCCCGCCAATTCCTATCGGCTCGAACTCGGCGGCGATGTGACCGCCGCCTCCGCCGGACTGCGCATACTCGACAAATTCCCATTCTCGCTGGCCGGCAGGCTCAGTCTGCGCTTCAACCCGTTCGGAGTCGCCCTCTCCGACTATGCCGTCGACCTGGGCGAGATCCACAGCCGCCTTTCAATGTCGGTGGGCATCGGCGACGATCCCCGCATCGAATCGTTCGATTATAAGATATCCAATGTCAGCGTGGCCGGTGTGTTAGGCTATATCCCCCGCCGCTACATCCCCTCAATGCAGGAGCTGACGGCCGATCTGCAGGTGAGCGCCACGGCACGCCTCACTTCGGCATGGAACCTCTCAAGCGAGACATTCCCCTCGATGGCCATCGATTTCAAAGTCGCGCCCGGCAATCTGAACTACACTATCGCCATGCCCGACGGCAATCGCCGGATTCCGACCCGACTCGACCTGCGACATTCGGCAATCGACTGCTCCTTTATTTTCAACGGGAAGCATCCGGAGCAGAGCTATATCCGGATCCCGCGATTCAATGTCGCCGCCGACGGCATCGACATTAATCTCGAAGCCGTCGTCACGCGGCTGACAGGGAGTCCGCTCGTGAAAGCACGCATCGGAGTCGGCGCCGACATCGCCCGCGCGATCGCCGCGCTCCGCCGCCCGCTCCCGGTCAAGGCTTCGGGCAGAGTCAATGTGGCTACGGATCTCAGTTTCAGCGTGGCCGACCTCTCCCCCGCCTCCATGGCCCGCGGGCTCGACAATCTCGCCGTCTCCTCGACAATCGACGCCACCGGCCTGAAGATCGCCGCTCCGCAGTGTAGTCTATATTGCGCGGCCGGGAAGGTCAGAGCCCGGATCGACGAATCCGCCGCCCATCTCGGCTCCGACGGACTGGTGGATCCGGCCGTCGATGTGGCCGTGGCGCTCGCGCAAAGCCGCATCGACATGCCCGACGGCTTCGCCGATATCCCCTCGCTGAAAATCGCCACCGCGACTTCGCTGAGCGGACGCTTCTCCACCTCGACATTCCGTCAGGGGGGAATCCCGATCTCAATGGAGGCCCACATCGATTCGGCCCGCTTCGCATCGCTACGCCGCGGAGTCGATATCAATGTGAGCGATCTGCATCTGTCAGATAAGTCAGGCAACCGCCGAATCCGGTCGGGCGCCGATCTGCTTGCCGACCGACTCATGGCCGATGCCCGTAGAATCACGCTAAAAGCCGGCGAGCGAACCCTCAATCTCCACAATCTCGCACTCGATCTGAACCTTCAGGCCCGTAATGACTCTTCGCGCGCCCGAGCGGCGATGATATGCGAAAAGCAGGCCGGGGACGCCTCCGATCCGGCTCTCGCCACACTCCGCCACACACCGGAATTCATCAGCTTCGACGTTCCCGACGCTCTGCGCCGCTTTATCGAAAATTATACCCTGACAAGCCGCGTCAAGCTGCTCCGCGCCGACATTGACGCTCCGGGCTTCTCAAGCGGTGACAATATCTCGCGTCTTGATCTCTCTATCAACGACGACAGCGTCACGCTGAGCAATCTCGACGCCATGATCGAAAACACGCGCATCAACATGCGCGGATCAGTCAGTAGGCTGCGCCCCTTCATGCTCGACGCCCCCTCATGCGACAATCCGTTGCGCGTAGATCTCGATCTGAGCCTCGACACAGTCAATATCAACGCCCTCGCCCGCACCTATGTGACCGCCAAAGGGGGAATGGACAAGATCCCTCGCCACGACACAGTCACCCCCGACGACTCCATGGCGCTGCTCGTGCCCCGCAATCTGCTGGCTCGCATTGCACTCTCCGCCCGCGAGACGGTCTACACCAACCTTCACCTCTACAATCTCGCCGCCGACGTCAATCTGCGGGGCGGCCGGGCCTTCATCCCATGCCTGCGCATCGCCTCCGACTTCGGCAAGGCTTCGCTCGACGTCGACTACGACAGCTCGGATATCGACAGCCTCAACATGCAGCTCGGCGTGGCGGTGAAGGATATCAACATCGTCAAATTCTTCCGCAAATTCCACGCTCTGCTCGAAATGATGCCGGAGATGAGCAATCTTTCAGGCATGATTTCGGCCGAGGCCAGAATGAGCGGCGACATTTTCCCGGATATGTATGTCAATGTGCCGTCGGCTGTGGTCAATGCCGAAGTCGAAGGGCGCGAACTGAAAGTGCATCAGTCGGAATTCATCCGCAAGATCACCCGCATGATGCTCATACGCACCGACGACGACATCCATATACGCAACATCGACGTCCACGCCCTTGCCCACGACAATCTGCTGCAGCTCGATCCCTTCAATTTCGAATTCGACCGCTATCGGCTGACAATGCTCGGAATCAATAATTTCAACGGCGAACTCTACTACCATATCGCCGTCGACAAATCGCCTGTGCCCTTCCCCTTCTCGATCAATATCGAAGGGATGTTTCACCATCCCAAACTCCGGTTTGGCGGTCCCGACTACGACACATCGCATGCCGAGCGCATCACATCCGAAATCCAGGAGGAAAACTCTTTCAATATGGTGCAGATCCTGCATAAGTTTCTGAGGGCTTTCATAGGGCGCGCCGCTCGCTCGGATCAGTAAGCTGTTGAAGAGGCAAGTTGTCGGATCGGCAGAAGCTATTTGCCGATCCGCCGATTTTTATTAACTTCGCACAATATGAATCAATCACTCGTCAATGAAATAACGGCGACGGCGGCCACCGTCGCCCCCGACCGCGTATTTATCCTCTCGGATTCGAATGTGGGCCGCCTGGAGGCTCCGCTGATCGAAGCGCTTAAAGAGCGACTCGATGCCGTCGCATTCACGACTCCCGCCGGTGAGGAAAACAAGAATCTCGCCTCGCTCGAACGTATTCTCTCATTCCTCTCCCAATCGAAAGCCACCCGCAAATCGCTGCTGATATGCATCGGCGGGGGGATGACCACGGATATCGGCGGATTCGCCGCAGCCATTTTCAAGCGCGGCATGCCCCATATCAATGTGGCCACCACGCTTTTGGCCGCTGTCGATGCGGCTGTCGGCGGAAAAACGGGCATTGATTTCAATGGATTGAAAAACGAAATAGGCGCGTTCAAGCTCCCTCTGGCGACACTCGCCGATCCCGAGAGCTTCGCGACGCTAACGCTCGCGGAGATTCTGTCGGGCTATGGCGAAGTGATCAAGACAGCCCTCATCACTTCGGCCGAAATGACGGAGCGCATTCTCGCCGAGTCGCCCCTTGATGCCGACGACGACACCCTCGACCAAGTCTGCCGATTTTGCCGCGATGCCAAGATGAGTGTGATCGAACAGGATCCCACCGAGAAAGGATTGCGCAAAATACTGAATTTCGGCCACACCGCAGGACATGCCATCGAATCGCTGCTCCTCGAGAAAGGGACCCCTCTCCCCCACGGCTCGGCCATTGCCCACGGCAATCTGGTGGCACTCATTCTGAGCATGATGCTCGAAGGGCTCGACAAGTCATGGGTCAGCCGCTATGCCCGCTGGCTCCGCGTCTATCCCGCTGCCCGCTTCACATGCGCCGACTACGACCGCATCTGGCAGCTCGCCACCCACGACAAGAAAAACAGCTCGCCCGACTCGCTCGCCTATACGCTTATCTCCGCCCCCGGCCGACCGATCTACGACCGTCCCGTCGACCGCCGTCAGCTATTCGAAGCCCTCGACCTTTATCAGGAGCTATGCGGGCGATAAAAACCGATTTACGGAGCCGGAGCGTCGTCGATCATGCGCCCGCGAGGGTTGAAGGCCGGCGATATGACGTCGAGAGAATCGGCGTAAAGGCGATAGGATGTGCCTGTGAGCGAAAGTATGGTGTGGATGACGTTGGCGGTCGACAGCGGCCGCCGCGCGGCTGAGACGATGCGTGAGAGCGTCGCTGAGCGGTCGCGCCTGTAGGCCGGATTGGCATAGACGATGAAAGGCACTTCCACATGGGCGCGGTCGCGGCCATGGAAATCGCCGTCGTCGAATACATTCTCGCCATGATCGGAAAAATAGACCACTACAGTCGGCCTTCCGCGCCGGGCCGCCATGTCGATGATGCGCGCAAGGATGAAGTCGGTGTAGCGGATGCTGTTGTCGTATTGCGCGATTGTCAGGGCCTGCGAGTCGGTCAGGTCGGGTCGTCGCACGGCCCGCTTGACGGAATCGACCGTAAAATAATCGTATTCGGCTGGATAACGCTGCCGATAGCGCATATGCGACCCTATGAGATGCACTCCGGATATCGCAGGGCCGGGAGTCGACGACAGAAATTCCTGTAGCGGAGCCAACGTCAGTTCGTCGAAGCGCTTAAGTGTGGCGTCGTCGGAGCTCGTGTTGCCGACAAACTCCACTCGATCGGCATTGCGCACCAACGCCACGATATTGTTGCTCCACGTGCCGCTCATTTCCTGATTCGATATCCAGGCGGTGTGATAGTCGGTAGCGGCCAACACATCGAATAGCGAGGGGCTGCGGAGCCATTCTTCGGCCGGCTGACGGTCGGTCAGGAAGGTGAAGATCCGATTCATGTTGAACGCCGTGGTGGTCGAGGATCCAAGAGCGTCTTGGAAGATGACGATGCTGTCGGCCATCGCACGCAGGCGCGGAGTCGTGTCGAGAGGATAGCCATAGACCGAAAGATGCCCCCTTGAGGCCGATTCACCGACCACGATGATGATATCGGCATCCATCGTGCTGCCGACAGTGGCGCGATAGGGCAACTCACGCTTATGGCTCAGCAATTCGTCGATACGGGCCTTCTCGCGCCGGGCACTGATCACGGCCTTGGCCGTCTTGCCGAACACCGACAGACTGACCCTTCCCGACGGCAATCCGGCAATTATGAGGATCGCGACAATCACTCCGGCAACGGAAGATGCGATCGCGACCATGCGGAAGGCGCGCCATTTCACCACCCGACACCCCCACAATGCCAATCCGAGCACCGCTACGGCGCAGATCAGCCACGGGCTCGTCGCAAGCCTAACCAAATTGCTCCAAAGCGAAGGGAGAAACTGCGACACTTCCGACGCGTTGGTCTGCGCCATGACTGTCATCATCTTGATCGTGATCCCCATGCCGTAGAGATTCCAGCACACGCCGTTGACAACGCAAAGAAGCGCATAGACCGCGACAACGATCCATACGACGACAGATGCCCAACGCCGCCCTCGGGCGGCGCAAAGCAACGCGACAAACACCGATGCTTTCAGCATGCAGATCAGCAACGCGGCAATCATTGTCAGCCATCCCGGCAGATTGATGATTCCCGAGCCGACGCTGTCGGCTATTCCGGCCGCCGAGAGCGCGGTCAGCAGTAGCCAGAGACGGACAATCAGGCTATGAAACGCATTGAGTGGGGAAGGCATCGGATGGATCAGATATACTCGTCGCCGAAGCGATCTTTGACATCGGTCACAATCTGACGAATCGTCTGCTCTTCGCCGACAGGATAAATCAGCAGGGCATTTCCGGCGTCGGCCACTATGTAGTCCTTCAGCCCGCAGGCCACAACGAGTTTATTGGGGTCAGAGACTGCAAACACCGTGTTGTCGCAATCGCGGAGCACGAGCCGGTCGTTGCGCACGACATTGCCGCGTTCATCGCGCGGAGCGGTCTCAAACAAAGCTTTCCAGCTTCCGAGGTCGCTCCAGCCGATATCGACTGTCTCCACATATACGTTGCGCGCCTTCTCCATGATGGCGTAGTCGATCGAATTCGAGGGAGCCGAGGGGAAGACGGAGTCGATGAATCGCTGTTCGTCGGGAGTCGCATAGAGGCCTTCGCCGCGGTCGAAGACGGTGGATGTCTCCGGATCAAGCGTCGCAAACGCCTTGAGCAGAGCCGACGCCGTCCAGAGGAAAATACCGGCGTTCCAATAAAACTCACCGCTGGCCACAAACACCTTGGCCAGATCAAGATCAGGCTTTTCAGTGAAGGATTTCACTTTGAAGAAGTCAGGCCAACCCTCCACTTTCGCGGCCTGCTGGATATATCCGTAGCCGGTGTGCGGCGAGGCGGGACGGATGCCTAATGTCAGCAGGCGATCCCCCTTTTCTACAAAATCGAATCCCTTTCGGAGCGCATCGAGAAACGCACCCTCCTTGAGGATCAGATGATCCGAAGGGAGCACGACCATCGAGGCTTCCGGATCGAGTGCGGCGATATGCCGTGCGGCCCAGCATAGGCAGGGCGCGGTGTTGCGCCGTGCGGGCTCGAGCAGGATATTGGCCTCCGCCACTTCCGGCAGCTGCTCGCGGATGGTCGGGGCATAGCGGCGGTTGGTCAACAGTATGATACGCTCGGCGGGCACGATGTCGCGCACACGGTCGAACGTCATCTGCAGCAGGCTGCGGCCCGTGCCGAAGAAATCAAGGAATTGCTTCGGACGCTCCTCGCGGCTGAAGGGCCAGAAACGCGACCCGACGCCGCCGCACATTATGACACAGTATCTCATTGCGATAATCAAGAATAATCAAGTGGTTAAAAATCAGCCGTCAAATCGAAGCGGGCTTGAATTGATGCTTCACGCCCTCAACGACATTGAGCATATAGTCGCCCAGTTTTTCGGCTTCGCCGATAAGGTCCATGAAGAAGATGCCCTCCTGATAGCCATAGACCTTATTGTTGATGTTATAGATATTGTCGTCGCGCAGACGATTGCGGAAGTTGTTGATCTCACGCTCTTTGTTGTAGGCTGTGATGATCTTGGAGTCTTCCGGAGTCTCCATTTCCTCAAGAATGGTAAGCATGTTGCCCATGGCGCTTTCCACCATGTCGAACATCAGATCAATCTCCTTCATGACCCCTTGATCGAACTCAACATGCACCTGATTCTTGCGGTTGAGGGTCTTGGCGACATTGAAGCAGCCGTCGGCGATCGACTCGATCTCCGACACGACTCTCAGCATTCCGGCGATTCTCATCTTACCCTCGGGCGAAAGACGGCCCTCGGCGATTTTATTGAGGAATGTGCCGATTTCGATCTCCATTCGGTCGGAGATATCCTCATATTTTTCAAGGCGGGAGTAGAGATGGGTGTATTCCGCTTCGTCTTCGTCGATATGGATCAGCTGGCGGGCCATTTTAAGCATGCGGTCGACACGCTCGGCATATACAAGAATTTCTTTCTGAGCCTGCGTGATGTTGAGCTCGGATGTGCCCATCATGCCGCGACCGATAAACTTGAGCGAGAAGTCTTCGTCGGCGTCTTTATGGCGCGTAGGCATGATCCAGCATACGATCTTGACATAGATCTTGGTGAACCATATCATGATGAAGAGGTTGCACGTGTTGAAGACGGTCGGGAACATCGCGAGCGCGAATGCCATCGATGCCTGCGCTTTTGATGTCAGTCCCCCCTCGGGGGTCAGGAGTGTGGAATCAGCCATCGACATATCCTCGGCGCGGGTGATGTCGATAGGATTGATGCCGGAGAGCCATTGTGTGATATCGGCGACGAGTGTCACAAACGGCGTGAAGATGATGAGCACGATAATCGAGCCGAGCACATTGAAAAGCACGTGGCCCATAGCTGTGCGCTTGGCCGCGAGATTACCGCTGAGCGACGCCAGCACGGGAGTGATCGTCGTTCCGATATTGCCGCCGAGGATGATGGCGCAACCGAGTTCGTAGGTGATCCATCCCTGCGAACACATGATGAGGGTGATGGCGAATGTGGCGGCCGAACTCTGGGCCACCATAGTGACGATTATGCCTATCGCAAAGAATATCAGCACACTGCCGTAGCCAAGGGAAGTATAGTTAGTCAGAAAGCGGAGCATTTCCGGGTTTTCTTGGAGATTGGGCACATAATGCGAAATCAGATCCAGACCCATGAAGAGGAAGCAAAATCCTATGAGGAACTCGCCAAGCGACTTATATGTGGATTTTTTCATGAATAGCATCGGCACTCCCAAAGCGAGCAGCAAGATGCTATAGTCGGAGATATTGACTTCGAATGAGAAGGCGGAGATAATCCAGGTGGTGACGGTTGTGCCGACATTCGCACCGAAAATGACGGCCATTGCCTGGCCGAGCGACATAAGGCCTGCGTTGACAAAGCTGACCACCATCACGGTCGAAGCTGAAGATGACTGGATCAGGGCGGTGATGAGTATGCCGGTCAAGACGCCGGTCACTCTGTTTTTGGTCATGATTCCGAGAATGTTGCGGAGGCGGTCGCCTGCCACTTTCTGCAGGCCTTCGCTCATGACCTTCATGCCGTAGAGGAAGAGACAGACAGATCCCAAAAGGGAGATGAAGTCGAATACGGTATAGTTCACTGTGGTGTTGATATTGGGTTAAATTATTGCCGACGCGCTCTATGTCGTCGCATACTGCAAAATTACGACATTATTTTGAATGTTTGGTAATGACGACGCTATTTTTTGTCGCCCTACGGCTCTGATCCCATCCTTTACAACAAGAAAAAGACCGAAATCACTTCGGCCTAATTTCTTCAATTAAAACAACAATAACAACTTTTTCAGAACGCTTATAGCAGTATATCTTTATCGGATCCGTCGGAGTGATTTGTCGGCATCCTCTGCCCTGAGAGGCAACTGAGCGTGCTGCAAATCTTTCGCTCTCGGCTGATATCGACTTTCGCCGGCCGGCCGGAGGGGCTGGACTGAATCCGGCAATTTCATATCGTTCTTACGCTAATATAACATTGCGGCCCCGACAATGGTTCGCCCGACGCCGAATTTTTTTCGCCTCGACTCGATTAATGGCGATAATTCCCGACAATTCCCGAGCCGATTAATCGAGATTAATCATGATTAAGCTTGATTAAGCTGACGCCTAAAACCTAAAAACCCAAAACCTAAGACCTAAAACCTAAAAAGAATACTGCCCTAACGCATCGCGGAGCGCTTCGACCACCATCACGCGCAGCTCGGGAGGATCCATCACCTTCACTGAGTCGCCAAACGACAGTATCTCATGCACAAGCTCGTAGTTGAGTTTCAGTTCATAGGTGAAGATCGAGTAGTCATCGTGGAGTTCTTCCTCCGTCTGTGTAGAATGGAGTGGCAGGGCGCGAAAATACTTCGCCTGCTGCGGCGTCACGCGCAGCACAACCCGCTTCGTCGGCGCCTTCGATGTCGTCACTCCCAGGATATGGCCGAAATACTTCTCCGCCTTCTCATCCTTCGGCATCCGGAAGCGGATGTCGGTCACGGCCATACGACGTATGCGATCGAGCGAATATGTGCGGATATCGCCCCCCTTCTCCTTTTGGCCAAGCATATACCATCGCTGCTTATAGCGCTTTAGAAAATAGGGAGCAAACACGATGTCGCGCTCGGGGCGCGAATGCGAAAAACCGGCATAAGTGAAAATCAGTTTGCACTCCTTCTGCATCGCCAGCAACACTGTCGGCAGATACTCGCGCGCCGACGGCACATCCTCAACCTCCACGCGATCATCGCCTACAGGCGTCTCTGCCAATGCACCGTTGACGGCATAACTGTCGAGCATCCAATTGGTCAGAGTCTTATTGCGGCTCAGACTCTTTGGGTCGATATAATATTCGCCACGGCGTGTGCAGAGAATGTCGATGTGAAAGTTCTGTTCAATCGATCGGCGATAATGATAGAATGTGCGCTCGGCGAGAGGCTTGCCGTCGGAAATGCTGCTTTTTTCCCAAAGACGGTTGAAATCCTCGCGCGAGAGCTTCTCATTGCGCATCAGTGTGTCGACAATCCATACGTAGCGACTAAATAAATCTCGTGTCATGGAGCAAATTTACAAAAAAAATCGTAAATTCGCATATTGGTGAATTGCCTTCAGCATCACGCGTCGGCCGATAGGTCGATAGGCGCTGTCGGCCGATGTGCGAACCGCACCCAATATCTAACGTCAATTACAATATGCGATCTTTATCCGAATCTACTGTCGGACGGCGCTCCGGGCTGCCGTCGGCGCTCCTGATATTGCTCATTGCCCTGCTGGCCACATCCTGCGTGAAGAATGAGTTCGCGCTGCAATTCAGGCTTGATGCGAATGTCAATACGACCTGTCGCATCGTCTATTACGGCAGCGACAGCCGCGGGGGGATACTCGTCGAGTCGGCCATCGCCATCGCCGCCGGCAAGGGGGATCTGACGGGAATCACGAAGAATCCCTGCATGGTGGCTCTTTATGCGGGGAAGAATGTGCTTCCTTCTTGCGTGATGTTTGCCGAAAGGGGGGATAAGCTTGAAATCAGCGGTTCCGGCTCGAATCCCCTCGACTGGACTGTAGAGGGAGGGAAGGTCAATGCCCGGCTCTCTGAATGGCGCCTCGCCAATCGGCAGTTGATAGACGACGCGCTTAAGGCGCGCAACGAGCATCAGGAGGCTACACGCCGAAAACTCAATGCGCGAATCAGCGAATATGTGGAGAAAAATCCCGGCGCGGTCGAATCGCTGATGATTATGTCGGCCTGGTATGACTCCTCGATTGATCCTAAGGAATTCAAGGCTCTGACGGCCAAAATGCAAGAAAGCGGAGTGATGGATGAATATCCGTCGTTCCTGGTCAGGCAGGATCTGCTTTCGGGAGTGGCCGCTGTGGCAAGCGAAGGCGACGGTCTGACCGTGTCGGATATGGTGGTAAAGGGGCG
Source organism: uncultured Porphyromonadaceae bacterium (assembly GCA_947175695.1). Taxonomy (GTDB): domain Bacteria; phylum Bacteroidota; class Bacteroidia; order Bacteroidales; family Muribaculaceae; genus Lepagella. Next base: position 18,840 of record CAMWNT010000012.1, read on the forward strand.
GTTGACGAATATCGACACACTGCGTCTCAAGAGCGGCGACCGCCCCGGGCTGCTCTACATATGGACCCGCAACGCCCCGGGGCGTAAAGGCGATATGGATTCGATCCGGACAATTCTCAAGCTTCGCGGCGATTCGGCGCGGATGACAGTGGCGGATCTCTGCCTCGAACCCGATTCCACGCTCTGGGTCTATGCGCTGCGCGGCGACACGCTCCGGCAGAGCGTGCGCGCGTGGATGCCGCGAGGGATAGCCGACCCGGCTCTGATGGAGTTGGGTGTGGCCGCCGTGCCGTGGTGGGTTGTGACCGACCGTAAAGGGCGTGTCGTCTATACCGGCGACGGCGCCGCGCAGGCCATGGAGAGTGTAAGAAAACTACTTGAAACGAAATAAAACAAAGAGATCGACGTGCTGTCAAAAGTATATTCAGCGGCCATTCATGGAATTGAGGCCCGCCAGGTGATAATAGAGACGAGTGTGGAGCGAGGCTGCGGTTTTTTGATCGTAGGCTTGCCCGACGCATCGGTCAAGGAGAGCCATCAACGCATACTGAGCGCGATGAAGCACAGCGGCGTGCAGCCTCCGCGCAAGAACGTTGTGATCAATCTCGCGCCGGCCGACGTCAAGAAAGAGGGGGCCGGATTCGACCTTCCGATGGCCGTCGGGCTGCTTGTGGCCGACGGCCAGTTGACCGTCGACAATCTCGGCGACTACATGATGCTTGGCGAGTTGTCGCTCGACGGCTCGGTGCTCCCCGTGGCCGGTGCGCTTCCGATGGCGATCAAGGCCCGCGAACTCGGATTTCGCCGACTGATTGTACCCGAAGACAATGTGACGGAGGCGGCCGTGGTCAACAAGGTCGAGGTGTTCGGAGTGCGCAATCTCCACGATGTCATAGAGATCCTGGCCGGCAGCTCCGATCTTCAGCCGACGCAGATCGACACGCGGGCGATCTTCGCCACATCGGCCAACCACTTCGATTTCGACTTCTCAGAGGTCAAAGGGCAGGAGAGTGTCAAGAGAGCCTTTGAGGTGGCGTGTGCGGGTGGACATAACCTGCTGATGATCGGTCCGCCGGGAGCGGGCAAATCGATGATGGCCAAGCGTCTCCCCTCGATATTGCCCCCGCTGAGCATGTCGGAGGCGCTTGAGACCACGAAGATCCACTCCGTGGCCGGCAAATTGCATCGGGGTTCGATGCTGCTGACGCAACGCCCCTTCCGCACTCCGCACCACACGGTGTCGCCCGTCGCGCTGGTTGGTGGCGGCACATCGCCGATGCCCGGCGAGATCTCGCTTGCCCACAACGGGGTGCTCTTCCTCGATGAGCTGCCGGAATTTCCACGTCAGGTGCTTGAAGTGTTGCGTCAGCCGATCGAAGACCGGGTGATCACCGTCTCGCGCGCGAAATATAGCGTCGATTACCCGGCATCGTTCATGCTTGTGGCGTCGATGAATCCCTGTCCGTGCGGCTACTACGGTCATCCGAAGCGCAGTTGTGTATGCCAGCCGGGGCAAGTGAGCCGCTACAAGAACAAGATATCCGGTCCGCTTCTCGACCGCATCGACATTCAGATCGAAATCCAGCCGGTGGAATTCGACGATCTTGCCTCGCGGGCACCGGCCGAAGCTTCGGAAGCGATCCGTGCGCGAGTGCTCGAAGCGCGCCGCATCCAGCAAGAGCGCTACAAAGACTGCCCCGGCATACACTGCAACGCACAGATGAATTCCCGACTGCTTCATCAATATGCATGGCCCGATGAAGAGGGGATGAAGCGCCTGAAAGAGAAAATGGAGAAACTGAGCATGTCGGCCCGCGCCTTCGACCGCATCCTGCGCGTGGCGCGCACGATCGCCGACCTTGCCGGCAGCGCCGACGTCAAAATGGTGCATCTTGCCGAAGCACTCAGCTATCGCAGCCTCGACCGCGAATCCTACGGCAATACATATTAACCCACCCTCTCCCATCCAAATCCGCCTAAGCCCCCATCTAATTTCACCTTACGACAAACCTCTTTCAGCGCGCAAGCCTTGCCTAAGAGGCTCGCAAGCTTTATCGGAGTCGGAGCCGCTGGAGAGCTTTCCGGCGCAGCAGGTTTGTCGGAGGTGAAAAGAAGCTGGAAGAAACTGAAAAAGCTGAAAAGAAGCAGAGAAGAACTGAAATGAATCTGGAGAAGGAGCAGAAAAAATCGAGAGCATAATGAGCAAATCGGAGATCAAGCCTTTGAAAGAATCGGGAGAGCATTCCTATCATAGGAGAGCAATCTCTCATAATTACTATGCTCCTTTCATTTATCATATCATTTTGAAAAAGGCAAGGAGTTGTGAAGATTTCGGTTCAATCGAAGGAAATGCAAGAATAGCTCCGGGGAGTCCTGGTTGTGCGAGAATAAAAGAATCAGAGTTGGGAAAAATCATAGCAAAGGCGCTCATTCATTTCCCATATCAATTCCACATCATAAAGCTTCACCAGTTCTGTGTAATGCCCGACCATGTCCATATATTGCTTCAAATCCGCTATCGCTCAGACAAGCATCTCGATTTCTATATTGACCGACTGAGAGAAAATATAGCAGCAGGATTCTCGATATTGAGCGAGAGGACTGTCAACGATGAAGAAATCTTTATTCCCGGTTATTGCGATAAGCCTCTTTATGATAACCGCAACCTTGACGGCTGGTATAAATATATCCGCGAAAATCCTCACCGGTTGGCTATGCGGAAACAATATCCCATGTTTTTCAGGCGTGTGCGCAATCTAAAATTCGGAGATTATGAATGCCAGGCCTATGGCAATCTCTTCCTCTTACGCAATCCCGACAAGATAGCGGTGAAAATCAGCCGTAGTTTCTCTGCCGATGAGAGAGCCCGAAAACGCGACTCTTGGCTTTCCGCCGTCGCCCAAGGCACAATCCTTGTCTCACCGTTCATCTCTCCTGCGGAAAAAGAAATCCGCAGCGAAGCCGAATCCCTTAACGCCAAAATCATTCTCATAACCCACGAACCCTTTCCCGAGCGCTACAAACCCGCCGCCCATAATTTTGCCCTTTGTGAAGAAGGCCGGTTACTCATCATCTCAATGGCAATGCCAATAGCTACACCTCTCACGCGAGAAATCTGCATGCAGATGAATGCTCTCGCGGGCGAAATAGCGGCTTTGTGAGGGCGTAGGCCTTAGGGATTAGAGGGGGAATAATTGAGGGTTTTTTGGGGGATAAAGCGTTAGGTGTTAGGTGTTAGGCTAATAAAGAGAAATCCCGATTAATCGTGACAAGTCATGATTAATCGGGATTATTCGTAATGGTGATTAGGATCTTTAAGGGCTTTAAGGGCTTTAAGATCCTTAAGGGCTTTAAAGGTCCTAAAACCTAAGCCCTAAAACCTATTAATCCTTGTATTTCTTGAGGATGACGCAAGCGTTGTGGCCGCCGAAGCCGAAGGTGTTCGACAGGACAGCGTTGAGCTCGCGCTTCTGAGCCTTGTTGAAAGTGAAGTTGAGATCGTAGTCAACTTCGGGATCGTTGTCGCCCTCGGTGTAGTTGATGGTGGGGGGCACGATGTTGTCGGTCAGAGCCTTCACGCTGATCAGAGCTTCGATCGCGCCGGCAGCGCCGAGGAGGTGGCCGGTCATCGACTTGGTCGAGCTGAGATTCATCTTATAGGCGTGGTCGCCGAACACCTGCTTGATAGCTTTGGCTTCGGAGATATCACCGACGGGAGTCGATGTGCCGTGAAGGTTGATATAATCGATGTCTTCGGGCTTCATGCCGGCGTCGCGAAGGGCGTTTTCCATCACGAGGCGGGCGCCGAGGCCCTCGGGGTGAGTTGCTGTGATGTGGTAAGCGTCAGCGCTGAGGCCTCCGCCGGCCACTTCGGCGTAGATATGAGCGCCGCGAGCTTTTGCGTGTTCAAGCTCTTCGAGCACGAGAGCGGCAGCACCTTCGCCGATGACGAAGCCGTCGCGCGAGCCGCTGAAGGGGCGGGAAGCGCCCTGGGGGTCATCGTTGCGGGTCGAGAGGGCTTTCATCGAATTGAAGCCGCCGACGCCTGCCGGGAAGATGGCAGCTTCGGCTCCGCCGGCCACAATGGCGTCGGCATGGCCGAGACGGATCAGATTGAACGCGTCGACGATAGCGTTGTTCGACGAAGCGCAAGCCGATACTGTGCCATAGTTCGGGCCATGGAAGCCATGGTCGATCGAGATATGTCCGGCTGCGATGTCGGCGATCATCTTAGGAATGAAGAAAGGATTGTATTTCGGACCCTTTTCGGCATTCATAGCATAATATCCGGCTTCCTCTTCAAAAGTGTGGAGGCCACCGATACCGGCTGCGAACACCACTCCCACACGATTCTTGTCGACACCCTCTTCGGAGTCAAGTTTCGCATCGTCGATAGCTTCCTGAGCGGCCACAAGCGCATACTGCGCATAGAGGTCGAGCTGACGGAGCTTCTTGCGGTCGAAATGATTTTCGGGATGGAAATCCTTCACCTCGCACGCGAACTGCGTTTTGAAGAGCGAGGCGTCAAAGTGTGTGATGGGGCCGGCGCCGCTCTTTCCCTCTACGGCTGCTTTCCAAGTCTCCTCGACATTGTTGCCCAGGGGAGTAAGTGCACCGAGTCCGGTGACTACAACTCTTTTTAATTCCATATATCAGGTTGTGTTTATCTTTTCGTTTTCGGTTGGGCGGAGTCGTTGTTGCGTATCCCGGCCCGCAAAAAGCGAGGGCGCCGATGCCGCTGAGGCGTCGTGTCCTCACTCAAAAACTGCAGGGGGATAAAAATCGCAAAGAGCCGATTCCTCATAAGAGGCCCGACTCATTTGGATTCCTCCGACCCCGGAGGCCCGGGCCGGGGTCGCTCCCATGATGCGAGCAACCCCGGGCGCGCCTTAGTCGGTTTTATTTTGAGCTGTCAGGCTTATGCCGGGAGGGGGCTACGCTTGCGCGTCGCGCTCCGATACGGGGCCTGATGTCACTCATTCTTATCCCTGGTGGGATTCGATGTATGCGATAGCGTCGCCTACAGTAGTGATCTTCTCAGCGTCCTCGTCGGGGATAGTGATGCCGAATGCTTTTTCGAACTCCATGATCAGCTCAACTGTGTCGAGCGAATCTGCGCCGAGATCTTTGCTGAACTCTGCTGTGGGTGTTACTTCTGCCTCATCTACTGTGAGCTTGTCAACGATGATGTCTTTTACTCTGCTTGCGATATCAGACATAGTGCTAATTTGTTAGTTGTTAATATTCGTTGTTAGTGTTTCAGGGTGCAAAGTAAACTATAAATTTTCAATTATGGAAATTTTTCAGTAAAAAATGCACATATTTTTTGATTTCGTGCAGGTTACTACCCTTAAATTTAACTTTTTGAGCCTCTTTTTATGTAGTCTCACTCTTTTTCAGCTTCGCCTCCCACTGTCCATGTCTCGCTTGTCGAGAGAATCATGTCGCGGAGATTGCGGAAGTTTTTCTTCCCTTTGACGGCTTCTACCTGCGCCTCGACCTCGGCTTCGTAGGTCGGCGACGCTACGTCGCGAATCACACCGATCGCCAGCGGAAGTTCGTGGCCGTCCATCATGGCGAGCTGCTGATGAAGGAAGTTGGTCGGAGTCGTGGCGTCGTGCACGAGCACATCGTCGATCGTCCAGCCGTCTTCGCCGATCTTGACGGCTTTGAGGCCGAATCCGTCTTGCACGAGTCCGCGCTCCATCTCTTTGCCGAAGAGCATCTTTTCTCCCTGGCGGAGGTGGATCGTGTGTTCGTCGCGGCGCTCTTTGTCGCTGAGGAAGGAGTGGCTGCCGTTGTTGAAGATGACGCAGTTCTGGAGCACTTCCACCACCGACGCGCCGTGATGGCGGGCAGCGGCGAGCATCACCTCTTTGGTTGTGTCGAGGGCGATGTCGATCGAGCGGGCGAAGAAATTGCCGCGCGCGCCGAATACGAGCTCTGCCGGGATGAAGGGATCTTCGGTTGTGCCGTAGGGGGATGATTTGGTGACGGCGCCGCGATCCGATGTCGGCGAATATTGGCCCTTGGTCAGACCGTAGATCTTATTGTTGAAGAGGAGTATGTTGATGTCGATGTTGCGGCGCACGGCGTGGATGAAGTGGTTGCCGCCGATGGCGAGGCCGTCGCCGTCGCCCGAGATCTGCCATACAGTCATGTCGGGACGCGCTGTCTTGAGGCCGGTGGCGATGGCTGCCGCGCGGCCGTGGATGGTGTGCATCCCGTAGGTGTTCATATAGTAGGGAAGGCGCGAGGAGCAGCCGATGCCGGAGATGACGGCGGTCTTTTCCGGCGCCACGCCGAGGTCGGCCATGGCTTTATGAAGCACATTGAGGATTGCGTGGTCGCCGCATCCGGGACACCATCTTACACTCTGTTCGCTCTTGAAATCCGCCGGAACGAATTGTTTTTCTGTTGTTTCCATGGGGTTGTTGATGTCTATGCTTCGTTGCTGTTGGTGTTGCCTGTTTCGTTGATTGAGCCTTCGTTGCCGCCAAGGAAGCTCTTGACTCCCTCTACAATTTCGCGCACCATGAATGGCTGGCCCTCGACTTTATTGATGCGGTCGACACGCCGGCCGGGGAGGTGCATCTGGAGATAGTCGGCGAATTGGCCGGTGTTGAGCTCGGCGACAATCACGCGGCGATAGCGGCTGAGCACTTCGAGCGCGTTTTTCGGAAGGGGGTTGATATAGCGGAAGTGAGCGAACGCGACATCGCAGCCTTCGGCATTTAGTTCTTCAGCGGCGGTGTAGAGATGGCCGTAGGTGCCGCCCCAGCCTACGAGGATGGTGTCGGCGTCGGGATTTCCGGCCACTTGGAGCTCGGGGATATCGTTGGCGATGCGGGCGATCTTTTCGCGACGGATGTTGACCATCTTTTCATGGTTTTTGCCATCGGTCGATATCGCGCTTGTGCGGATGTCTTTTTCAAGTCCGCCGACACGGTGCATGGCGCCGGGTGTGCCGGGCACAGCCCAGTAGCGCACGAGGTTTTCGTCGCGGTCGAAGGGCTTCCAGCCCTGCTCGAGGCGCGATGCGTCGACGAAGTGGGGGCGAATTTCGGGATAGTCTTCCTCTTCGGGCACACGCCATGCGCTGCTGCCGTTGGCGATGAAGGCGTCGGTCAGGAGGATGACGGGGGTCATGTGCTCGATTGCGATGCGGGCGGCTTCGAAGGCCATGGTGAAGCAGTCGGTCGGGCTTGCCGCGGCGAGCACACAGAGGGGGGATTCGCCGTTGCGGCCATAGAGGGCCTGCATGAGGTCGGTCTGTTCGGTTTTGGTCGGCAGTCCGGTGGAGGGGCCGCCGCGCTGCACGTCGATGACCACCAGCGGCAACTCAGCCATCACGGCCAGGCCGATGCCTTCGCTCTTGAGCGCCAGGCCGGGGCCGGAAGTGGAGGTGACGGCGAGATGTCCGGCATAGCTTGCGCCGATGGCGGAGCAAACGCCGGCGATTTCATCTTCCATCTGGCAGGCTTTGACACCAAGGTCTTTGCGCTTTGCGAGTTCGTGGAGGATGTCGGTTGCGGGAGTGATGGGATAGCTGCCGAGGAAGAGGGGGCGTCCGCTCTTCTCGGAGGCCATGATGAGGCCCCAGGCGGTGGCGGTGTTGCCGTTGACGTCGGTGTATGTGCCGGGCTTGACGGCTTCGGATTCGATGCGGTAGGTCGGCATCGAGGAGTGGGTGTTATGTCCGTAGTCCCAGCCGGCGCGTATCACTTTTGCGTTGGCTTCATAGACAGCGGGCTTCTTTGCGAATTTCTTTTCGAGTTTGCGGAGCACACTCTCCACGGGGCTGTCGAAGAGCCAGCAAATGAGGCCGAGGGCGAGCATGTTTTTGCATTTCATGACCGACTTGGGGTCCATGCCGCTGTCTTTGAGGGTGTGCTTGAGGAGCGTTGTCATCGGCACAAGCATGATTCTCGCCGGGTCGATGCCGAGCTCGGCCACAGGGTCGTCGGTGGCATATTCGGCTTTTTTAAGATCGGCGGGACGGAAGGTGTCGACGTCGCAGATGATGATGCCTCCGGGCTTGAGATAGCGGAGGTTGGTCTTGAGCGCTGCGGGATTCATCGCGACGAGCACATCGGCTTCGTCGCCGGGGGTGTGAACCCCTTTTCCGACATTGACCTGGAAGCCGCTGACTCCGCTGAGCGAGCCCTGCGGCGCACGGATTTCCGCGGGATAATCGGGGAATGTACTGATCTGGCTACCTTCTCCGGCCGATACGTTGGAGAAGATGTTGCCGGCTAATTGCATTCCGTCGCCTGAGTCGCCCGAAAAGCGGATGACGACTCTTTCTAATGTCTTTACATTTGTGCCGGGTAGCATAATGAGTTGGGTTTTCGCCGCGTCGCCCTCGGAGTGGCTTGCGCCGGAGCGATGCGGCATTTGAAATATGATTTAAGGTTGTGTCGAAGTTGTAGCGTGACGCCAGGCGAACGCGATGTCGGCCGCGACACTTTCAAGAGAGGGTTTTAGTTTAAACCGTCTCTTAGAGAGTGTTTGAATTTAACACGATTAAAGGGAGCCGACTCTTCGGAAAGAATCTTTCCATCCACTCAAAGGTCTTTTTCGGTGCTTTTCGTCCGAATTCATCGGTCACAATTTGCAATTGCTCCCTCGAATCCGAACGAAAATCCCTCGAAAAATCCTCTTTGAGTGAATGGAAGTTAAATCCAAACACTCTCTTAGTCTGCAAAATTAGCAAATATTTCTTATCTCTCAACTATCCGACTGAATTATTTCATGTTTTTTCGTTTAAGGGCGCTCTTTGCGTCGCCGGCTGCAGTCGGCTGACCCGACAAGAACGTGTATATGGTTAGTCTTTGGGGATAAAAAAGCCGACCGGCAAGACCTCGCATTGAAGGTCTTGCCGGTGGATGTTATAGATTTGGTGGCTGTGTAGACGAATCTTTCGATCAGTGGCGCACAACCTTGCGGGCGGAGCCGTCTTTGACCACGACGTAGATGCCGGCGGGGAGCTGTTCGAGCGATGCGCCGACTTCCACACCCTGCAGGGTGAAGATGCGGGTGGCCGATTCGGCGGAGACAACCACGGGGGCTACACCGGACACATCGTGGTTCTCGACGCAACGGTAGAGTCCGATCTTTTCCTGAGAGGAAGTGTAGCAGCTGAAGCGCGGCGATGAGGAGTTGTATTGGAGGTTGCCGTAGGTCGAGCCGAAGTTGACAACGACGTTACCTTCGGGGCCGAGCTTGACCTGCGCGGGCATACCCTGCTCGGAGAGCTGAATCTTTTTGGCTTCGATCGGAGCGATGTAGCCTGCGGGCTCAAGTGCGAGCGAGTTGACCTGCACATAATATTGGCCGCCGCCGGAGCTGACGAGACGCACAACCGCCGATCCTTCGGGGAGCACATTGATCTCGCCGTTTTCGGGCTCAACGTTGCCGGCGACGCTGAGATAGCCGGATGATGAAGTCATGCCGGTTGTGGTCGACATGACGGCGTTTGCCTTTTCGGAGAGGATGACGTAGAGATCATCGGCATTGATTTCGGAAGCTGAAGTCACTTTTGTCCATTTCGCATGCATATAGTCGGTCACCCCCTCTTCGACTGCCGTCAGAGTCAGTGTAGCTGTCGATCCGGGACGCGAGGGATCTGTGGGATCAACGGAGTATGCGCGGATTGTATAGGTCTCGCCTGATGCCTTGGCGGCAGGCACAGTCACTACGCCGTTTGAGAGGGTCCAGCTGTTGCTGTCGCCGATGGCGTAGTAGATGTCGCAACCTTCGGGAGCGGTCAGATAGAGGTCAAACGAATTCCACCATCTGCCGGTCCAGGTGTTGACTCCGGCGAGATAGTAGTCGCCGAATTCAGGAGCGTCGGGACGGTTGGGCAGAGGCGCTGTCATGGCGTCCTGAAGATCGAAGGGGGTGTTTTTCTTCGAGCCCCACACATATTCGGCCAGTCCGGGGATAGAGATGAAGGGGTTTTCGTTTTTTTGGAATTCGGCGACACTCGCATTGCGTTGGACCTCGCGCTCGTCGACAGGATCGGCAGCGGCCCATTCGAGCAGCATTTCATAGGCCCAGGGTTTGAGCGTCGGATAGGATGAGCGGTCGTACATATATGCCGGGGTGTCGGCCCAGCTGATGTCATCGTAGAGCGTGAATATGTAGAAATAGGCTCGTGCGAAGTCACCTTTGTATTCGTCGGCGGGTTCGAATACTGTCGATGAGCCGCCGCCTGTGGCCGAAGTCGGGCGTCCGATCGTGGTCACTCCGTTGCTCCATGTCGGCGAGCCGCTGATAACTCCGAGAGGGTTGTTGCTTTTGCGGCCGTTGGCGTCGGCATCGGAGGGATTGAGATGATGAAGATCTTTGTAGGCTGCGTTTTTCTTGCCGCCCCACCAGGAATTGGCCACAGAGTGCTCGATATTGAGTGCGGCGTGGCCGTTGGTGACGTAGACGATGCGATTGCTATACATGTCGAACCATGCTTCGCGACCTCCTATCACACGCACGTCGGAGTGTGCGAACACTTCCCAAGTGGCGTCGCCGTAGGCGATTTCAGTGTGAGGAAGGGCGAGTTGCTTGACGGCGTTTTTGAGCGCCGCGCCCTTCAGTCCGTTGAGCACGGAGTAGTCGGGCGTAGCGGACAAGGCGGGCATTACAGCCGCGGCTGCCGCGAGAGTAAGAATGAGTTGATGTTTCATATGGTATCGTTTTTGGCTGATCCCGACGGGTGCGCGCCGGGATCAGCCCGGTTAAAGTCAGATTACGATTTTCACCGGCTTGGCCAGTGAGGGGGATGTGATGATGTAGACACCTTTCTGAAGCTCTACCGTGTCGCCGTGGCGGAGCGATGAGTAGTGGCCGGCCTCGCGTCCGGCGGCGTCGTAGACGGAGATTTCCACTTCGGGGAGTGAAGTCAGAACGCGGATGCCATCTTCACGCCATGCGATCGTGAGAGCCGATTCGGCCGCGACGTTCGAAACTCCGGAGGCTTCGACGAGCACAGAGTTCGAACGTTCGGAGAGATAGCCAAGGCTGGAGCTGCTGACTGAGTAGCTTTCAGCCACTTCCGGATTGCGGTCGGTGATGGTGTAGGAGTTGGTGGGGCATTCGATCTGGTCGGTCTCTTCGCCGTCGTTGTAGTAGCGGGTGCGGTAGAGCACGTAGTAGTCGACGGCTTCGGGAGCGGCGCTCCAGCATGCAGTGTAGGAGTTGCCGGCGACGTCGATCGGGTCGAGAGCCTGGAGTCGGGTCAGGGTGGGCACGGGCTTGGCCTCGCCTTTGAGGTTGACGAATACGCTCGATGCGAGTCCGCCGTCGTAGATTGTCAGTTTGGCAGTGTGCTCGCCGAGTTCGGTCGGGAGATATTCGATCGGGAGCATGTATTCTCCGGTGGAGTTGATTTCGGATGCGGAGATAGAGCGTGTGGAGAGGTTGAACATATCGCTGTCAGTGCCGGAGATGCGCAGGCTGAGGGGGGCGGTGAAGTTCTTGCCTTGGAGCACGACATATGTTGTGCCTATACCGCCGACTGCAACGTCTCCGAAGTCGATCCATTCATCGTTGACGGGATTGGTCAGCTCAGGATCGCCGGTGATGGGGGGAGTGACGTTTCCGCCGGTCTGATCCGCCACATAGAATGTTTCGGCTGTGCGTGTACCCCAGATGTATTCGGCGAGTTCGGGGAAGTCGACGAAGGGGTTGCGGTTGCCTTGTGATTTTTCGACAGCGTCGTTGCGGAGGATTTCCTTTTGGCTGACCCGGTCTTCGCGCGCCCACTGCAGGAGCATTTCGTAGGCCCAGGGCTGAAGAGTGGGATAAGATGATCTGACAAACATCCAGTTATAGCGGCTCTGCCAGGAGATGTCGTCATAGACGCAGGCCATATAGAAGAAGCTGCGGGCGAAGTCGCCTTTATATTCATCCGCAGGCTCGAAGACAACTTCGGCTCCGCCGCCGTAGCCATAGACGGGAACTCCGACTTTGGTGCAGTTGTTGTCGAACGACGCTCTCTCGACGATGCCGAGCGGATAGTTGCTTTTGGCTTGGTTGGCGGGGCCGTCGGAGGGATAGAGGTTCCACATGTCGGAGTAAGCGGGAGTATATTCGACATCATTACCCACTTTCCACCATGATTTGGGCACACTGTGCTCGCGCTGCATGCGGTTGGCAGAGAAGGATGATCGAGCGGTCTGATTGTTGCGGATCAGATAAACTTCATTGGAATACATTTCCCACCATCTGGTCTGTCCGTTGTATTTTTCAGGATATACGTCGGAGTATTGCCAATAGGTCGGGAGGTCGGTATATCCGAGAGTTTTGTGAGTTTTCACGGCCTCTTTCACAGCGGCCTTGAGTGTTTCTTTACGCTTTCCGTCGAGACCGGAGTAATATTCCGGGGCGTATTCGGCGTTTGCCTGCAGGGCGAATCCTGCAAACATTGCGATTCCTGCGGCAAGCCGCAGTGTGAAGCGGGCCGTGGAGATGCTGTTGGTTGATCTGTTTAAGTGTGTCATATTAATTGGTAAGGTATTTCTATCCTTTGTGTTGACTTTTGTCTCGCTTCGGGCGGCCGGGGGCCGGAGCCGGAATCGAGGCGAAAAGAGCGGTCGGAATGAGCCGTCGCGATGAAGGCTCTTAAGACACCAACCCCCTCCCCGCGCCGAGACGACACGGGAAGGGGCGAAGTTACTCTTTTCAATGATAAGCCGCAAGCGGCTGCAATTATGCCGACGGCTGCAATAAGAAGCCGTCGCGGCGGATCACTTGTATTGGTTGACGGAGATCTTGAATTGCTTGTAGCCGCATTCAAGGATGATGTCGCCTTTTCTTGTGGCGCCGTAGGGATCGACGATGATTTCGACCACACACTTCGTCAGGCCCGACGCGTCGGAGGCACGAAGTCCGATGGATTTGAGATCTTTTTCCGAAATGTTGTATTTGACCTCTTTGGGCGCTATTGTGATCCATGACGGACATTCAAGCACCCGCCAGTTGTAGCCGTAGTTGTCGTTGTAGCTCTGCGAGCCGTTGCTGTAGATGTTGAGCGTCTTTTTGTCGCCCTTTTTCTTGGCTTCGACGATGGTCTTGTCGGCGCGGAGGATGATTTCGCGTCCGCTCTGGCTGACGCATACCCGCTCTTTGGCATCGCCGGCTGTCACCTGCACATATTGCACTCTGGCTTCGGCATCGTTGTTGTAGGGGACATCGATACGGAATGTGTCGTCGTTGATTTTATTCACTTTAAGGAAGCCGCTGCCGTCGGAGTTGGCCACAGCGTCAACGTCCCAGCGGGGCTGGTTGGTAGTGACCGTCACTTCGACCTGCGTCGAGGGCTGGCTGAGATAGAAGTTGGTGTTGCTCAGCGAGAGAGTGGCTTGCGGCTTGGGCGCTTCTTCACGCTTGCTCTCTTTGGGAGCGCGCGGAGTCTGCTGCTTCGGAGCGGAGCCTTTGGAAGCCGAGAGGCTCTTGATGATGCCGCGGCTGACGCTGATCGCGTCGTCGCATTGCTTCTTCTTGGAGGCGGAGTCGTAGATCTTTTTGGCAGAGTTGAATTTGGCGATGGCCTGGTTTTGCGATTCGACGGTCATCACTTTCTGCTTCGCAAGACCTTCGTTGTAGTATTTGTCGCCTTTCGACTGCGCTCCGGCGATGCCGACACATAGGATAATACATGCGGCCAAAGCGAAAAGGTGACGTGCGATATCGCCGTTTTTCAATCTTGATATGAGTGTAGTTGTGTTCATTATCAGGTTGTTGAAATCGGTTATGCGTGATTTGGAGACAGCGGAATTATTTGAGCACTTTATCAATGTCGGCGACTCTCCGGCGGAAGGCCGGGGCTTCGGCCACCATCTCGGGATCTTCGTCGGCTTCGAGCATGGCGGCTTTGTCGGCGAGTTCGGTGCGCGCGCTGCGGAGGGCGTTGTCGCATCGTTCGACAGCAGATCGCTGCAATTTCATGTCGGGTTCAACCCCCTTTTCGCCGAGCAGCGCTATCGCGGCCGACGCCTTGCCGTATAATTCCTTGGCTTTGACAAGATGCGAGTCGTAGCCTTCGTCGTGAGCCAATCCGATCATGGCAAGCGAATCGGCTGAGAGCACACTGTGGCTGACCACATTCTGAAGCGAGTCGATATAGTTTTTCTCTTCGAGCGCTCGGGCGCGACGCTCCATCGCCCCGCCGTAGAGGATGATGCCGACAACTCCTGCCACAGCCAGCGCCACACCGCCGATTATCATCCGGCGACTCCGGGGATTGATCGCACGCTTGACGTCGAGGTTTTCAAGGTCGACGCGCATTTCGGCAGCCGTCTGATATCGGAGTTCCTGACGCTTTTCAGTGGCCTTGGATATGATCTGACGCAGTCGGCGGTCGGCTACACCCTTGAGGGGGAGACGCTCTTTGAGCTGCTTGTCGAGGATGGCGAAGCGTGTGCCTTCGAATGGCACATTGCCTGTGATGCATTGATAGAGAAGGATTCCGACGGCGTAGATGTCGGTGGTGCGGTTTTGATGCTTGAGGTCGCCGAGCGCGAGCTCGGGCGATGCATATTCGGGCTTGCCCATGAACGCGCCGGCCACAGTCAGCTGGCGGTCGTTGGTGGTCAGCTGGTTAAGCTGCTTGCAGATGCCGTAGTCGATCAGTTTGACGTGGCCGTCGGCGGTGATGAAGATGTTGGAGGGGTCGATGTCGCGGTGGATATATCCGGCGTCGTGGAGCGCCATGAGGCCGGAGAGCACGCTCTTGATGATCACCTTTGCGAAATGGGAGGGATCTTTGCTGAAGTCGTTGAGGAGTTTGCGCGCATATGGGATCTCGCGCCCGTTGGGGTCGGTGCATTTCCCCTGCATTATGTCGGCAAGCGAGACGCCGTGGAGCAGCTCGCTGACCACATGGTAATGCTTGACGGTGCGTCCTTCGCGCACTTCGTCGGTCTCGAAGAAGCCGAGCATCTCGATGAGGTTGTCGTTGCGGAGGCGCACGGAGGCTTCGCGCCGCGCGCGCTCTACAGCCTGCTCGGGGAGATCCATGAAGAGGAATTTGATGGCCACGGGGCGTGTGACACCGGTCAGCGTGTTGACACACGTGCCGCGATACACTTTGCCCATGCCACCTTCACCGATAGGCACCGATGCGGAGTCGACTTCGTAATATATCCCGGCTTCTTTTTCCTGCCGGCCTTGGAGACGTATGATTGCCATGACGTTCGATCAGAGAGTAGCCGCTCTCCCCTATTCCGGATTCCCTTTCCGGGCGTCGCCTCGACGGGGTGCGAGGGGTTAACGGCGTGTGAAATCTGTGTTTAATTAACAAAAATAGTTATTTTTTCCTTACCATCCAAATCCATGCCAGTTCTTTAGCGGTAATCGAGATCCCGACAAGCGAAACGGCGTCAATCCTCTGATGCTTCCAGCTCGTTGATCATAGTGATGAGTTTCTCGATATTTTTCATGGCATCGCCGGTCACATCGCTGTGAGAAGTATCGAGAATCTCTATCCGAGATTGCTTGGCAGTCTCGATAATCTTGTCGATCTTATCCTTGCGCTTATCATTTTCACCGAGGGTTTTCCCATAATCCTCAAGTTTCCCCACTACGCTCTCAATCTTTGCTTTTCGCTCAGCCTCGCGACTTTCAAACTCCTTTTCGTTATTTTTCTTTGTGAATTTGTTAGAGTACGGTTTTTTGAGCTCATTAAGATCTTCGACAGCCTCTTTGAGCTTTTCATTTTTAGGCTTTTCGGCAGTTTTCGCATCTTGGAGCTTCGCATCGGTTTTACCCTCCTTCACTTCATCGACAGCGTCAACGACAGTTTGCGCGTCCAGCAGAGAGATTTTCTTGTTATCGGCTTCTTTGGCTGCTTCTTCAGCGGCTTGGTCGTCGCGAATCATCATCCAGATATTCCAGGAGATGAGCCCTAAAAGAGCTACGGCTACAACCCAGAAAAGGGCGCGCCATTTGACGCCGCGCCTTTCTGCTTTCCGCTCTTCGCCGGGAGGAGTATCGTCGGATTCGAGCGAGTAGTTGTCGATTTCAGCCGGTGGAGCCGCTGTTGGGGCGGCTTCGTTTTTCGTGCACCCCTTCCGCTTTTTCCTCTCTGCGGAGGGATCGGCAGTGGCGGGAGCCCCCTCTTTTCGGGCTGCTCTGCGCTTTTCGGCCACTTCAGCGGCCACTTTCTCGGCGAGCGTCATCGGCTCGGAGGGGGTCGGAACTACCTGCGGCTCCCGGTTTTTTGCCGCTGCGGGAGCCTGCGAGGGTGCGGCTGACGCTTGAGCGAGGGCGGAGGATGATGCCGCACTGTCGTCATCTCCACCCGGCCGAGGGTCGGCTTCAAGCGGGATTGCCGGCTCGGGGGCATCGGGCGTCGCCATGACCACCCCTGGGAGCTCGATAATGGCGAGGGTCAGATTGTCGTGGCCCCCACCTTTTTCATGGCCTATCGAGTCGATGCCCGAGGCTATCCCCTCGACCGTCACCGCGAGGTCGCCTTCGGCTGTGAAAGCGTCGATCAGCGCCTGCTCGGGGATGGCTCCCCAGATGCCGTCGGTCATCAGCGCGAAGCGGTCGTGGGGTGCGATCGGCACAATGTCGACCTCCGGATCCACCGTTGTGGCGGCGCCGATGGCGCGGGTGATGACGTTGGAATAGTTGGAGTTGCGGGCCTCTTCTTCGGTCAGAGTGCCGTGGCGCACCATCTCGGCCACATATGAATGGTCGGCCGTGCGAAACACCATTTTGCCGTCGCGCACCTGATAGCAACGGCTGTCGCCGACATGAACCACATATCCGCGTCCGGCCTTGAAGAGCACAGCCACGCAGGTTGTGCCCATTCCTCGCAGCGCCGGATTGGCCACAGTGGCCTCGATCACAGCGTCGTTGGCGTTGATGGCCGCCACACGCAACACCTCGGCCGGATCCATGTCGGGCGTGGCTTGCATGACAGTCGCGGCTATCGTCTCGGCCGCTATCGTGGAGGCCTCCTTGCCGGCCGGGCCGCCGCCCATGCCGTCGCAGACGGCCACAAGCAGTCCCAACGGCGTGTCGGCCACAATGAAACTGTCTTGGTTTTCGGATCGTCCGCCGATACGGGAGGCTACGGCCCCGACGATGCCGGAGCTATGGTTGATACGCTGGAGTTCTGGTTGGTTCATTATAGGATCAGGATTGTTGGATGCGAGTGGCTTTGGCTCCACTCGCCGGAATCAATGGAGTTTCGAGGCGGGGAAGTTGATGCTGATTGAGTCGTCGCCGTTGTAGTAGACAAATTCGATCGAGGCGTTGGCCTCGACGAGGCGCTTGACCAGTTTGCGGGGGAGCATGCCGCCGCGGAGTTTGCGCAGGGTGCTGTCGCGGAGCTCTTCGCGGTCGATCGCCGCAAGCGTGGCTGCGGGCACTTCGTTGTGCATATAGAGCGTATTCCCTTTGAATTCGCAATCGGTCAGGGTCGTGTTGTTGTTGATCTTCATCGGAAGATCCATATTGTGGACAGCGCGAGCGATCTCTTCTCTCGCCTTTTCGCCTTTGCTCTTGCCGCAGCTTGTCACGCCGACAGCCACGACGGCCACCATGAGCATCACCAGGATTCTGAACAGTTTTTTCATCTTGTAAGCAGATTATGACAACCGAAGGTTAGTATGATTTCGCGCAGTCTATGCGGCCGGGAGTCGCGGGGCGCCCCCCGGCCCATAGATCCTTATCGCAAGTAGTTCGGTAGAGTCGGATTATTCGTAGATCTCGAAAGCTTCTTTTCTGACGAGCACGTCGGAGTCGTAGATCTCAAGGCGATAGACGCCGGGAGTCCAGAAGTTTGTGTCGGGAGTGCCGAAGGCATTGAGTTCGATGTCGGTCTCTTTATTGGCTTTCTTGATCTCGATGGGAGTGACAGTGGTGAATTCGCTGTGCTTGTTGGGCACAATCAGCTTGCCCTCGGGGTTGTAGAGCTTGACGCCGATGTAGTATTTTCCGGCTTCGTTGGCACGCACTGTGATTTTCTCGCGGATGAAGCGGCAACGATCCTGGAAGATCTGTCCGTTGTAGTCGATCAGAGGCTTGTTGGCTTCGGAGTTGGAATAGCTGCCGTAAGTGGCGATCTCGACGTTCGACACAGAGAGGTCGGGATTGACTTTATGACGGATCTCGCCTGCACGCTGGGGAAGCACCACGAGGTTGGGATCCTGAGTCGACCAGTAGTTGTGGACCGAGTCGGTCACATATTCCATTTTCTTAAACTGGTCATGGAATTGACTTCTTGCCGACTGGAGCTCTTTGAGCACATTCGAGAGCTGCTTGATATATTCGGAAGCCGAGGATGCGAAGACGGGGAATGTGAAGTCGACTCTTGTGTGGCGCACTTCGGTTTTGGCCGGAGAGATGCGGTTGAGCTCGTTGGCGGCGTAGACGGCGCGCTCGTGCTTGCGGTTGGCGGTGTCGTCGTCGTCTTTTTCGGCGCGAAGCTTGAGCGGCTTCACGTGGAGAGTGTAGAGGATGCCGGAGCCATCGCCTTTGAATGTGATCCAATAGATGAGGTCGCTTTGGCGAAACATGACGCTGTCGTCGTCGGGGTCGATTTCGACTCTGAATCCCTGGCGGGTCAGATAGTCTTTGACTTCTTTCTGGGCAGCCTTTTCAGCCACAGTCATGGCGTTGGCCACGTTCCAGCCCATCAGGGCAACGACGATGAGTAGGATAGCTTTGAAATTCTTCATTGTGTATGGATATTTTATTTGATTTTTTCGTAATCGAGGATGTAGAATGTCTCGCCGTCGGTGTCTTCAAGCTCGACATAGTCGGGATCTCCTTCGGAGGTGTAGTGGAATTTCGCCTCTGCGTAGTTGCCGGCCCAGAACGCGCTGTCGGGCTGAGCCTTGGCATCGACGTCGGCTCCGACATGGGAGATGTGGTCGATGCGGTCGCCGACATAGCTGATGACGTAGTATTCATCGAGGTCGGGGAGCTGATTTTCGTAGAGATCGTCTACGCCGCGTGGAGTTCCGTCGGGTGCTACATCTATGGTTGTGAAATAGTCTTTCCGGGTCTTTTCGGTGCTGAGCCTTGAATAGGCCAGCCATCCGAGGGTTCCTAATATAAGGATTGCCCCGACGATAATTCCTATCACCAAGGCGCCCCCGGTTTTTTTCTCTTTTTTATCGGCGACTGATCGGCTTTGGGCTCCGGCACCTTTCAAAATGCGGTAGGCATCCCGGCATCCGGCGGGGCGTGCGGCGGCCTGAGGGTCGGTGGTGGCGTCGACGAATGCCTGGGTGGCGGCTGTCGTGTAGGCGTAGCGTTCGGCGATCCGGGGGAGGAGCGAGTCGTCGCCGGCGGTGCGACGGGGCTTGAGTCCGGTCAGCATCTCGTAGGCCGTCATTCCGAGTGAGTAAATATCGCTCGACTGCGT
>CAMWNT010000013.1 GCA_947175695.1 uncultured Porphyromonadaceae bacterium
ACCTAAAACCTAAAAAGATGGATCTTACATATCTCAACGAAGAGATGCCGAAACTCCATCATTCGATGCCCGTGCAGCTTCGTTTCAACGACATCGACATCCTCGGCCATCTCAACAATATAGTCTACTTCTCCCTCTACGATCTCGCCAAAGCCCGCTATCTGGAATATCTTTATGGCGGAGAGATCGATTTCTCCAAAGTCGAAACAGCCATAGCCAATGTCAACTGCACATATATAAAGCAGATCAAATTCGGCGAGGAAATCGAAGTTCGCACCCGCGTGCTCTCCGTCGGCGACCGAAGCTTCACGCTCCGTCAGGCGCTTGTGGAGAAGTCTTCGAATGAAATCCGATCGGTGTGTGATTCGGTCATGGTGTGTTTCGATCCTGCCACCGGCAAATCAGCGCCGATGAGCACCCGACTCCGCGCCGCGCTCGACCGCGCCACAGCCGACGACGCCGACGCTCCGAAGGAGAATGACAGTCGCGCCGCGACCAATAGATAAATGCTTGAGCCAACCCAACAACTTCAACTCGCAACTATATATATGTCAGAAATAAACGTATCGGTCGAGTCGCTCGTTGACATCATCAACGCAGAGGCCGACGCAGTAAAAAATATCCCCGTCGGAGAAGAATACGAACGCGCTGTCCGACTGATTGTCGACCATGTCAATCGTCGTGGCGGCAAGCTCGTGGTCAGCGGCATGGGCAAAGCCGGACAGATCGGCATGAACATCGCCACGACATTCTGCTCCACCGGCACTCCCGCCGTGTTTCTCCATCCCTCCGAAGCCCAACACGGCGACCTCGGCATCCTTCAGCCCGACGATCTCCTGCTGCTAATCTCCAACTCCGGGAAAACCACCGAGATCCTTATGCTCATAGAGCTCGCCAAAGCATTGAACCCATCTATCCCGCTGATTGTTATAACAGGTAACGACTCGAGTCCGCTCGCCGCCATGGCCGATGTGACACTCTTCACGGGAGGACGCCCGGAAGTATGCCCCTTCGGGCTGACACCGACAACATCGACAACGACAATGACCGTCATCGGCGATCTCCTCGTTGTGGCCACGATGAAAGCGATCGGATTCACTGTGGCCGACTATGCCAAGCGCCACCACGGCGGCTATCTCGGCTCGGCCGCCGCTGCGGCAAGCCGCCCGGGCCGCTGAGCCCCTGACAAGCCCCGCATGCTACTCTCCGGGCAATCCTCCGGAAAGTATCCACCAACACGCTTAACTCATTCTATATAATATGACCCAGATTCAGCTTCCGCTCAACCTCAAGGAATTCAATCGGAAATCCGACGAATATAAGATCCTCGCCAACGCTGAGAAAAACCGCGCCACAACGGCCACACTCATGGCTGAAGACCGATTCCTCGACGCTCTCGAACGCACCGTCTCCACAATGCGCGAACTTCGCGATTTCCCCGATATCGCCAATCGCGAATTCCGCACTATTTTCAGCGCGATCCTCTTCGATCTCGCCGAAATCCACTTCATGCTCAAAGACTACAACCGCAGCGAAAAAGAGCTCGAGACCCTCTTCAAGGTGCTCACCCAGCTCGCTAAGGACGATCCCGAGCGCTATGGCCAGTTCCATATCCTCGCCATGGAACTCGCAGCCCGCATCATCCGCTCCCGAAAGAAGACGATCGAGATGCTCATGAAGCAGAAGCAACTGACCGAATCACTCTACGAAAAGGTCAACTCCGGAGTTGCCTCCGCCACCGACCGCCTTGCAGAATCGCTGCGCAAGGTCGGCGAGCTGATGGCATCGTCGGGATCATATAAAGAAGCGCTGAAATTCTATTCCGAAGCGATCAAATTCTCGAAGATGCGCTCCGGCGGCGTCGGCCGTAAAGAGATCCGCATGACCATCGAGATGGCCGAAATCATGAGCCGCGTCAAGACGATGCGCGAACGCGCAAAGCGCCTGCTCGCAGCCGTGCTTCCCCGCGCGATCGCCCTCGAGACAGTCGAACTCGAAGAAGATATCGTCGCTCTGATGGAGATGATCGATGTGCTCGAACATCAGCCGACCCGCTGGAAAGCCTTCACTCAATCGATGTCGCGCTATATGACCAAGGCCAACGAACTCGCCCGCCGCATGGAGAAAAAAGCCGCCAAGGCCGCCGGTGGTGTGGCTGAATCCGTAGCCAAGGCCGCCGGCGATCTGGCCGACACAATGGCCGAAGTGGCCGACAAGGCGGAAGCCGCAGCCGAGACCCTCGCCACAGAGGCCAAAGAAGCCGCCGAAAAGGTAGGCGAAGTCGCTGAGAATGTGGCCGTAAAAGCCAAAACCGCTGCCGAAAAGACCAACGATATCGCAGATAAAGTAGCCGACAAGGCCAATGATATCGCGAAGAAGGCCTCTGAATCTTCCAAAGAATAATCCTCTAACCGAATTGATCATACCCCGCAATGTCGACAATACTTAACACCAACGGCACCGAACTGACTGTGCCTGCCGTCTACGATCCCAATCTGTTTCGATGCGATATCGTCACAGCCGAATGGAACTCCGACATCACCTACGCGCTGCGCGACGGCGCGCTCGAAACCCTCCTCAAAGGGGGCGCACGGCGTGAAAACATCAACCTCTACAGTGTCCCCGGCACTGTAGAGCTGGTCAACGCCGCCGGTGTGTTGGCGCGTCGCCGCCCGGACGCAGTGATAATCATCGGCTGCGTCATCAAAGGTGATACTCCCCACTTCGACTATGTCTGTCAGCAAGCCGCCGAAGGGGCCGCCATCATCAACGCCCGTGGGGAAACGCCCCTCATCTTCGGCGTCATCACCGTCAACACCCTCGAGCAGGCGCAGGAGCGCGCCGGCGGCGTCTTGGGCAACAAAGGCTCCGAAGCTGCCGTCGCCGCCATAGAAATGGCCAACTTCCACCAAAGCATCTCACTGTAACGCAAGCACTTGACATCTGCTTCAACACCCGAAACACCGACCCCTCACAGAGCGCCCGGATTGTTAACGGATGTTAAATAATGCAAACCACATCAATTTTTTGTTTAAAAAACATTGTGGTTTGAAAAATAAGATGTAAATTCGCATCGTTTTTGATAGCAAACGAAATTGTTTTATTATTTTAAATTTTAAACGACATGAAGAAAGTTGTTCTCGCTCTCGCTGTTATCGCCAGCGTAGCACTCGTATCTTGCTCCTCCAAGGAGGCAGCTGCTACTGACACTGCAGACACTACAGTTGTTGCAACTGAAGAAGTTGCTGACAGCACTGTTGCTGCTGATAGCGTTGTTGCTGACAGCGTAGTTGCTGACAGCGCTGTTGCTGAAGCTCCCGCAGCTGAGTAAGTAACCCTTACTCGTCAGTAGAATTTCGACGAGAGAAATCTCCAAAGGAAATTCCCGACCGACACTTACCTTCAGGGTTTGTGTCGGTCGTCTTTTTTATACACCCTCCTCTTCACTCCTCTTCTCTCCTCATCCTCCTCAGAACTCCCGGCACTCCTCAGCCTCCTCAGCACTCCCGACACACCCGTCCATCTCTGTAACTCATAGCTCTCTTACTTCTCCCGGTACTCCCTGTCTTCCCTGCCGCTCACAACGCAGATCGCCCCGCGATTTCCCGACGTTGAATCGGGAGATCGCGGGGCGATTCGTGTATTGGTCGACGGCTGAGGCTCAATGCGTCAGCCAAATTGAGTTACTTCTCCATATTGAAATGGCGCGATGCGAGACGCGCGCCGTCGCAGAACACTTCGACTGTGTAGTCGCCCGGTGTCAGCGTCGTAGCCACCTGGCAATAGATCTGCACATGAGTTTCGCCATTGTCGTACTCCACAGTCTTCGAGCCACTCGACTGAAGCGTAGCACCGTCATAGCTGAACGAAGGACCGCTGCCAATAAGCGAACCGTCGGGCGACACAACGCGCAGATAGACTGTCTTCGCACCTGCGGCAGCCGTACTGTTGGGGTTGATCGTAAACGACGCACCAAGCGACTTAGCTTTGCCTATCTTCTTCTCAGCCTTACCCTTCTTATTGTAAGCCTGGAAACTGAGACCGCTGATGCTGAGCTTCTTCGCCTTCGCCACAGTCTGCGTCAGTTCGGCATTGTCGCGCTCCACAGTCTGCGCTCTCGAAGCGAGCTGCTCATTGCGCTGGTTGACCTGCTCGATCTCCTTACGCAAGCCCTCATTCTCCTCGCCGAGACGCTTGATCTCCTCAAGATAATGGCGCACGATCTTCTTCAGCGACGCGATCTCCGACTCGAGCTGCTTGATGCGGGCCTTATTGCGATTGTTGGAAGCCTTCTCCGACTCCAGATCGCGGAGCAGCCCCTCCACCTTCATGCGGGCCTGATTATACTGCTGCACAAGCGAATCATTCTTCAGATACACCTGCTGATCCTCATACTGCGAGAAATCGGCGTTAAGCTGGTTAAACTCCTGAGTCAGTTGCAATCGGTCGTTGGCCAATGCCAGGGAATCAGCCCTGGCGATCGCCGCGTCGGCGGCATCAGCCTGACGTGTGTTGCTTGTCAGCAGCAAAATCAGCATGACTGCCATTGCCGCGAATACTCCGACGCCTCCCCAGAGTATGATCTTGTGATTCCTGTCCATGGCTTATTTCTTTTTCTTTTTGGTTGTGGATTTCTTGCTCTTGGCGGAAGACTTCTTGGTTGTGCTCTTCTTAGATGAGCTTGCGGAAGACTTCTTCTTCTTCGAAGTCGAAGCGGCGCTACCCTTGGCGGGCACCTTCAGAGTTTTGCCGGCCCGAATATTATCATCCTTGAGATTATTGGCCTTTTTGAGTTCCTCGACAGTGACGCCATGCTTCTTGGCGATGGTGATCAGCGATTCGCCTGACTTGATCTCATGCTCCTTAGGCTTGGCTGGAGCGGCCTTCTTCTTCGTTGTGGCGGCAGTCGTCGACTTTGTGGATTTCGTAGAAGTCTTCTGAGTGCCTGTCTGCTTGGCGGGTGCCGACTGCTTTGTGGAGGTCGATGTCTTGGCCGGAGCGGCCGCTGTCGACTTCGTAGCCGCTGGCTTACGATTCGCCTTTACAGTCGATTCGGCCACCGACGTCTCGATGCGCAGCTTCTGACCGGGACGCACAGCATTGCGACGCAACGAATTCCAGCTTCTGATATCCGACACCTTTACTTTATAGAGCTCGGCGATATCGTTGATTGTCTCGTTTGATCCGACGGTATGCGTCACAGTGCGCACCTGCGCCGTCATCCCGCTGTTGTCGCGGGCGGGCACAGCCACCGGAGCCGCCTCCTCATCGTCGGCGTCGGCGAATTCCGGTTCTGCGGCGAGCAGGGGTGTTTCATCATCATCCTCGGCGGCGATGCCATCGGCGAAAGAATCACCGGGATTGGCGTCGATACGGCGTGCATATTTTGCTGATTCATAAGCAAGAATCTCCGGTTCGCTCATTATATATGCCTGCGCCTGCTGCGACGGAAGTATGAGCATATACTGGCGTGTCGGTGTGCCGGGAATGACGTCGGCGCGGAACTGCGGATTGAGAATACGCAGCTCCTCCTTCGGGATATCAAGCACTTGGGAGATCTGATCGAAATGCACGCGGGTAGAGATGCCGACAGTGTCGGTCACGAGCGGACGCGTCGGGAGCACTGGAGAGATATTATGCTCCTTATAATAATTCATCACATAATTGGCGGCGATAAACATCGGCACATAGCCGCGTGTCTCCGGACTTAGATACTGATAGATGCTCCAGAAATCCTGCTGCTTCGGATCGCCTCCGGCGCGACGGATGGCCTTGTTGACATTACCCGGGCCACAGTTATAGGCGGCGATTGCAAGGCTCCAGTCGCCATATGTGTCGTAAAGATCGTGGAGGAGCTTCGCGGCTTTTGCCGACGACTTATAGGGGTCGCGACGCTCATCGACGAGCGACGACACTTCCAGATCATAGCCCTTCGCGGCGGCCGGCATAAACTGCCAGAGACCGCCCGCACCCGAACGCGACACTGCGTTGGGATCGAGCGCCGATTCGATAATCGGCAGATACTTCAGCTCCTGGGGGAGCTGCTCGGCTTCGAGAGCCTGCTCGAAGATCGGCATATAATAGGTGCTCAGTCCGAGGAGCGACGCCACCATCGCGCGCCCCTTGACCATATAGCGATCGATATAGCTTCTGACGATCTGGTTGAAGGGGAGGTCGATGACTGTCGGCAACTCGGCGAGACGCTGGCGGATCACTTCATCGGAAGTGGAGGGATTGGCCGAGGTGCGATAGCGGTCGTCGGTGTCGGTATAGTTTTTGATATACCACGACTCGAGCAACTTACGGGCATCCGTCTCGAAACTTTCGGGATATATAATGGCGTCGTCGGTGATCGATTCTTTCAGATCGAGCACATTTGCGTTACTCTTGGCCCAGGCCGGGGATATGGCCGCGAGCGCGATGCTTAATATGACGAGTTTACGTTTCATTTCTATGTCATGGAGAGGTTTACACGGTTAAGAGGAGATGATGGGGCGGAGAGATGCTGTCAGAAAGTCAGAGCCCAGTTGAGTCCGGGGGTCGGACGCCTGACGCCGGGGGCCGACATGATCGTCGGAGCGACATCCAGACTTATATCGTCGGAGATATCGAAATGCGAGAGAGAGGCATCGACATAGGCGTCGAGCATAGCGAGGAGATAGAGACCGACGCAGCATATGATGCAGAGATCGCGGTTTCTGCGGTAGTAGTCTTTTCGGCTTTTGAGCGTCTGTGAAAGCCACGTCTTGTCGAGCGAGTCTTCATCGACGGTCGGGGGGAAGAAGTCGAGATAAGACTTTGTGTCGGGGTCGTCGTCCATGATGTCGGAATATGCGAGCTGATAATCCTGATACATCCTGGCGTTCCAGCTTGTGCCATAGCCGAGGCCCATATATCCCGCCACAATGATGGGGAGTTTCCAATAGCGGCGGTTGTAGATCTGGCCGAGGCCCGGGAAGAGAGCGCTGAGCCACACGGCACGCGTCGGACTGGGATTGAACACCTTCTTGCCGTCGAGTCCATATGGAGAGTCGGGATCGACCACCACAGTCAGCGGGCCCTCCTCGATCGGAGCCGCCGTCGCCGTGGAATCGGCCTCGGCGCGGGGCGCCTCGACTTCTAATATGGCGTCGAGTTCGGGCATTTCCATAGCTTCTTCATCTGCGGAGCCGCTCTCCGACTGCATCTCGGGCTCGGCCGCGCCGGGGCGCATGGAGCGACTCGCTATTGAGTCGACCGCTGCCGCCACGCGAGCCTCCGTCATGGCGTTGACTTCCGGAATCCGGGCCGCGTCGCAGGCGATCGGCAACAGGATGACTCCTATAAGGAAACAGGCCAGTGACTTCATTATCATTTCAGGCGTTCGAAGAGAGCCACGAGCTTCTGGAGTTCGTCGTCGGATTCAAACTTCAGCGTGATCGACCCGCGGCCATCCTCCTTACGCTGGAATTTGACCGGAGTCGGGAAATAATTGGAGAGTTCATTGGCAAAGAAGCCGTAGTCACCCAGGCTCGAGGCGGGAGCCTTGCGGGGGGGCGGAGTCGCGCCGGAGTTGATCTCACGGGCCATTTCCTCGACGCGACGCACACTCAGTCCCTCCTTCAGAATCAGATTGTAGAGACGGAGCTGCTGCTTGGGATTGTCGACCGACAGCAAGGCGCGGGCATGGCCCATGTCGAGCTTGCGGTCGCGCAGTCCGATCTGGATTTCAGCGGGGAGTTTGAGCAGGCGAAGGTGATTGGCCACAGTCGCACGCTTCTTGCCGAGGCGTTCGGAAAGGCGTTCCTGAGTCAGATGATACGTATCGATCAGTTTTTTGAAAGCGAGAGCCACTTCTATGGCGTTGAGATCTTCACGCTGGATATTTTCGATGAGCGCCATTTCAGTGACCTCGGAATCGGAGGCTGTGCGCACATATGCCGGCACACTTGTCAGTCCGGCCATTGCGGCGGCACGCCAACGGCGTTCGCCGGCAATGATCTGATATCGGCCGTCGGAATTGAGTCGGAGCGAGAGGGGCTGGATGATGCCGAGTTCGCGGATCGACATGGCGAGTTCTCCGAGAAGTTCTTCGGAGAATGTCGTGCGAGGCTGTCCGGGATTGGGATCGATCATGTCGATCTCTATTTCGTTGATGGCCGAGGATCCGTCGGTGCGAATCTCAGTCATTGAGATGAGCGAATCGAGTCCGCGGCCAAGGGCGTTTCGTTTGTTTGGTGTCATTGTTCTGAAGTGAGTCTAAACTCTTTGGGTAGGGCGCCGACAACGGCGCGAGGAGGGATATGGAGACGATGGGAATTTGGGGAAGGCGGGAAATGAGCCGGGGCATCGGCCAAAGCATCATTCAGGGGCCGTCAGGCTTTGCTTTTGCTTTTGCGATGGCGCGATATCAGCTCGCGCGAGAGCTGGCCATAGGCGATCGCGCCGCGGCTGTCGGGATCATAGAGAATCACGGGCAGACCATGACTCGGCGATTCGGAGAGCTTGATATTGCGGGGGATGACAGTCTTAAACACCATGTCGCCGAAGTGGCCTTTCAGTTCTTCGTAGATCTGATTGGCGAGGCGGAGACGGGCGTCATACATTGTCAGCAGGAAGCCTTCTATTTCCAGAGTGGGCTTCAGCCGCGATTTTATGATGCGGATAGTATTGAGCAACTGGGAGATTCCTTCGAGGGCGAAGTATTCGGCCTGCACCGGGATGATGACAGAATCGGCGGCTGTCAGGGCGTTGACGGTGATCACACCCAGCGACGGGCTGCAGTCGATCAGTATATAGTCGTAGTCGTTTTTGATGCGTGTGAGCACACGCATCATCATGCGGTCGCGGTCGGGACGATTCATCAATTCCACTTCCGCGCCCACGAGATCGATTCGCGAGGGGATTATCGAGAGCCCTTCCACGCAGGTGTCGATCACTGCGTCGGCAGGGGGATAGTCGTCGACAAGACACTCATAGACACTCACATCGGATGTCGCCGGGTCGATTCCGAGGCCACTCGTAGCGTTGGCCTGCGGGTCGGCATCGACAAGGAGCACCCGCTTGCCGTCGCGGGCAAGGCACGATCCGAGATTGAATGCCGTGGTCGTTTTCCCCACTCCACCCTTTTGGTTGGCTATAGCTATGATTTTTCCCATACTGCAAATTAACTAATATTCCACGACATAGCCAACTTTGAAATCTTAAAATCTCTTAAAATAATTGGTTGTCTTATATTTTTGACCGTTTTTAACTTGCATTCTGTCAGGCATTCCGGCCCGCGACGCCAGGGGCTCCATACGTCGGCGTCAGCCGGCGGCTCCGGCAACGCCCCTTTCGAAGCGACGGATAGCCCAGCGGAAGCTCCACCACAGGCCGGCCGATGCGACGAAGAGTGCCACCGAGAAACTATAGTAGACGCCGACATTGCCAAATCCGAGCCCCTTGGCAAACCAGAGCATGACCGGCACTCCGATGATGATATAGCTGACAACGGCCACCCAAAGAAGCGGGCGCACTTCGGATGTGCCGCGAAGGGCGTTGGCATAGTTGAGCTGCACGGCATCGCCGTATTGATAGAGTATCAGCGGAAAAATCAGTGGGATAGCCGCTTGCTCCACAAGCTTGTCGGGAGTGAAGAAGCCTATCAAGGACGCCGAGAAAAAATAGAAGCCGATCGAGGCCAAAGTGGCAAGTAGAAGCGTCAGATGCAATCCGGCAAGGGCAATCCGCCTGACTCCCGTGAAATCGGATGTGCCGGTCAGATTGGCGACTCTGATCGATGTCGCCACACTGATCCCCATATAGATCATGAAGCCAAGCTGAGAGAGTGTGACAACGACCTGATACGAAGCCAGCTGAACAGTGCCAAACCAACCGCTGACAACCCCTCCGAAGCTCCACATAAAGCATTCAATTCCGCTCTGCACCATCACGGGAAACGACGTCAGCCATACGCGCTTGCAATCGGCGCTCATCCGCCCCCGGACGCGACCCCGCCAGCCACGGATGTAATCGCGGCGGCTGCGGCTGAAAAAATAGACGCCGACCATAGTCAGCATCGCCGCATAACGGGCCGTCATAGTGCTGATGCCCGCGCCCAGAAGACCAAGCCGCGGGAAGCCCATCTCACCGTTGATCAGCAACCAATTGCCTATGATATTCAGCACATTGCTGCCGATTATGATCCACATCGGCGTCGAAGTGTCGGTGCAGCCGTTGGATGTCTGTTGAAAAGCGTTGAATATCGCCATCGGCAGAAGCGACGAAAGCATCACCAGATAATATGGACGCGCAAGCGGAAGCAGCTCCGACGGCTGCCCGAAGCGATCGAGAAAGAAATATATTCCGCCGAAAATGAATGTAAAAAGAGCCGACAGCATCACATTCGACACCACTCCCGCCTTCATCATTTCCCCAAGCCGCGACCGATCTCCCTTCGAATAGAGCTGGCCGATCAGCGGAGTCAGGCCGTTGCCGAAGCCCAATTGCATGACAGTCACGACCATAAAAAGCGAGTTGACGAAGGCGGCCGCCCCGAGTTCGCGAGTGCCACACCGGCCGACCATCACTGTGTCTGCAAACGACACGACGATGATGCCCAGCTGAGTGATCATCACCGGCAGCCCGAGCTTAAGAAGATCCTTATATTCAGCTTTATACTTGGAAGCAAGATTGAGCAATCCTCCGAATCTATTGATTCCTCTTATTACCATTTTAACGTCACTTAGGATTAGATTGATTGAAATTGGAATACGACTGCAAATTTCGGAATTAAATGCGACATTGCCAAAACTTTCCCTACTTCCCGCCGCAGCTAAGGGCTATCCCCCAACTCATCCTCACATTTCCCACCAAAAATTTCATCAATATAATATGCATAGAGTTGCATATATGCATCTTTTTTTATATCTTGCGGCCGATTTTCGATAGGCTAACCTCAAAGAACGTTTGGACTCATGAAAGATCTATCCTTTCATCCGAACACCCTCTTGTCCGGATTCCGCCATATTTAAAATTCAATCGGAAGCCTCCACTCTTCCGACCCCATGACAATTCAAAGTCACCATATGGTCACAGTTACTATATGCATTTAAATATCAACCAATTATAACCAACCTTTAAAACAACCAATGAAACGGAACATTTACGCAATCAAGTTTGCAGCCGTGATGATGAGTGTCGTCGCGGCGCTACCGGCGTGGGCCGTCGAGCACCAGCGTGTGCCCGCCACACCACCGTTCCAGTCGGCTGAAGACCTGCAGTTGAAGAAGGAACGCCAAGGCTTCCTCAACTTCATCGGAGATCTCCGCTCCCACAGCCGCAACGCGCAAGTGGCGAAAGAATCTTCACAAGCTCCTGCAGTCGCACAACGTCCTGCAAAAATCTACCGCGCTCCCTGGGAGCCGGAAGCATCACTCTTCGGTGTCGTGCCACAAGTGTTCGGCATGTCATCCTATTATGACGCTTACTGGGGCTCGATCGACATCGTCAACGGCATGTCGACCCCCATCTACCGCGGCATCGTGTTCACCAACCGCGAAGACTGCTTCATGCAGGGCGGCGTAGTGCGCGACGGCATTCTCTATATCCCCTGTGTCGACTATGGCGAGGAAGGCATGGTCACTCAGGAATTCACCATCGCATGGCGACGCTACGACCTGAATCTCGGCAAAGAGCTCTCCCAGCTCAACTTCGGCAATAGCGAAGAGGGCATGAAAATGTTCATGTACGGCATGACATACGATCCCTCCAACGACATAATTTATGGTCTGAGCTACGACAACTCCACCGAAATCGGCGGCGGCCTCTGCATGATCGACGCCTCAAAGCCCGAATCGCAGTGGACTCCCGTCACTATCGCCAATGTCGGCGGCACCGCCACCGACTGGATGTCGATGATCTGCTACTGCCCCCTCGACGAGACCCTCTACGGCCTCTCGACCAACGGCATTCTCTATACTCTCGACGTTGACTCGAAAAACCGTGTCCCCGTCAAGGAATTCGATCCCGACGACATGTATGAATACGGCTGCTTCCCCTCCCTGATGGAGTCGACTCCGGCCATCTACAGTCCGCGCGACAAATCGATCATCTTCATCACGTCCGACCAAAGCGGCAACGCATTCGGCAATTCGATCGACATGGAGAGCTATGACGGCTATGCACTGCGCGAGTTCGCTCCGATGCAGACCATCACGACTCTCTATTGCACCGACCCCTATGCTGATGAAGAGGGCCCCAATGTGGTCGAAAATCTCACCATCGACTTCGCCGACGCATCCCTCAGCGGCACATTCTCATTCACTGCGCCGACCACTCTCTTCAACGGCCTGCAGATCTCCGGCTCTATCGACGCCCATCTGCTTGTCGACAAAGAGGAAGTGTTCTCGACTACTGTCGGAGCCGGCGAACCTGTCAGCGGCAATCTGACTCTTGAACAGGGAATGCACACATTCACCGTCTATTGCACATACGGCGACAATAAAGGAGCGGAGACAACCCGCAAAATCTATGTCGGCAACGATGTGCCCATGGCTCCGACTTCGCTGTCATATCTCAACGGCACCCTCTCATGGAAAGCTCCCGCCGCTCTGGGCGTAAACTCCGGATATCTCGATCTTTCCGGCGCGACATATAACGTATATGTCGACGGCGAACTCCAAAACGCCGCTCCCATTTCCGGATGCTCTTACGCGATCGACCTCGCTGTCGGCGAAACCAAACGCCGTCAGCTTCAAGTCAGCATCGTAGCCAATGGTGTGGAATCGGGTCTCTCCGAGGCGCTCTCACGCACATGCGGCAAAGGATTCGAACTCCCCTACACCACCGCTCCCACCACATCCGAATCGAAGCTGTTCGAGACTTACAACATCAACAACGACGCATATTACTTCCAGCACTGGTCGCTGACCAACCAGGATCCCTACTGGCTGATCTCCACTACAGATTATACTGTCAGCCCCGACGACTGGTTGATCATGCCCCCCGTCTATCTCGAATCGGCCGACGATATCTACACTCTCGTTGTCGCTTATGAAAACGCTCGTGCGAACCCGATTCAGAAAGACAACCTCGACATCTGCATCGGCACCGACCCGACGCCCGAGGCCATGACAAACGTCATCTACTCCCACAGAGAGCACATCCAGGCCACCTATACCGACCTCAGCGCCAAATTTGTGGTAGAACGCCCCGGCACCTACTACATCGGCTTCCACTCACTCCCCGGCGACGACACATTCTATCGCGGCATCAAGCTGAAAAACTTCCGTCTCAGCGCTGAAGGCGGCTCCTCCACCGCTCCCGGCGAAGCCACCGACGTGACGCTCACCGCAGCTCCCCTCGGCGAACTCTTCGTCACTATCGACGCCACTCTCCCCACTGTCGACATGAGCGGAAGAACTCTTGATCCCTCCGACGATCTCACACTGACCGCCGCATGCGGATCCGACTCACGCACAGCCACCGGCAAACCCGGCGACAAAGTGGAACTCATCATCCCCGTGGATATCGACGGCTTCAACGATGTGCATATCTCGGTAGCCAACTCCAAAGGCCACGGCAACGCTCGCCTCTACACTGTATACGCAGGTATCGACAATCCCCTCCCCCCGGCCAACGTCAAAGGCGTCATCTCAGAAGACAATCTCAGCATGACTGTCACATGGGATGCAGTCGGCAATGTCGGCGAACATGGCGGATATGTGGATGTCGACGACGTCACCTACGACTTCTACAACGGCTCGACAACAGGATTCAATCGCGTCGGAACAGCCGGAAAGAATCTCAGCTACACTTATCGCGGTGTGCTCGGAAACCAGATCCAGGTCAATGTCGGCCCGGTAGCCGTCAACTTCGTCGGCACATCCAGCAACGGCACATTCATCACCGAGACTCTCGGCTCGCTCAACAAGATTCCCATGATCGAAGAATGGGGCATGGCTGCCTTCACCTACAACAAATGGGTAGGCTCCACTACAGCGCCTTACAACTTCGTCACCTGGAGCCACTGCACCGAGGCTTCCTCCGAACTGGGCGACATCACATTCAACGGCGGCGCCCTCCGCGCCACTAACGCCGGCGCATCAAAAGCCCTCGGCCAGCTCATCGCTCCGCGCCTGACTACCCGCGACGTCAACCACGTCAAAGCGGTCATGACCTACTGGAACTACGCCAAGGCCGGCCACATGGAACTCTGGGGCCGCACCTACGAAAACCAGGAGCCCGTCAAAATCGCCGAGCTTGATCCCTCGCGTCCCGCCGTCGGCGAATGGGTGGAATGGGAAGTTGTGCTCCCCGAAGAATTCTGCAATCAGGCCTGGATCCAGGTCAATGTCCGCTGCGAAATCGCTTCGGATGAAAGCGTAGTGCTCGAAAACTACCAGATCCTCCAGAATGTGGAATACGACCTCCAGGTCAGCAACGTTACCGCTCCCTACTGCGCAGTGGTCGGCGAGACTCCGACATTCAACGTCGTGGTCAACAACGCGGGCGCCGAGACAATCTCCGGCAATCTCAATGTCGAACTCATCGCCGACGGTGATATAGTGCTCGAGACTGTGTCGACTCCGATCGAACGCCTCAGCTCCGGCAAAGACTTCGAATTCGACGCATCCTTCAAGATGCTCGAAAGCTACACCAAATACGACTTCATCGAAGTTCGCGCCACAACCGAAGCCGCCGATGATGAAAACAAGACCAACAACGAGGCTTCCGCTGAATTCCTCCTTTATGAGCACACTGTGCCCGTAGTTCGCGACCTCAGCGCCGTCCGCGCCGACAACGGCCAGGATGTCAACCTCACATGGACAACTCCCGACAACACCTACAGCTCGATCGAGTCGTTTGAAGTGTCGCAGCCGCTGGCCAACACCGAAGAGATCGGACGTTGGATCAACGTCGACATGGACGGAATGGCTCCCTTCACTATCCAGGGCAACCGCTGGAGCGGCGACGAAGATCCTTCGGCGTGGGTGGTATACAACGCCAAAGACCGCAACACTATGTCGGACGAGCACCTCTCGCCCCACTCCGGCGACCAGATGCTCCTCTGCCGCTCGATCCAGTATGAAGACGGCGAATATCCGACCCGCAGCTTCGACTTCCTTGTGTCGCCCGAAGTCAAGGGTGGCTCGAAAGTGACCTTCTGGATGAACACGATCAGCTCCACTTATGCCGAGACAATCGACATCTACTACTCCACAACCGACACCAACCTGACCGGCACCGAGTTCGACCTGACCAACAAAGACCAGGGCCCGACAGAGTGCGGATCGTTCAAGCTCCTCCGCCACTTCACCAAGTCAGGCTCCGAGGGCTGGGAGAAGTGTGAGTTCACACTCCCCGCTGACGCCAAGCACTTCGCATTCGTCTACGCTTCGTTCGGCATGTTTGCCGCGATGATCGACGATGTCGAATACGAACCCGTCACTCCCGGCACAGTCGACATCGACTCCTACGACGTATTCATCAGCTATGCAGGCGAAACTCCCCAATGCATCGGCCGCGAAGTGACAGGCACTTCCTACACTCACGTGACCGGCCACGACCGCGCCGCCACATACTACGTTGTGACCAACGTCTACGACGGCGAATATCGCTTCCAGGGCCCGCTTTCCAACCCGGCAAGCGTCGATGGCAGCGGAGTCAACGAGCTTGAAGGCGGACGCTTCGTAGGCGGAGGCAAGGGTCGCATCCTTGTCGGAGGCGCCGAAGGCGTGGCATGCCGCATCTTCGATGCCGAAGGCCGCACAATCAATGTGGCGACTATCAGCTCCGACCGCCAGGTGTTCATCGTCGACGCAGGCATCTACCTTGTGCAGCTCGGCGACGACACTGTCAAAGTAATCGTCAGATAAAACCCTGTCAGACAATCTGACATTATCTCGATATCCAATTATGATGGCCGCTCCCACCCCGCAATCGCGGAGGGGAGCGGCCATCTCTCTTTTTTCGGCAATACCTAACCGAACATGATGATGATTTTCACTTCGATTTTTGATTTTAAACAATTTTTCAACTAAATTTGTAATTTATAATATCAAATATGAGTATGCCTGCGTGTAACTTCCATACTCCCTTCAATTTTAAAACCCATTTTCGTCTCTCCCAATAAGCTTGAATCTATGAAAAATTGCCTGTATGCCGGCGCGATAACTGCGGCATTGGCGATGACCGCGACGTTTACGGCTCATGCACAGGTCAGCATTGACTCTTGCCGAAATATGGCACTGCGCAACAACAAGATCCTTAAAATGGCCGACGAGGCTGTAAAGGGAGCCGGATACGAACGGAAATCCGCTTTCGCCGCCTATCTTCCCGGAATCGACTTCACCGGCGGATACACCTACAACCAACGCCAGATCGCATTACTCGGCGAAGACGCCAAGCTCCCCACTATGAGCTTCGATCCCGCCACCCAGACTTTCAAATACAACATCCTGACGACTCCCGATGGAACTCCCGTCACCGACCCCTCTACCGGCGGCTACATCCCGACCGAGGTAGCGCTCATTCCAAAAGAGGCGATGACTTTTGATGTCCACAACGTCTTCGCCGGAGCCTTCACCCTCACCCAGCCCATCTTCATGGGCGGCATGATCAAGGCAATGAACGATATCACGAAATATGCCGAGAATATCGCTGTTGCCACCAAAAACGCGGCCGTACAGGATGTCATTCTCGGGGTCGACCAGGCCTATTGGGGCGTTGTGTCGCTTGGCGAGAAGAAACGTCTCGCCGAAAGCTTCGTCAATCTCGTCGACTCGCTGCGCTTCAATGTCAACGCCATGCTTGAGCAAGGAATCGCGACCCGCTCCGACCTGCTGACAGTAGATGTCAAGCTCAACGAGGCCAAAGTGATGCTGACAAAAGTCGACAACGGCCTGACTCTCTCCAGGATGGCGCTCGCCCAGATCTGCGGACTCCCCGTAGACTCCCGCCTTCAGCTTGCCGACGAAGGGGGAGCCGACATCGCGACTACCGTCGCTCCGCATTCCTACAACATGGAAGATGTCTACGCCCGCCGCAACGACCTGGAAGTGGTCAGACAAAGCATCAACATGCTCGGATCACGCGAGAAACTCGCCATGGGCGCGATGCTCCCGAAAGTGGCCGCTTTCGGAATGTATGAATTCTCCAACCCGAATGTAATCAACGGATTCGAAAAGAAATTCGGCGGCGGATTCAGCGTCGGAGCCACAATCACAATCCCGCTCTGGCACTGGGGACAGCACTACAACCACTATCGGGCAACCAAAGCCACGACCAACGCTCAGCGCCTCATGCTTGAAGATCTCGAAGAGAAAATCAATCTCCAAGTCAGCCAGGCCACTTTCAGCTTCAACGAAGCGCTTAAAACGTATAACACGGCCTGCTCCAACATGCAGAGCGCCGAAGAAAACCTCCGCTCGGCTCAGCTCGCCTACCGCGAAGGGCTGATGACCACCGACGACGTAATCGCCGCCCAGACCGCCTGGCTTGCCGCAAATTCCGAAAAGATCGACGCCCAGATCGCAATCCGCCTCTGCGACGTCTACCTCTCGAAAGTGCTTGGCACTCTCGGCGAATAATTCTCTGACACTCCGCCAATCGGAGCGCATCTCTAGTTATCTTTAATCATTTATCATTCATAAATGCAATGGCTACCGACAATCTTAACAACGACTCTCTGGAGGTGAGCAAAAAAGACCGCATGCTCATTCTCACTCTCATATGCGTGGTGCTCGTCATCGCGGCCCTCGCTGTCTGCGGATTTCTGTTTATGAAGCAAGGCCCCGACACGGTGCAGGGCCAGGGCGACGCCACCGAAGTGCGCATCTCCGGCAAACTCCCAGGCCGTGTGGTCGAAATCTTTGTCGAAGAGGGGCAACACGTCAAAGAAGGCGACACACTTGTGCATATCCATTCATCGCTGGTCGACGCAAAACTCTCTCAGGCCAAGGCGATGGAGACTGTAGCTTCGGCCGCCGACCATAAGGTCGATGCCGGCACACGCTCGCAGATCGTAGCCGCGGCCAAAGATCTCTGGACTCAGGCCCAGGCCGCCAGCGGCATCACTGAAAAGACTTATCGACGCCTCGAGAACCTCTACAACCAGGGGGTGGTCAGCGAGCAGAAACGCGATGAGGCAAAGGCCGCATATGACGCCGCAAAGGCCGCCGAAAGCGCGGCCCGCTCGCAATATGAGCTCGCTCTCGCAGGTCCTCAGAAGGAAGACAAAGAGGCCAGCTCGGCCATGGTCACAGTAGCCAAAGGGGGAATCAAAGAGGTCGACGCGCTTCTTGAAGACAGCTATCTCCTTGCTCCCTGCGACGGCGAAATCACGGTCATCTATCCCAACGTCAGCGAACTTGTGGCCACAGGCGCGCCGATCATGACGCTTCAGAAAGACGACCATTGGGCGGTGTTCAATGTGCGCGAGACTCTCCTCAAAGACATCACTCTGGGCAAAGAGCTCAAAGTGTATATCCCGGCGCTCGACACGACGGCCCAAATGAAAGTGTTCTACATCAAAGATCTCGGCACCTATGCCAACTGGCAGGCCACAAAATCCACCGGCGACTTCGACGCCCGCACATTCCAGATAAAAGCACGTCCGGAGAAGGCCATCCCCAATTTCCGTCCGGGCATGTCGGTTGTGCTCAAAGACTGAGCGACAGCGAATAAGTTGCCGCTAAACATTCATCACATTTAAGTTTCAACAGTGTGAGTCCTTTTTGTGAAATATTCAAGAGAAGCGTTCTGCAGCTGGTGCGTCGCCCTGTCTATTGGGTAGCGATGTTTCTGCTGCCGCTTTTCGTGTTTCTCTTTCTGTCGTCGCTCATGGCCGAGGGACTGCCGCAGAAAGCTCCGGCCGGAGTGATCGACAACGACGGCTCGCCGCTGTCACGCAAGATCACGCAGAATCTCAACGGCATGCAGATGGTCGATATCACCGCCATGCCCGAATCCTTCACCGAAGCGCGCCATATGATGCAAGAGGGGAAAATCTACGGATTCTTTCTCATCCCCCACGATTTCGAAGCCGACCTGCTCGCGGGCCGTTCGCCGGAGATATCGTTCTATACCAACATGACATATTTCGTGCCTGCGTCGCTTCTCTTCAAGACCTTCAAGACTACGGCCCTATTTGCCAAGGCGGGAGTGGCGTCGGAGGTGATCAGCAGTGTCGGATTCACTCAGAATCCGTCGCCGCTGCTCCAACCGGTCAATATTGTGACTCGCCCGATATCGAATCCCGAACTCAATTACGCCATATATCTCTGTGTGTCGTTTCTACCCGCGACGCTGCAGCTTATGATAATCCTCGTCACATGCTTCAGCCTCGGACAGGAGATCAAATACCACGCCTCGCGCCGGCTTCTTGAGATGGCCCGCGGCTCGATCGTGAGAGCCATCTATGCCAAACTGCTGCCGCAGACTCTCATATGGACGGTCATCGTCATTTTCATGGAGTCGTGGCTTTTCCGATGGCAAGGCTATCCGATGCATGGCTCGTGGTGGTGGCTGACTCTTTCGGAGATTCTCTTCGTGTTGGCATCGCAGGGGTTCGGGCTGATATGCTTCGGCATATTCCCCAATCTTCGCCTATCGCTTTCGATGGGAGCGCTGATCGGCATTCTGTCGTTCTCGGTGGCGGCGTTTTCGTTTCCGGTGGAAAGCATGTATCCCGCGATCGGCATTTTCAGCTGGGTTGTTCCGATCCGTTATAACTATCTGATCTACGTAGATCAGGCACTTAATGGAATCGACATCTATTATTCGCGCTATTGGTTTGCGGTATATTTCATTTTCATCGTGCTCCCATTTGCCCTGATGCCGCGCCTGAAGCGGGCGTTCGCGCAGCAGGCTTATGTGCCATAATCCTCAATTTGAATTTTCTATGAAGAAATTTTTCAGAGAATATTACGACACCTTCCTCCGCGAAGGAAGGATGGTGAAGGGGGATATCGGCATCCTCATTTTCTTCATCCTCCTCCCTTTGGCCTATCCGATTGTGTATTCGCTTATCTACAATCCGGAGTTGGTCAGAGACGTGAAGATGGTGGTGGTCGACCACGACCGCACTCCCCTTTCGCGCGAGCTGACACGACGCCTCGACGCTACCGAAGGGATCCGACTCATCGGATATGCTTCCGATCTTTCTGAAGCGCGGCGTGCGATCGACAGCCACAAAGCCTATGGCATCCTTGAGATTCCGGAGGGATTCGCCCGGCGCGCCGGACGTCTGGAGCAGGCGAATGCAGTGATGTATTGCGAGATGTCGTTGCTTCTGCGTTATCGCGCCATCCTTGTCGGCGCCACCGACGTCATGCAGGATCTGGGCGCCACGCTGACCACCGAACGCATCGATGAAATCGCTCCCCTGGCCGAGACAATCACGGCAGGCGCCGACCTCATGCCGATCCACAACGTCACCATGGGCAATCTCGAAAGCGGCTTCGACTCCTTCATCATGCCCGGCATCCTGATATTGATCCTTCAGCAAAGTCTGGTGCTGGCCGTCGGAATGTGTGGCGGAGCATCGCGCGAGCACCCCTTCCGCAGTTGCTACGCTCCGTTCGGCGCGACCCGCCCTATCATCGCGTCGATTCTTGCGCGCACCACTCTATTCCTGATGATAGCGCTCATCCCGACACTATATATCATCCACTACGTCCCGCTGATGTTCCGCTTCCCGATGGCCGGAAACATATTTGAGGAGATCCTGTTTATCCTCCCGATGATGCTTTCATCGATCATGCTCGGAATGATATTCCAGGGTGTCGTCAGAGAGCGCGAAAGCGTTTTCCTGCTGTGGGTTGTGACGTCGGTGATATTCCTCTTCCTTTCAGGTCTGACATGGCCCCGCTATGCCTTCCGGGCGCCTTGGCTCTTCCTGTCGGACTGTGTGCCGGCCACATGGGGCGTAGAGGGCTTCATCCGGATGAACACCAATGGCGCATCGCTCTCGCAGGTCGGCGAGTCATATCGCAATCTTTGGATCCTGACCGGGGTCTATGCGATCGGAGCATATGTCGTGCAGCGTTTTGTGCAATATCCCGCCGTGCGCAGGCATGCCGGGCAAAGTGTTTCAGCATCATGTTGAGCCTTCTTTTCAAGATAATGTCGAAAGTGCCCCTGCGCATCAACTATGCTTTGGGGAGCTTTGCGACATGGACGCTTCACTCCGTGGCGCGCTATCGCCGGAAAGTCGTGGAATCCAACATTTCATCATCCTTTCCGGAGAAAACGCCCGACGAAATACGCCGCATCACCCGCGACTTCTATCGCTTTCTCGGCGACTACTTCGTAGAGACAATCGCCATGGCCACAATGAGTCGCGACGAAATGCGGCGTCGCATGCGCTTCGAGAATGTCGAGGAGGTCGACGCCATGCTTGCCGAGGGTCGCGATGTCAGCCTTATGCTCGGCCACTACTGCAACTGGGAATGGTGTAGCTCTATTCCGCTTCACATGACATCCCCGTGCAGGGCGATGCAGATCTATCATCCTCTTTCCAATAAAGATGCCGACAAGGCATTCCGAATGCTCCGGGGGCGCTTCGGCGCGACATCCGTGGCCATGGTCGACACGCTACGCGCCATTGTCGCCACGCGCCGCGACGGCATACCCGGAATCACCGGATATATAGCCGACCAGGCTCCGCTCTACGAGAGTGTCCGACTCTTTGTGGACTTCCTCAACCATGACACTCCCGTGCTGACCGGGGCTGAAAAAATCTCGCGGCGCATCGGAGCCGCCATGTTCTATTGCGATATGAGACGCGAGCGACGAGGCCACTATGTCTGTCGATTCGTGGCCATGACCCCCGACGCATCAAAAGAGGAGCCATTCGCCATGACCCGACTCTACTGGCAACTCCTCGAGCAATCAATCCGGCGGCAACCCGAACTATGGCTATGGAGCCACCGCCGCTGGAAACGCACCCGCGAAGAGATGTTCAGACTGCTTGGCGAAGAAGCGGCCCTCCGCAATCTCTCATCCCTCTGACGCGTCCCCGCGTCGGGCGACTTCGCCGGCCACAATTCGCTCTCCTTTTCTCAAGAATATTGACATCCATAATACTATAAGGCAAATATCCCGGCGATTTTGCCGTTGAATTTAAATAAAGAATGTCCCGTTTAAAACCGGGCATTCGCATAAACGGCTTAAATCCGACCGTTTCCCTAATTTCGCTTAACCACTGACCCTTCGACAATGAAAGATTTGATGACCCTGATCAGGCGCTTCGCCTGGAAATACAAGAAAGCATTCTTTTTGAGTGTCTTCTTCAATGTCATCACCTCCCTCTTCACCATCTTCTCATTCGCATTTCTGATACCCATTCTCCAGATACTCTTCGGCCTCGACGACGCCACCTATGAGTTCATGCCGTGGAGCTGGGACAATATCAAAGAAATCGCGATCAACAACTTCTACTACTTCACCAACCTGCTCATCACCGACTTCGGGCCGGCCACGACCCTGGCTATCCTCTCCTCGATACTCATCGTGATGACAGTCATGAAGACCGGCACGTACTATCTATCCGACTACACCATCCTGCCGCTGCGCCACGGCGTTGTGCGCGACATCCGCAACGCCATGTATGCCAAGATACTCGCCCTTCCGATCGGATTCTTCACTCTTGAGCGCAAAGGGGATATTATCGCCCGCCTTTCGGGGGATGTGGCGGAAGTGGAGTCGTCGGTGCTCGCATCGGTGCTGTCGCTGATCCGCTATCCGATCATGATCGTCATTTATCTGGCGGTGATGATCTATGTGTCGTGGCAACTGACGCTGTTTGTGCTCCTTCTGCTCCCCATTTTCGGATGGATCATGGGCTCGATCGGGCGCAGGCTGAAATCGCGCTCGATGGCCGCCCAGAATCTATGGGGCGACATTCTCTCCTCGACCGAAGAGACAATCGGCGGATTGCGTGTGGTCAAAGCCTTTAACGCCGAAGACAAGATGCGGCGCCGCTTCGAAGCGCAGACCCAACGATACTACGACCTCTGCAATTCGATCCAACGACGCGTTTCGCTCGCCCACCCCGTCAGCGAGACTCTCGGCACCCTCGCCGTGGCCATCGTGCTCTGGTTCGGCGGGAGCCTGATCCTCTCCGGCTCTTCATCGATCGACGCGGCGCAGTTCATCTACTACATGGTGATCTTCTACAGCATCATCAATCCGGCCAAGGAATTCTCGAAGACAAGCTATACTGTGCAGAAAGGCGCGGCGGCGCTGACCCGAATCGATCGTATTCTCGACGCCGAGAATCCCATCAAAGACCCCGCCAGCCCGGAAGCGCTCCCGCCGCGGTCGGAACGCGGCAGCGAGATCGAGCTGCGCGACGTCACCTTTTCCTACGACGGCGTACGCAATGTGCTCGACCATGTCTCACTACACGTGCGACCCGGGCAGACTGTAGCCATTGTCGGCCAGTCGGGGTCGGGCAAATCGACATTGGTCGACCTCGTGCCCCGCTTTTGGGATGTCACTTCAGGGCAAGTGCTTGTCGACGGCATCGACATACGCCGCCTGCGTGTGGCCGATCTTCGCTCGCTGATGGGCAATGTCAATCAGGAAGCCATACTGTTTAACGACTCGTTTTTCAACAACATCGCCTTCGGAGTGGCCGATGCCACGGAAGAGCAGGTGATCGCCGCCGCCAAAATCGCCAACGCCCATGACTTCATCATGGCCACCGAGCATGGCTACGCCACATGCATCGGCGACCGCGGATCGCGACTCTCCGGCGGCCAGCGACAACGCGTCAGCATCGCCCGCGCGATACTGAAGAATCCGCCGGTGCTCATCCTCGACGAAGCCACATCGGCTCTCGACACTGAAAGCGAGCGACTCGTACAAGAGGCTCTCGAAAACCTCATGCGCGACCGCACCACCATCGTCATCGCCCACCGCCTCTCCACCATCACCGGTGCCGACCTCATATGCGTCATGCATGAAGGACGCATTGTCGAAAGCGGCACCCACGACCAACTCCTCGCCCGCCACGGCCACTACCACCGGCTCGTAATGCTCCAGCAAGCCACGTCGTCGGAGAATGCAGCCACTCAGCCTCAACACGTCTTTACCAATACCCCCACCATATGAGAAAAATCGCCATCTTCGCTTCCGGCGAAGGCTCCAACGCCGAAAACATATATCAGTTCTTCCAGAAAGGCAACCGCGTGCGCGTAGCCTTGATCATCTACGACCGCGAAGAGTCAGGCATCGCCCGCCGCGTCAAGGAAATGACAGGCGTGCGCGCCGTCTACATCGCCCCCGAAGATTGGACATCAGCGCCACAGCGCATTCTCGACCTGCTGGCCGATGAAGAGATCGAACTCATCGCCCTGGCCGGATTCCTCCGGATGGTGCCTCAGGCGATCACCCACGCCTACGCCGGCCGCATTCTCAACATCCACCCCTCGCTTCTCCCCGCCTATGGCGGCAAAGGAATGTATGGCATGAATGTCCACCGCGCCGTCATCGAAGCCGCGGAGGCGAAATCGGGAGCGACCGTGCATTATGTCTCCGATGAACTTGACGGAGGCGATATCCTCATGGCGCAAGAAGTCGACGTCA
Source organism: uncultured Porphyromonadaceae bacterium (assembly GCA_947175695.1). Lineage (GTDB taxonomy): Bacteria > Bacteroidota > Bacteroidia > Bacteroidales > Muribaculaceae > Lepagella. The sequence continues at coordinate 24,556 of CAMWNT010000013.1, forward strand.
CGCCCGACGACACTCCCGAATCGCTCTGCGCCAAAGTGCGCCTTGCCGAATTCGAGCTCTATCCCCGCGCAATAGCCATGGCGTTGCTACGCATTCCCCCGCGTATCAACGTTGACCCGGCGGCAAGCGCCGCAACTGCCGAAGCCGAGTCGGCATCTCAAGAACCCACACCCGCACCGGCTCAGACGGAGACCGCGATTCCCCGCGCGGCCGACGTCAATCCTCCGGCCATTCCCGGACTGACACCCCCCGCCACTCCGGCAGAAGAATGGGCCCAAACTCTGGGAGTGCGCTATGACGCAGGCAAAGTCAAAGACGCTCTCGGCGCCAATCCCGATGTCGAGCAGGAAGCCCCGGGAGTGACAATCGTCGAAATCGACGGCACACCTCGCGCGACTTCCCCCGCCGGGGCGCCGCGCGACTCCGATGCGACCGACCGCGAAATGCCCCCGACATATCTTGTATGGTCAATTGTCGTCACCCTCCTTTGCTGCATCCCGGCCGGAATTGTGGCCATCATCTATTCATCGCAAGTCAGCTCAAAATTCTATGCCGACGATCTCGCCGGAGCGCGCCGCGCCTCCGAACGCGCACAAATCTGGATCATAGTGAGCTTCGTGACGGGAGTGCTCTTCCAGTCGCTATATCTCCCTGTAGCTCTGCTTTTCAACTGAACGAATTCGAGCGATATAGATCCACATCCCAAATTATATCGCTTCAAAAACACGCCCTCGGCCGCAAGATTTATTTGCAGATTGAATAAATTTTATTAACTTTGCGACCGAGGGTGCACTATATCCGGACATCGCCATCCTCCGGGATTCCGTCCCTGCCCGGCGATGACAACAAGGAGCGGCTCATCATGCCAAGCTGCCTACATGCGCTCAATCATCGGAGCGCCGACACCGGCCACAATCCATAGTCGGATTCATTAATTTAGAGTTCCTTCATGCGAATTAATCGATCCACACAGAATCATGTATAAAACGATTTTACACAGATTCTACCATAACTATCATATTCAATAACTTAACTCATGAGAAAAAGTTACATTACATCCGTCGCAGGCACACTCGCCGCAGTGGTGCTTGCAGCAACGGGAGCCGTGTACGCAGCTCAGACAGACTGGGCTCCGCTACGCTCAAACGAGCCGGCTCATCCGAGTAGTGTCAAGTATGAGGAATCGCCTATCTCGAAGGCGCTTGGTCGCAAGCCGGAGCGCAACGCGCTCAATCAGGTTGTGCCCCTCCGCGACGGCGAACACACGCTTCCGGCTATGCGTAGCCAAAAGATGCGTCCTCAATCGATCTTCCGTTCGCCGGAAGCTCCGCGCGGCAACTGCTACGCAGTGGTCAATCGCTACACCGAAATGGAATATGCCCATCAGGCTTATGTCGGCCCGCTCGATCTCACCACAGGGCGCCTGACACGCCTTTACTCCGGAGCTGTCTTCTGCCCCTATATCGGCGACGACTACCTCTATCAGGGCAACTCCTATCGCAAAGGACAGATCATATGTCCCAACTACACCAACATCTCCGAGACTCTCTACGGCGCAAGCTGGACACTCGTCGATATCGAAACCGGCGAAATCACTGACAAAATCAACTTCAACGACCAGCTCGCCGACGCTTATAGCGTCACCTACGACCCCGACCGCGATATCTTCTACACTATCGCCATCGACATGAACAACAGCGAGGGCGACAGCTATTTCGGCATCGTCAATCCTAACGGCGCAACCGGATGGGAATATTATGCCGGTGGCCGCCTCGAAACTAAAAACAATCAGAAACCCTTCATCGCCGCGATCGCCTACAATCCTGTCGACAAGCAGGTGTATGCATTCGACAACAACAACTACGTCTACTCCATCGAATGGGACGGCCCGCTCGGCATGAAACACCCCGAATACACTCTCGTATCGGTCGGCGAAATCTACATGCCCGACGAGAGCGTGCTCTTCGAGTGTGACTCCAACGACCCCATGGCCGGCCAGATCACTTATAGCCCCATGGACGAGATGTTTGTTGCCATATATCGCGACAACCGCTATCGCGTCAACCGTATCGTCTACGTTCACCCCGAAACTTTCGAAGCATTCATCGGCGCCGACGTCAAGGCCGACTCTACGCCTTTCGTATGTTCGATCTTCTGTGTCGACGACATGGCTTCGTCGGACGCTCCGATGCTCGCTCCGACACCTGCGATCAACTTCACCGACGGCAGCCTCTCCGGCTCTATCGCCCTCTCGACGCCCACAGAATCCTTTATCGGTCTTGACCTTTCGGGCAAAACGCTGAAGGCTGTCACTAAAATCGACGGCGAGATCAAAGACGAACGCAATGTCACCGCAGGCCAGACGTTCACTCTCAACCTCACTCTCGAACAGGGCCTCCACTCATTGGAATTCACCACCGAGATCAACGGCGAGACAAGCCCCGTCAACACGGTGCCCTTCTATGTCGGCTTCGATGCCCCCCAGGCTCCGACCAACATCCGTCTTGACCTCAACCACCTGACATGGGACGTTCCCGCCCAGCCCGGCGTCAACAAAGGATATGTCGACATCGACGATATCACATATGATGTCTACCTCAACGACGTGAAGCAGAACTCACAGCCCCTCACCGTCAACGAATTCGACATCACTGTGCCCGCTACTATGGCTTACTCCGACATCGCGGTCACAGCAACTTCCCACGGCCAGACTTCTCCCAAAGGCTCTATCAAGGAGATCTTCGGCAAGGCGTTTGAGCTCCCCTTCCTCCAGGCGCCCACCAAAGAACAGAGCTCGCTCTACACAATCGTCAACGCCAACAACGACTACCGCACATTCTACTACGGCACCAACAGCGGCGTCGAAGGAATGATCTTCCTTTGCGGTTACACCGACGATGCCGACGACTGGTTGTTCCTCCCCGCGATCAACTTCCCCGACAATAAGAAGCTCTATAGCTTCGAGGCTGATCTGCGAGGCGTTTACACCGATCTTTTGACAGCAGAATCCTTTGAAGTGTATCTCGCCGACCGCGCCACTGTAGAAAGCGCGCTCAAAGGCACTCAGATCTATGCCGACTACAACCTCAAAGTGTCGGCCGCCACTATCCGCCATCACAACATGACGTTCGCTGTGCCCGAAGCCGGCGACTACTACATCGCCATCCATATGGTGTCGACTCGCGAACAATCATCGCAGGGTCTGACATTCCACAACTTTGAGGTCAAGGCTCTCGACGGCTCGACTTCGGCTGTGCCCGGCGAGCCCACGAATGTCACTGTCGTGCCCGCTCAATTCGGCGAGCAGATGGTCACTGCCACCGCAACTCTCCCGACTGTCGACATCCTCGGCAATCCCCTCCCGGCTGACGAAGACATCACTCTGACTCTCACATATGCCGACGACGCCGGCTACACCTACAGCCAGCAAGTCACCGGCAAACCGGGCGAAACTGTCAGCGTCTCCAATGGCGGCGACCGCGACGGCTTCATCTACTACACCCTCACCCCGAGCAACAGCCACGGACCAGGCTATGCCCGCTCCTATCGCGTATACGTCGGCGTTGACATTCCTCTCGCCCCGAGAAACATCCAGGGTGTTCCGTCGGCCGACAACCTCTCGCTCAATCTGACGTGGGAAGCTCCCGAAGAAATCGGTAAGAACGGCGGTTACATCGACCTCTCCGCTCCCGACTTCAAATACACCGTATATGTGAAAAGCGGCACATCCTACAACAAGATCGCCGACACACGCGACCTCGCCTACACCTTCTATCCCTTCGGAGCCGAAGGCACCGGCAAACTTGAAAGCTATCTCGTCGGCCCCGGCGCAAGCAACTCCGCAGGCCAGTCGCAGAATTCACTGTTTGTCTCCGAAGTGCTCGGCCAGCCGCTCGAACTCCCCCTCAAGGAGGAATGGAACAGCAGCCTCTTCAACTACTCCCCCTACAACTTCCTCACTACCGGCGCATATAGCGCATCCGACTGGGCAAGCGCCGGCACAACTCTCGGCCTTGGAATCGGCGATCCTTCTGTCATCGAAGGCTGCATCTTCACATTCTCCGCAGCCGGACACACCCTCTCGAGGCTTATCCTTCCGAAGGCAACTACGAAGGGCATCATGAAGGTGAACTTCATCCTCAAATACTGGGATTTCGCTGAAGCTCCCCAGACAATCCGCATCTTCGGCCGCAGCGATAAGACCAACGAGGAAACTCTGATCAGCGAAATCACCACCAACCGTCCCTCCAAGGGCGAATGGGTCGAAGCTGAAATTCCCCTGACTGAAAACTTCATCGACAGCAACTGGGTGCAGCTCCTCGTTGAAACCGAACTCTTCGGCGGCGAACACGAATATCTCGTGCTCGACAGCTTCCAGCTTATGCCCGACGCTGACTACGACCTCAAGCTCACTACACTCTCCGGCCTGACTCAGGCCACTATCGGCGACGTCCTCACCTACGACGTCACTGTAGCCAACGCCGGCCGCGAACGCCTCGGAGCTCCCCTCTCGATCCAGCTTATCGACAAAGCCACCGACAAAGTGCTCGCTTCCGACAATGTGCAGATCGACGCTCTGACAAGCAACCAGACATTCGACTACTCCGCCACATTCCAACTTGACGGCACATTCAGCAAAACAGAGAATGTCATCGTCCGCGCATCTATCGATGCTGAAGACGAAAACCTCTCCAACAACTCCCGCGAGCTCCAGCTCTCCATCATGCCCTCGCAGCTCCCCGCTGTCGACGATCTCGAGGCTACTCTCAACGACGACGGCACTGTGGCTCTGACCTGGAGCGCTCCCTCGGCCACTTACGGCAACTTCGATAACTTCGACGCCTACAAGCCCTTCCAGACCACCGAGACACTCGGCTTCTGGCAGAACAAAGACCTCGACGGAATGCAGCCCATCTACTTCCAGAACCAGGCTACCGGCGCTCCCCTCGTTTGGGAGAACAGCGAATCGCCCTGCGCATGGATGGTCTACGACTATGAGGCGATGGGCGCTCCCGAAGCCCGCATCAAGCCCCACTCCGGAAATCAGGCCATCATGGCTCGCTGCGGAATGTATCCCGACGAGAATGTGCCTGTGCAGTCGTCGAAGTGGCTCATCTCGCCCGAAATCGTGCCCCAGTCGGCTCTCTCGTTCTGGTATAGCACATTGACCACCGACTATAAGGAATTCGTAGAACTCTGGGTATCGGAGACTCCCAACGGAGAGGGTTATCTTGATCCGACCGACTCCCGCCTCCCCGCAGGCAAGTGTGGCACATTCACCAAAGTGACATCCTTCTCCAAGATGGGTGCCGAAGACTGGGAATATGTGACCTATCGCTTCAACAGCCGCACACGCCAGTTCGCACTCCGCTATTGCTCCTACGACAGCTTCTGCGCAGTAATCGACGACATCTCCTTCACTCCGGCCAACATGCTGACCCGCACTCCCGCCAGCTACTCCGTATATCGCTGCGAGCTCGACGGCTCCAACCCCGTCATGATCGCTGAGAACATCACGGCTACAAGTTTCACCGACACCAACTTCAACGACGCTGCCTACCGCTACTACGTTGTCGCCAACTCCGACATCGACGGCCACCTCGCAGCAGGCGCTCCCTCGAACCACGTAACTGTGATCGGATCGTCAGTCGATGAAATTTCCGGTGATGTCGCAGTCGTTGCAGGCAAGGGTGTGATCAACGTCATCAACCTCGCCGGACAGGAAACTGTCATCGCGGCAGCCGACGGCAAGATCGTCGCTAAGGCAGTCAACGCATCCGCCCACTCCGCATATGCCGTAGAATCCGGCGTATACGTTGTGACAGTCGGACGTCGCTCATACAAAGTCATTGTGAAATAAACCCGACGCGGAATCCATTCCGCACGCTATCCATAGGATCCCCCGCACGCTCCTGCGTCGCGGGGGATTTTTTTACATCTTTACGAAAGCTTCTCGATTTTTTTTTGTAATTTTGCATATTTCGGAATCATGCGCCTCCCTGCGACTGACAGATCCCGACGGGGCCGGCGTCATAATCATGCCGATTTTTTCTAACAAGATCCCGCAAATTACAGTGTTTTCATCTACAATATATTTCACGGTGCTCGCGCTGATGGTGGTGCTTGCCTGCATCGTATTCATCGCTCTGCAACGCATCACCCCCGGCTATGGAATAGCCTACGACCGTAAATGGGGGCCCGCCATCAGCAATCGCCTCGGATGGATCATCATGGAGGCGCCCGTGTTTTTCGCCATGCTCGCCATGTGGCTCCTTTCGCCGCGTCGCGGCGAGCCGACCCTCATAGTGATGACCTCACTCTTCCTGCTCCACTATTTCCAACGGTCGTTTATCTTCCCGCTCCTGATAAAGGGGAAAAGCAAAATGCCCCTATCCATCATCCTCTCCGGAATCACATTCAATATGCTTAACGGATATATGATCGGCGGATGGTTTTTCTATCTCAACCCCGCGCCTCAATATCCGGTGGAATGGCTCTATTCGCCGCTCTTCATTCTGGGATGCGTCGTTTTCTTCATTGGGATGGCGATCAATATCCATTCCGATGCCATCATCCGCTCGCTCCGCAGTCCGGGAGACACGCGACATTACATTCCGCGTGGCGGGATGTACAGATATGTCACTTCCGCCAACTATCTTGGCGAACTGACCGAATGGGTCGGCTTCGCCATCCTGACATGGAGTCTGCCCGGAGTCGTGTTCGTATTATGGACATTCGCCAACCTCGCTCCCCGCGCCCGCGCCACTCATAAAAAATATATTTCAATGTTTGGCGAGGAATACTCTTCACTCAACCGCCATTACATCATCCCCTTCATATATTAAAAATGCTTTTCACTCCGGCCAATATAGGACCCGTCGCTCTGCGTAACCGCACCATCCGCTCGGCAGCCTTCGAGGGTATGGGACGCGACAACAATCCGACCCCCATGCTGCGCGACTACCATTGGAGCGTCGCCGAAGGGGGAGTCGGCATGACAACTCTCGCATATGCCGGCATCTGCCGCTCGGCTCTTTCATTCGACTCACAGCTATGGCTCCGCCCGGAGATCATCGCCCCGCTGCGGGAAATCACCGACGGCATCCACTCCCGTGGCGCCAAGGCATCGATCCAGATCGGACATTGCGGCAATATGACTCATATCCGCACAGCAGGCGGAATTCCCGTAGCTCCCAACACCGGATTCAACCTCTACTCCCCGACAATCTGCCGCGGGCTTAAGAAAGACGAGCTCATAGCTTTGGCACGTGATTTCGGCCAAGCCGTCAATACAGCCCGCGACGCCGGATTCGATTGTGTCGAAGTGCACGCCGGCCACGGCTATCTCATCTCCCAGTTTCTTTCCCCCTACACCAACCGCCGACGCGATGAATTCGGAGGCTCGCTCGAAAACCGCATGCACTTCATGCATCTATGTCTCGACGAAGTGATGCGTCAGGCCGGCAACGACATGGGCGTCATCGTCAAGACCAATATGCGCGATGGCTTCAAAGGGGGACTTGAGATCGACGACTGCCTGACTGTCGCCAAGGCGATCGAACAGCATGGAGTCCACGCGATGGTGCTCTCGGGCGGATTCGTCAGCAAAGCGCCGATGTATGTCATGCGCGGCGAAATGCCCATCCATACAATGACCCACTATATGAAGCAGCTATGGCTCAAATATGGAGTCCGTCTCGCCGGGCGCTTCATGATCAAGCCCGAACGCTTCGAGCCCCTCTACTTCCTCGACGACGCCCGCAGATTCCGCGCCGAGCTTAAAATGCCGCTGATCTATGTCGGAGGCGTCATCGACAGGCCGGGAGCAGAGAAAGTGCTCGCCGAAGGCTTCGAATTCGTGCAGATGGGACGCGCGCTGCTCAACGAGCCCGACTTCGTCAACCGGATGAAGGCCGACACCACCCACCGCTGCGGATGCGACCACGTCAACTACTGCATCGCCCGAATGTATAGCCTCGAAATGGCTTGCCACAAACACATGAATCCCGACGACCTCACTCCCGGCATACGCCGGGAGATCGAAAAGATCCGGGAGCGCGATCGCCGGAATTAATTCCGCGATACGCCCCATCACCGACGATATCAAAACCCACTCCAATTATGACAGCTGTTGTGACCGGCGCGTCGGGTGGAATCGGACTCGAATTCTGCCGCGCCCTCGCCCGATTGAAACACGACCTCGTCATGGTCAGCATCGACGACACTCCGCTTGTAGAGGCCGCCGCCGCGATAGCCTCCGACTTCGGAGTAAAGACCTATCCGCTGACTATCGACCTTTGCCGCGAGGATGCCCCCGACCGGATATTCGCATTTCTTCAAAATTTAGGCCTCGATCCCGACATACTCATCAACAACGCCGGAATATTTTCATTCGCCGAAGTGACTGATATTCCGGAGGCCAAAATCGATGCATTCATCAGTCTCCACGTCAGGGCAACAACCAATCTGTCGGTCAAATTCGGGCGTTTTTTCCGCAAGAAAGGAGCGGGATATATTCTCAACATGAGCTCCATGTCGTGCTGGATGCCGATGCCCGGGCTGGCGATGTATTCCTCGACCAAAGCATATATCCGTGCGTTTTCGCGCGCGCTTCACTACGAACTGCGCGACTACGGAGTCAATGTGATGGTGGCTTGCCCCGGCGGAATAGCCACCGATCTATTCGGACTTCCCGACAATCTCAAGCGGCTCGCGCTGCGAATCGGCGCGATCGAACGCCCCGACCGCTTCGCCCGCAACGCCATAAAACGCCTCTTCAAAGGGAAAGCGCAATACATCAACGGGCTGACCAATCGATTGGCCATACTCATGATCGGCATGACGCCGCGCGCGGCCAGAATGCAGGTCAAACGCCGCCTCCTCGACCGCGGCATAAGCCGCCCCTGAGGAATCTTTTCGCTCTCCCCCTAAACTGAAAACTGAAAAACGACTCTCTGAAATGGATCTCCCGATAATCTCCGACGACGTCAGGCGCATCAAACAACGCTTCTCAATCATCGGCAACTCCCCGGCACTGATCAACGCGATCGAACGCGCTGTGAAAGTGGCGCCGATCGATCTGTCGGTGCTCGTCACCGGCGAAAGCGGCGCCGGCAAGGAGTTCTTTCCACGCATCATCCATAACTGCGGCTCTCGCAAACATCGCAAATATATCGCTGTCAACTGCGGCGCAATTCCGGAAGGCACTATCGACTCCGAACTCTTCGGACATGAAAAAGGATCATTCACCGGAGCAGTGGCCACCCGCAAAGGCTATTTCGAAGAGGCCGACGGCGGCACAATCTTCCTCGATGAAGTGGCCGAGCTTCCGCTGACAACCCAGGCGAGGCTGCTGAGAGTGCTCGAATCAGGCGAGTTCTTAAAAGTCGGTTCATCAAGCGTGCAACACACCGATGTGCGCATTGTCGCCGCCACCAATGTCGACCTTCTGCGCGCCGTGGCAGCCGGGAAATTCCGCGAAGACCTCTACTATCGCCTGTCGACCGTCATCATCGATGTGCCCAACCTCCACGACCGTGGCGACGACGTGTTGCTCATAGCACGCAAATTCGCCTCCGATTTCGCCGAAAAATATCTGACACGCCCCATTACATTCTCCGATGAGGCCCGAAGGGCAATGACCCTCTATCGCTGGCCCGGCAATGTCAGACAGCTCAAAAACGTTGTCGAGCAACTCGCTCTCTTCAATGCCGGCGAAGAGATCTCTCGCGCCGACCTGCTCAATCTCCTCCCCATCGCTTCCGGCGAAGCGTCAGGCCATAGCAATGTACCCTACGCCGACTCGCATTCCTACGAGCAGGAACGCGAATTTCTATGGCAGACCCTCTTCGCCCTAAAAAGCGAGATCGCAGAGCTGAAAGAGATTATCGCAACATCCACCACCGCCGATATCGATCGGCGCCACACTACGGCCTCAACCGAATTCACGCGTCCATCCGCCGCTATTCCGGCCAAGCTTCCGCCCCGCCCCTCGGCCAAGGATCTTCTTTCTCCCTATCCCGAGGCTGACGGCATTGTAGTGACTTCCGACGGAAGCTCCAATTATGCCGACAACGACGCTCCGGCGCTGACCCTCGAAGAGGCCGAACGCGAAGCCGTCGCCGCCGCTCTGCGACGCAACAACGGCGATAAAAAACTGACTGCTCAACAACTCAACATATCTCCCCGGACTCTCTATCGAAAAATACGTGAATATGGGCTCGACTGAACGCCATCATACCCCGAGTGCACAACGCCTCGGGCGCTTCTTCACCACCCGCCGACGCAACTTCATTATGTGCGTCTCACTCGTGATGCTCCTCATGACGATCCTGACGTCATGCCGGATCAGCTATAAATTCAACGGGTCGGCTATCAATTACGATGTCTACAAGACCATCAACGTCACGGAATTCCCGATCCGCGCGGCCCTCGTCTATCCCCCGCTGCAACAAGAATTCCAAAACCAGCTGATGGACGCCATCACCCGACAGACGCGCCTGCAGATCGTCGACGGCAATGCCGACGGCGAAATGACCGGTGAAATCACCGGCTACAACCTCTCCCCGCAGGCTGTCGGAGAAGACGCTTACGCCACTGAGACGCGACTGACAATCACAGTCCATATCAAATACACCGACCACAACAATCCGGCCAACAACATCGACCAGAACTTCTCGGCCTATCGCCAGTTTAGCTCCGACCTTCTGCTGATCGATGTGCAAGACGAATTATGCCAGCAGATATGCGAAGAGCTTGTGGATCTGATCTTCAACGCCACGCTCGGCAACTGGTAGGCCCTCCATCATCCCCTCAAATTTAGCGCTTCCAAAAGATATGTCACCGACCGATCTTCTTGAAAAATATCCATACTTCGCCTATGCGGCTCTCAAGGCCATCCCCAACGCCCCTGATGAAGAGACGCGCAGTCGGCTGCGGCGCATTGTAGCCGTCAACGTCGGCGACCCGGCCGATCTTGCCGAAATACTCGGTCTTAATTCCGAATCACTCGCCGATCTCTATCCGGGCAACACACCCCGCAACGTCTCTACCGTCGACACCATCGACACGTTTCTCACCCACTTCGGCAGCCCGACTCCGGCGCCGACTCCCGCCATCGACTATCTCTCCACTCTTGACGATCGTCAGGCATCCGAGTCAGCTCCCGCCCCCGACGACTCCACCTCATCGGCCATCGACTCATTTCTCAAGGCTGTGCCTCCACCCACGCCAAAAAGTACTCGCCGGAAGCCTGTAGCTACCGAAGAATCCCCGGCGCTGACAGAGTCATTCGCCCGCATTCTCATAAAAAACGGGAATTATACCAAAGCTTTGGAAATTATTGAGGAATTAAATTTGAAAAATCCCGAAAAAAGTATTTACTTTGCAGATCAAATGCGTTTCCTCAGAAAATTGATTATCAATAACTCCAAACGCAATTAATAAAAACCGAAAAAATCCGGATTCCAATGCCGTCAAGCGTGCTGCAATCGGCGTCGCAATCGGCATCGGACTCCGCAATATCGTATAATCACAATTTTCAATAAAATGTATATCTTTCTCAGCATCCTCATCGTAGTGGCCTGTGTGCTCCTCGTCTGCGTAGTGCTCATCCAGAAATCAAAAGGTGGCGGTCTCGCCTCCGATTATTCCGGCGGCAACCAGTATCTGGGCTATCGCAAAACCACCGACTTCATTGAAAAAGCCACATGGGGCCTGGCAATCTTCATCTGCGTTGTCAGCATTTGCGCTTCATTTGCAATCCGCACTCCGCTGACTTCGTCGTCGATCGCTTCGCAGCCTGTGCAGACTACTTCCGCACCCGCTCCCGCATCGACTCCGGCACCCGCTCCCGCA